>JBOGWU010000062.1:0-10832 GCA_050693935.1 Actinomycetota bacterium | reverse complement strand
CGACGAGGAACAGCGCGGTGTGGACCGCGTTCGGTGCGAACAGCATCGCGAGCGACGATCCCAGCGCCACGACGAACATCACACCGAAGACGACGATCTCTAGATTCACTTGCGACCACCCTTTATGTGGGCGGCGGCGCTCTTGATGCCGTGATCGGGCGGAAGTTCCTTCTTCGTCTTCCAGTGTCGGATGATCGGCTCGTCGACGATGAGCTGGTCCTTCGTGTAGATCAGCCCCTCGCGCGAGTCGCCCGAGAGCTCGTACTCGGTCGTCATCAGTAGAGCTTCAGTGGGACAGGCTTCGACGCAAAGTCCGCAGAAGATGCAGCGCAGATAGTTGATCTGATAGATCTGCGCGTACCGCTCGCCCGGCGAGAAGCGGGCGTCCGGCCTGTTCTCGGCCCCCACCACATAGATCGCATCCGCGGGACAGGCCCCCGCGCACAACTCGCACCCGATGCACTTCTCGAGTCCATCGGGATGACGATCGAGGATGTGACGACCCTTGAAGCGAGGGAACGGCTGCCGGCGAACCTCGGGATAAGCAATGGTCTCCTTGGACTTGAAGACGTGCTTCACGACGACCTTCATGCCGGTGAGGATCTCAGGCAGAGCCACTGCTCACCTCCTGGTCCTTCGAGCGTGACGACCGGCTCGGCGCTTGGGGGGTGACTACCTGCTTCAGCCTCGGATCACCCTTTGCGACCACCAGCAGCACCGCGAGGAACAACCCCGCGAACACCGCGAGGCGCACCTGGCGCGACACGCCCTCGGTATTGACGACCGCCGTGACCATGATCCACAGCAGGGCAGCCGGGATCAGCCGTTTCCACCCCAGCCACATCAACCGGTCGTAACGCAGCCTCGGCAAGGTGGCTCGAAGCCACACGAAGATGTAAAGGAACAGGATCGTCTTGGCCAGAAACCAGAACACCGGCCAGATCCACGGCAGGAAGTCAAAGGCGGGTCCGTTCCATCCACCGAAGAACAGCGTCACCGCCATCGCCGAGACCACCACGATGTGGATGTACTCGCCAAGAAAGAACAGCGCGAACTTGATGCCGGAGTACTCGGTGTGGAAACCGGCGATCAGCTCGGTCTCCGCCTCGGGAAGGTCGAACGGCGCCCGGTTGGTCTCGGCGATTCCCGCGACCATGAACAGGATGAACGCGGGCCACTGCGACCAGATGTACCAGTTGGGAATGAACTCGAAGATCCCGGAGATCTGCTCGAGCACCGGGATGCCGTCGAAGAAGGTGACGTTGGAAACCGTGCCCGACTGGGCGGCAACGATCTCGAGCGTAGAGAGACTGCCCGTCACGAGCACCACGGGAACCAGCGACATGCCGAGCGCGATCTCGTAAGAGATCAGTTGAGCACTCGAGCGAATGCCCCCGAGCAACGGGTATTTCGATCCCGATGCCCACCCGGCCAGAACGACTCCGTAGACTCCGATCGACCCCATCGCGAGGAAGAACAGGAGCCCGATGTTGAGGTCGCTCACTATGAAGTCGATTCTCTCGCCGCCAACCGTCACCCGGTCGCCGAACGGAATGACCGCGAAGGCCAGAAACGACGGCACGGCCGCCATTATCGGAGCGATGACGTAGGTCCAGCGGTCGGCCTGGCGCGGCCGGATGTCCTCCTTGAAGAAGAGCTTGATCCCGTCCGCGAGCGACTGAAGGATGCCGAACGGTCCCCAACGATTCGGCCCGATGCGGGCCTGCATGTCGGCGATGACCTTGCGCTCGAACCAGATCGTCAGCAGCGTGGTGAGCAGTAGCGCCACGAACGCGACCAGCACCTTGGCGATCGCAACGACGACCACCGGCCCGCCGATGAAGTCGGCGATGGCGCCCATCAGCCCTCTCCTCCGGTTTCGTTCTGCGGTCCGGCCGAGGCCACCCCGCGCCTAATTGTGACGCGCGGCGATGCGGTGAGGATGTTGGCGTTGAAGCCCGGCGGGTCGTAGGGAACGAACACCGCGCCGCGCGCTATATCGCCGATGCGCACCTCCAAGCGGGCCTCCGACCCGTTTGCGCCCAGCACCGCTTCGTCGCCCTCGGATAACCCCATCTCCTCGGCATCCTGCTCGTTGAGCTCGACGTAGGCGCGGCGAGCGAGATGGTGGAGCGCGGAGGACTTCGACACCATGGTGCCGTCGTCGTAGATCAGACGGCCGGTGTACAGCTCGAACCCGTCGCCCTCGCCGACCGGCGTTCGATTCGCCTTACCGTTCAGCGCCGACGCCCCATCTGACTTGCGGTCCGGCCGAGCCCACCCCGCGGTTTCAGGAATAGCAGGGACGATGCCGGGACGCTGGCGGGCCTCGAACCCTCGCAGCTCCCAAGACAACGGCCAGTTCTGCCCCGTCTGAAAGGGAGTGCCCGAGCGGTGGCCCTTGGGATACTGCCCGCCTGGTCCGGCGACGACTCCGGTCGAGTGACTGGGGTCGTCCTCGAAGCCGCTCTCGTAGTAAGGAGCGGGGGTAGGGCCGGTGGCCTCGAGCTTGCCGACGTCGACCTCGGCATGCGTCGGGACGTGCGCGCGGATGTCGGCCCACACATCGTCGAACGAATGCCAGCCCCAGTCTTGATCCATCGAGCGGGCGAGCGAGGCGCAGAATCGCCACGGTTCCCGGGCCACTCCCGGCGGGGGAGTCAGCGGTTCGAGCTTCTGGATCCGACGTTCGAGGTTGGTGAAGGTTCCCTCGCGCTCGGCATATGCGGTGCTGGGGATCAGAAGATCGGCGCGTACCGCGGTCTCGGTTGCGAACAACTGAACCGACACCGTGAACACCCCCGCGTTGAGCGCGCTATCCGCCAGTTCGGCATCGGGGAAATCGGTGATCAGGTCGGCGCCGAACAGCAACAGGGCGTCCAACTCACCGGCGGCCGCCGCCTGGAGGATGGCGCGCGTGTCCATGCCCGGCTCCTCGACGAGGCCGTGGCCGGCATCGAGCGAGGGATAAACGCCCATGTCGATGAGGCCCTGTGACCCGGCGTGGGGCGGGCACACGAGCAGCTTTGCATCGCGCTGGGCGGCGAAGTCGACGAGCGCGTCGACGAGCGCGGTCTCGTCCCGCCCCGGCGAGGACGGGCCCCAGCACACCACCAGAGGTTCGCCGGCGTCATCGCCGGTGGCACCCAAGCTCAGGTTCTCGATCGCATCTGCCTCTCGTCCGGCTTCCGCTCTCACGACATGGGTCGCGAAAGTGTCGAGCGACAGACGGCGCGGCGAGACGACTATCAGCTTGGCTCGGTTGTCGAGCACCGCCTTCCGAAGTTTCAGGAACAAGACGGGAAGCGTCTCTTTGGGATCGGGCCCGGCCCAGAGGATCGTGCGCGCACTCTCGAGGTCGTTGAGGGTTGCGCTCGAGCCGGCGACGTTCGACAGGCGCAGCGTCCGCTCGTAGGGAGCCCCCGCGTCCTGAATGCGGGAGTCGATGTGTGGCGTGTTCAGGACTTCCTTGGCGAGCTTGCTTATCGCCCATGCATCCTCGGTGGTGAGGTGCCCGCCGGCGATGATGCCGATGCGCTTGGCTCCCTCTCCATTCTGCGATCCGGCCGAGCCCACCTCGCTATTCTGCGATCCGGCCGAGCCCGCCTCGCGCAGCTTGCTGGCGACCGCATCGGAGGCGACTCCCCACGTGGCCTCAACGAACTCGTCGTTGTCGTCCCGAATGAGCGGAGCGGTGAGGCGCTCCTCGGAGTCCACGTAGTGATAGCCGAAGCGCCCCTTGTCGCAGATCCAGAAGTCGTTGACGTTCTCGTTGGGTAGGGCCTGGCACCGCACCAGCTTGTCGCTGCGCGACTCGTTGGTGATGGGGCAGCCCACCGAGCAATAGGCACACACGCTCGGCGCGCTCTTCAAGTCCCACGGCCTCGAAACGAAGCGGTAAGGCTTGCTGGTGAGGGCCCCCACCGGACAGATCTGAATCGTGTTGCCGGAGAAGTAGCTGTCGAACGGCTCCTCCGAGAAGTTCAGGATCTGAGTGCCGGGGCCACGATCGACCAGTTGGATGAAGGCATCACCGGCGATCTCGTCGGAGAACCGCACGCACCGCCAGCACAGCACGCAGCGTTCGCGGTCGAGCACCACGAGGTCGGAGATCGCCAGCGCCTTGGAGTAGGTGCGCTTGGGCTCGATGTAGCGCGACGACCCCGGGCCGTGCTTGTAGGTCTGGTCCTGCAACGGGCACTCGCCCCCGCGATCGCAGATGGGGCAATCAAGTGGGTGATTGATGAGCAGAAACTCGAGCATGCCCTCCTGGGCATCTACGGCGCTCTCCTCGCGGGTGTTGACGACCATCCCATCGGTGACCGGCGTCGAGCAGGCCGGTTGGAGCTTGCGCTGGCCCTCGATATGAACGAGGCACATACGGCACACCGCGACCGACCTCATCCCGGGGTGGTAGCAGAAGCGAGGGACGAAGACGTTGAGTTCCTCGGCTACGTCGATGAGCGTCCTTCCCGCCGCGGCCTGCACCTCTCGGCCGTTGATCGTAAGAGTGACGAGGTTGTCGCCGCTCAAGATCGATCCTCCGAATCGACGTCCACCGCGCCCACCAGAGGGCGGTCGTCGGCCTCGTAGGTGCAGTGGCCCTCTCGGACGTGGGCCTCGAAGTCCTCACGAAACAGCTTGAGGTTGCTTCGGACCGCCCATGCCGAGGTATCTCCAAGGGGACAGAAGCAGCGCCCATCCATCCGATCGCACATTTCCAGGAGCAGCCCGAGGTCCTCGGGACGGCCGTCCCCCTCTTCGATGCGCTCGAGCACCTTGACCTGCCACCACGTTCCCTCTCGACAGGGCGTGCACTTCCCGCAGGACTCGTGCTCGTAGAACTGCGCCGCGATCAGCGCGTTGCGAACCATGCAGGTGGTGTGGTCCATGAACACGATCGCGCCCGAGCCGAGCATGGTCCCGGCGGACTGCAACGTCTCGAAGTCCATCGCCACGTCGAGCTCGGTCAGCAGCGGTGCGGAGATGCCGCCGGGGATGACTGCCTTGAAGTCTCCTCCGTCGAGCATGCCGCCGGCGAGCTCGAGGATGTCGCCCAGCTTCGTCCCGAGGGGCACCTCGTAGTTGGCGGGCTTGTTGACGTGTCCCGAGACCGAGAAGATCTTGACGCCGGGCGACTTCTCGGTGCCCCACTGGCGAAACCAATCGACTCCGTTGGCGAAGATGTGCGGAAGCGTCGACAGAGTCTCTGTGTTGTTCACGACCGTTGGTTGACCGTAAAGCCCCTTCACCGCGGGAAACGGCGGCTTGAGCCGCGGCTGTCCGCGGTGTCCCTCGAGCGAGTCGAGTAGGGCCGACTCCTCACCGCAGATGTAGGCGCCCGCGCCGCGATGGAGCACGACATCGAAGTCAAAGCTCGAACCGAACACGCCGGTGCCCAGATAGCCCTCGTCGTAGGCCGACCGAATCGCCTGGTCCATCCGGCGCGAGCCGAGCGCGAACTCCCCGCGGCAATAGATGAACGCCTTGGCTGCGCCCACCGCGAACGCGGCGATGATCATTCCCTCGAGCAGTTGATGCGGGTCCTCCTCGAATATCTCGCGGTCCTTGAAGGTGCCGGGCTCGCCCTCGTCGTGGTTGATGACGAGGTACTTAGGAAAGATGTCCTTGGGCACGAACGACCACTTCATCCCGGTGGGAAAGCCGGCGCCCCCCCGTCCTCGAAGCCCGGAGGTCTTGACCAGCTCGAGGGTGTCCTCCGGAGACATCGAGGTCACCACCTCGCGGGCTGCCTCGTAGCCCCCGGAGCCCTCGTAGGCGTCGAGCTTCCAGGGAGTGTCTACCTCCGTCAGGCGCTTGCGGACCACCAGGCTCTGGCTATCCACCGTGCGACTCCTCGGACGCGTCCAGCTTCGGTCTGTCGGTCACCTTCATGTCCTCGCGCGGCGACTCTCCACCGACGGTGCGGGCGGTGAGGTCGCCCGCAGTGCCGGGAAGGCGTGCTCCCGCAACCGCGGTCTCGTAGCTCACCTCTCGTTGGGTCTTGACCGGCTCGCCTCTGACGCTGGTCACGGTCTCGCCGCGCTCGATCTTGTCGACGAGCTCGACCGCGTCCATGGGCGTCACGTTGTAGAAGTCCTCGTAGTTGATCTGTAGCGAGGGCGCACCGTCACACGTGGCCAGACACTCCGCCGTCTCGAACTCGAACTTGCCATCGGGCGTGACACCACCGGGCTGCACGCCGAGACGCTCGCCCAGGGCATTGATGACCTTGTGGGAGCCGCGGTGGGCGCACGAAACGTTACGGCACACCGAGATCAGGTACTCGCCGGACGGCCTCTTCTTGAGCATCGTGTAGAAGCTCCCCGACGCGAGCACCTCGGCGGGAGTGAGATCGAGTAATGCGGCGACCTCGCGCATCCCCTGGTCGGTAACGTGCCCCTCGATGCTTTGGACGAGGAATAGCAACGGCAGCACCGCGGAACGCGAGTTCGGATACTTGGACACGATGTCTCCTGCCAAGTCGAGGTGCTCGCCTACAAGCACCTCGTTGGCCCCGTTGTTCGTAGGCATCATCTGTCGACGCCACCCATGATCGGGTCGAGCGAGGCAATCGCGGCGATGAGGTCGGCCACGAGACCCCCCTTGACCATCGGTGAAAGTGCCTGCAGATTCACGAAGCTCGGATCACGTACGTGGCACCGGAACGGCGCGGTTCCACCGTCGGAGACGACGAACACACCGAGCTCGCCGCGCGGCGATTCGACGACCTCGTACGCGCTGCCGGGTGGTACCGAATAACCCTGGGTCACCAATTTGAAGTGGTGGATGACCGCCTCCATCGAGCGATTGAGCTCGCCGCGCGGCGGGGGGGTCAGCTTGGGGTCCATGTTCTTGTAGTCGCCCTCCGGCATCTGATCGACGATCTGGGTGAGCAGGTGAACCGACTGTTCCATCTCTGCCATGCGTACCTGGTAGCGCGCGTAGACGTCGCCCTGCTCCTGCAGGGGCACTTCGAAGGAGAGCTCGTCGTAGGACTCGTAAGGAGCGTCGCGACGCATGTCCCAGTCGACCCCCGCCGCCCGTGCGATAGGGCCCGTAGTGCCGAGGTCGTCGCATTGTTCGGCGGTGATGGTCGCAACGCCCCGCGTGCGCTCGATGAAGATCGGGTTCTGGCTGATGATGTCCTGGTATTCGCGAAGGCGTCCGGGCATGACTTCGAGGATGTTGCCCATTGCATCCTCCCAGCCGTCCGGAAGGTCCTCCCACACGCCGCCGGGGATGATGTATCCGTGGTTCATCCGCAGACCGGTGACCATTTCGTAAAAGTCGGTGATCAACTCGCGCTCGCGGAAGCCGTAGAACATCAGAGACATCGCGCCCATGTCCAGGCCCTGAGTGCCGAACTGAACGAGGTGCGAGGTCAGCCGGCAGAGCTCGCACATCAACATCCGGATGTACTTGCCTCGCGGAGGCACCTCGACGCCGAGCAGCTCTTCGACCGCCAGCGAGTAGGCATGCTCGTTGAAGAACGGTGCCAGGTAGTCCATGCGCGTCACGATGGTTACCGCGCTGCGCCAGTTCTGGTCCTCGCACTCCTTTTCCATTCCGGTATGGAGGTAGCCGATGATGGGCTCGCATTCGATAACGGTCTCGCCGTCGAGCTCGAGCAACAGCCTCAGCACCCCGTGGGTGGCGGGATGCACCGGCCCCATGTTGATGGTCATGCGCTCTTCGTGGGGGTCGTAGGACTCGACGTAGGCCCCCTGGCCCTCGCCCTCGATCCGCCGGACCAGCTCGAGCTCTTCGGTACCCTTCGTCCGGCTCATGACGGGGACTCTCCCGACGAGGGATTGCGTGGCTTGACCTGGCCAAGCGCGTCGATCTCGACCTTCGCCGATTCCGCATCGGGAGACTGGCCCGGGCCCTCGACTTGCAGGTAGGGCTGTGGCTTGAAGTCGATCGCGATCTTGCCGACTCCGTAGTCCTTGCGAAGCGGGTGCCCCTCCCACTCGTCCGGCATCAGAATGCGCGTCAGGTTCGGATGGCCGTCGAAGACAATGCCGTACATGTCGAACGCCTCGCGCTCCATGAAGCTCGCCCCGCCCCACACCGGAGTGACCGAAGCAACCGTAGGCGGATCGCCGGCGGCGCGCACGCGGACACTGGCCCGCTCGCCGGTGTCACTCTTGAGCAGCTGGCACACGATCTCGAAGCGGGTCGCCTCAGGGTCTCCCGTGTCCTCGAGTCCCAGCCGGTCGAGGCCGGCCAGGTCGCGCAGCAGCCAGCCCTCTGCACGCAATTGGCGTGCGCGCTCGAGCCACTGCTCCGAAGAGAGAGATTCGACCTGCATTCAGGCCGTGACCCTCGTCGTAGCGTACTCGCCCTTGCTGATGCGATCGTGCAGCAGCATGATGCCGTCGATCAGCATCTCGGGTCGCGGAGGACACCCGGGAACATAGATGTCGACGGGCACGATCTGGTCGACTCCCTGCACGAGCCCGTAGTTGTTGAAGATGCCACCGGTGGACGCACAGGCCCCCATCGAGATAACCCATTTCGGCTCGGACATCTGGTCGTAGACCTGCCGCAGAACCGGCGCCATCTTCTGGGACACCCGGCCGGCAACGATCATCAGATCGGCCTGGCGCGGCGATGCACTGAAGCGCTCCATGCCGAAGCGAGCCAGGTCGTGACGGGGCATGGTCGTTGCCATCATCTCGATTGCGCAGCACGCGAGTCCGAACGTGGCGGGCCACAACGATGACTTGCGCGCCCAGTTGACGAGCTTGTCCAACTGAGTGGTGACGAAGTTGGCGCCGTAGTAATCGCTCACTCCGCCCATTCGAGACCACCTCGCTGCCAGACGTAGATGTACACCGCGACTAGCAACGCTACGAAGGTGCCCATCTCGACCAACCCGAACAGCGCCAGCTCTTCGTAGGCCACGGCCCAGGGATAGAGGAACACCGTTTCGATGTCGAAAATGATGAACAGCATCGCCACCAGATAGAACTTGACCGGGAAGCGTTCGGTGGGCTCGAGGCCCTCCTTGGGAACGATTCCGCTCTCGTAGGGCTGCAGCTTGGCCTTGGTCCATTTGCGCGGCCCCAGCTTCGAACTGACATAGATCGAGGCGATCGCAAAGACCGTCGACAGGACCAACAGGAACAGAATGGGAAGGTAGGCGGGAAGGCTCACGGCTTGAGCTCCGCAATCATCTTGAGTGCCTTGAAGAGCCGCTGCTGAGTGTTCGTCGCCCTGCTGTCTTCGAGGTTGCCCAACATCGTCAACGCGAAGCTCATTACGGCCGCGCTGTTCATCCCGATGGACACCAGCTTCTCCATGAGCCACGGGTACCCGATCAGCTTCACGAAACGCCGTCCGAGCCGGTAGTAGGGCCCGTAGGTCTGCTTCAGCTCGTCGGTGTAACCGCCGAGCGTCGGCGAGGAGCCACCCCGCAACGCGTCATCGATGTGGCGCGCCGCGATGCGGCCGGTCTCGTACGCGTAGGCGATGCCCTCGCCGTTGCAAGGGTTGATGAACCCGGCGGCATCACCGGTAAGGAGAAATCCGGGGCCGTGAGGGGGGCGCACGCTGCCGCCCATGAACAGGCGTCCCGCTCGGGGCCTGCTGCACACGGTCTCTGCGTTGATCTCCCAATCCGACGGAAGCCCACCGATGAATGCGTCCTGCAGGCGGTTGAGGTTCACGTCCCTCCACGCCCCGTAGGTCGAAAGCAGCCCAACGCCCGCGTTGACCGTGCCGTCGCCGACCGGGAAGACCCAGCCGTAGGCGGGAAGCGAATCGCCCGCGCTGCGCACGTCGAGATAGGCCTCGAACCACCCCGAGCTCTGCATGGGAGACGTGAAGTACTGGCGAATTGCCAGTCCCATCGGGTAACCGGGGTCGCGATCGCGCGCCAGTTGACGAGTGAACTTGATCGCCGCGCCCTCGCCCGAGATGACGAACTTGGAACGGACCTCCTCGCTCTCGCCACCCCGCTTCGCAGTGAACCCGCTTACGACACCCCGATCGAAGGTCGGTTCCTTGACCTCGGTGTTGTAAAGGACCTTTGCTCCCTGAGCCTCCGCGTTGTCGAGCACTATGCGGTCGAGATCCTTACGCGGCTTCACAAGCCCGTAGTTGCCGAAGTCGTCCAGCGAAGGAAAGCCGAGCTCGAGGGTCTTGCCGGCGGCATGCACGCGCAACCCCTCGACCCGCTCCCACGTGTCGAGCTCATCTTGGAGCCCCATCTCCTGCAGGACCTTGACGGCTCGAGGGGTTAGGCCGTCACCGCAGGTCTTCTCGCGCGGGAACGACTTCTTCTCGCACACCAGCACTGAGTGCCCGCGCGTCGCAAGGTAATGGGCGGCCGCCGAGCCGGAAGGTCCGCCGCCGACGATGGCGACATCTACCTCGGTGGGCACGGCGCTACCTCCCTCCTTACCTGCGATCGTCGAGACGATGATGAGCTTCCATCACACCTGCGGCGCGTGATCGCACCTTTGTGAAATCTTTCACGAGCCAGGCCATCCTAGTACCTCACCTGACCTCGGAACTCTAGACCCGCTGCGGTGCCGTAAGGCTAGCCGCCGCCGCCGCCGCCGCCCTCGACGGTCAGCGTGCCGGTCATGGTCGTGGGGTGGAAGTCGCAGACGAACGGGTAGTCGCCCGGCTCCTTAGGGGCGTCGAACTCGAAGTCGACGCTCGAGCCCGCGGTGGCGGTTTCGCTGGTGAAGAACGCCGCCGAAGGATCCGAGGTCTCCTCCTCGCTCATGTAGAAGGCGATGTTGTGCTCGACCGAGTCCTGGTTGTCCAGCGTGCCGCTGACCGTACCGCCGGCCTCGCCCGTGAGCTCGTCGGTCTCG
>JBOGWU010000061.1:0-2151 GCA_050693935.1 Actinomycetota bacterium | reverse complement strand
GTATGGCCGAGGAGGAGGGCGGCGAGCTCAGTCTCTATACGTCGATGACCTCCGACGTCGAAGATGCGGTGGGCGAGGCCTTCGGCGATGCCTACGACATCGACGTTTCCGTGTATCGAGCTTCTAGCGAGACGGTGCTGCAGCGACTCGTCCAGGAAGCGGATGCCGACTTCCACGGTTCGGACATCGTCGAGACCAACGGACCGGAGCTCTTCAGCCTCAGCTCAGAGGAGGTCCTCGTTCCCTACGAGTCCGAGTACACGCAAGACCTGGTAGAGGGTTCGACCTATGACGACTGGGTTGCCGACCGTTTCAACAAGTTCGTCATCAGCTACAACACCGACTTGGTCTCAGAGGGCGACCGTCCAGCTTCCTGGGAGGATCTCGCCGATCCCCAGTGGGACGGCCAGCTTGCCATGGAGCTCGAGGACGTCGATTGGTACAAGACCCTCTGGGAGTACTGGGTCGAGGAAGAGGGCAAGTCCGAAGAGGAGGCCGATCAGCTCTTCGCCGACATGGCCGAGGGCGCAATCTTCGTCAAGGGTCATACGGTGATGGGGGACCTACTTGCCGCCGGCGAGTACTCCGTGGCCGCTTCGAACTACAGCTACCTCGTGCAGAACATAGTCGAAAAGGATGCTCCGGTGGCGTGGGAACCGCCGGCGGAGCCCGTGATAACTCGTCACAACGGCGTCGCCCTCGTCGAGGGAGCTCCGCACCCGGCCACCGCGGTGCTCTTCATGGACTGGGTTCTAAGCGACGGGCAAGAGGTGTTCCAGGAGTTCAATCTCGATCCAGCACGGTCTGACATCGCGACTGCGCCTCAGGCCAATGAGATCTTTGTCGACCTCGAGAGTCTGAGTGCGGAGCTCGACGAGTGGACCACGCGTTACGAGGAGCTCGTCGACCTGGGCGATGTAGCCGAGGATTAGGAGGCGGCCGTCAGCTCGGTGCCCTCTGGGCGGCAAGCAAGGCGGTGAAGAAGGTGCGCCAGGGTTGGTCCGCGGTGGTGAAACCGGCGTCGTGCAGCCACCGCAAGTGATCTGGGATGGGGCTGAAGGGAACGTCGTGGCGGTGCGGTGCACTGGTTCGTTTCGGCGTACCGGTGAACTGCGTGCGGATTCGCCGGTAGCGCGGCTCCCAACCCTCGGGGCTTCCGAAGTGATCCAAGTTGAAGAAGAATCCGCCGGGCCTGAGCAGCTCCCGTGCGCCCGCGTAGAGTCGTTTGACCGACTCCGGCGAGAAATGATGCACGACTCGGGAGGTCAGAATCACGTCGGCTTCGTCGAGGGACAGGCCCTCGAGCTCTTCGACGTCCCCTACTACGTAGTCGACACGGGACCCGAAGGCGGCGAGCCGTTGTTGGCCCTCGGCCTTCATGGGCTCCGACGAATCGACCCAGACGCCGGCGGCCTCGGGAAAGGCCGACAGAAACACGTCGAGATAGGTGCCAGGACCCGAGCCCAGATCAATCACCCGGCGCACGTCGACACCGGCGTCGGCAACGAGCGCGGCGGAGAGCTGGCGAGGAAGGGTGAGCATGTCGGCGAGCACGTCCTGTCCCACCCATTCGGCTACGTAGTTGGACGAGTGCCAGGAGCCCAGCTCTTCATTTGCCCTCATGCCTACAACCCCCTTTGGTATGATGGTCCAACCATATCGCCCTGGGGGAAGTGAGGCGGCATCAGGCGGGAAAGGGAGATCGACGCCGGACACTCGGACTGCCTACCATCGGGTCCTGCATCGCCGGGATGACCTCTAGGGTTCGCAGGTAACCCGCTCAATTATCCGGAGGAGAGGTTTTGGGATCTGCCCGCTTCGAACGTGGGATGCAGACTCGACGCGAGGTGCTCGGGGAGGCCCACGTCGCCGCGGCCGAGGCTCAGAAGACCGAGTTCGACGCCGACTACCAGAGATTGATCACCGAGATGGCGTGGGGTTCCGTGTGGGCGCGTCCCGGTCTCGACCGGCGCACGCGGAGCCTCGTCACGATAGCGATGCTCGCCGCCCTCGGCCGCAACGAAGAGCTGGGGATGCACCTGCGCGCCGGCAGGAACACCGGCGTACAACAGAGTGAGTTGAAGGAGGTGCTCCTGCAGGTCGCCATCTACGCGGGAGCGCCCGCGGCCAACGCGGCCTTCAAGCTCGCGA
>JBOGWU010000060.1:0-2101 GCA_050693935.1 Actinomycetota bacterium | reverse complement strand
CCCGTTTCAGCGGGCCGGCACCACCGGGCCGAAGCCGTAGTGACGATGGCGCCATTCGGGATACTCCCCTCCGGAGTTCGGAGCCTACGCTAGCAGATGCTCCGTCGTAGAGCCTGGTACCCCGGTGGGCGGGAAATGAACCCCGGACCTGCGAATAACGGTCGTCAGGGGGCCGTCGAGTAGCGTGACCCAGTCATGACCGAGGCGAGCGAGCGTCCGACGGTGCTGTCATTCGGAGAATCGGTCATCGACATCTACCCCGACCGGCGCGTGGTTGCGGGGTCACCGGTTCATCTCGCCGCCCATCTGGCTCGGCGCGGTTGGAGGGCGCTGCTCGCGACGCGCGTCGGCGACGACGACGATGGGAGCATGATCAGGAGCACGATCGCGCGTCACGGGGTATCCGAGAAGCTAGTCGAGGTCGATCCAGACCTCCCCACGGGAACCGTCACAATCTCCTTGAACGAGACGGGCCACAGCTTCGAGATCCACAATCCGGTGGCCTGGGACCAGCTCGAGTTGAAGGCCCCACTCCCGGAGGCGGATGCCGTTTGCTACGGGAGCCTCATCGGCCGCTCCGAGATCGCGCGCTCCGCGCTGTTCCGTCTTCTCGACGAGGGGCGGTATCCGGTGCGGGTGTTCGACGTGAATCTGAGGCCGCCCGACGTTCACCTCGAAACGGTAAGGCGCGGCCTTCGAGCCGCCACCGTGATCAAGATCAGCGATGAGGAGTTCGGCGACCTCGCCGCCGCTCTCGATCTCGACGGTGAGGACGAGTTGTTCGCAACCGGGCTTGATCTTCAGTGGCTTGCGATTTCGCGCGGCGCCCGGGGAGCCCGGCTGCTGCATCGCTCGGGTGATTCATGGACTCGGGCGGCAGAGACCGTCGAGGTCATCGAGGTGGTCGATGCGGTCGGCGCAGGAGACGCTTTTACCGGGGGACTGGTGGACGCTCTGGCTAGAGACCGGTCTGGGGATCAGGCGCTGGGGGCCGCGATGAGCGCTGCGGAATCGATCCTCGGGCAGCGTGGGGGCCTGCCGCCCGGCTAGTGCTACTCGGTCGCGGGAGGAGTGGCGCCGGCCGAGTCGAGAAGCTGTTCGTGGGCATCTTCGAAGGTTCCGAACATGAGGTCCTCGGCCGCCTCGATGATCGCCTCAGCGGCAACGCTCACCGCCGATTCCCTGCTCCCGCCCGCGAGTTCCACGAAGGTGTCCTCGACGGGCTTGCGGAAGGAGAAGTTGTAGTTCCAGAGCGTGCGCACGAAGTTTGTTCGAATCGCCCCTTCGTCTACCAGTCGGGAAGTACGGGCCCTTTCGGTGACCGAGCGGAGCAGCAGGCCAGTCTCGAGCACGGCCCGCATCTTGGCCCGCACGTAATCACAGATGAACTGCCAGTCTTCGGAGGCGAGCTGATCGTTGAAGGGGCGCAGGAGTTCGTGCTCGGCGGGATCGAGCTCGCCGAGCACGGCGTTGATTCGATCTTGCTCCTGCGTCGTGAAAGCGATGTCGGCCATTGATGTCCTCTGCCGACATCATCGGAACGAGAACGCGGGACAACAAGGGCCAATCTGAGGTTTGCGAAAACTACGTAGCGTTGGACGTGCCGCTCGCGAGTTGGCGAACGAGCTCGGGCAACTCCGAGATCTGGTCCTTCGACATGTAGGCGTCGGCCCACTTGGGCTCGTCGTCGAGATATCCGGAAAAGACCACAATCCGGGACTCCGGTGCAACGTGCCGCAGTACGTTGGCGGTCTGCTCGGCGCTGAGACCCGGCATGCGAAAGTCAAGAATGATGACATCGGGCTGATCCTCGCCGGCGCGCCAGACCGCCTCCGAGCCGTTCGCGGCCTCGCCTACGACGTCGAAGCCCTCGGACTCGAACAGCGAAACCAGGGCAAAACGCATCTCCTCGTAGTCGTCGACGACCAGAATGCGCTGCCCTTTGGCGGAGTTCACGCGCGAAACACTAGTGCTTTTGGTTTCCATCTCGTTCCTGCATTCGCTGTAACTCGAAGGTCGCACGAGGATCGCGGGCCGACGTTCTTCCCGCCTGCCACACCGCGACGCGGAGGCAAACCGAGCCCGCGGTCCCGAGCAGAGC
>JBOGWU010000059.1:0-3812 GCA_050693935.1 Actinomycetota bacterium | reverse complement strand
AGCGTCTCGGGCGTGCCCTCGTGGACGACCTTGCCTTTGCTGATGACGTAGACGTGATCGGCTCGCTGGAAGACGAGAGGAAGGTTCTGTTCGATCAGCACCATGGTGAGGCCGGTCTCGGCCAGCTCGGAAATCTTCTGGTCGAGGGTCTTCACCATGAGGGGAGCGAGTCCTTCCGACGGTTCGTCCATGAGCAGGACCCGGGGCCCGGTCATCAGTGCCCGCGCGATGGTCAGCATCTGCTGCTCGCCTCCGCTGAGTTCGTTTCCGAGATTTCCTCTTCGCTCCTCCAGGCCGGGGAAACTCTCGTAGACGCGATCCAGCGTCCAGTCGTGCCGGGCGGCGACCGACTCGGCAAGGCGAAGGTGCTCCTCGACGGTGAGCGAGGGAAAGATTCTCCGCCCCTGAGGCACGAGACCGACTCCCCGCCGGGCGATCTGCTCCGGCCGGCTGTGGTGAATCTCTTCACCGTCCAGAAGGATCCGTCCCTTGGACGGAGGAGTGAAACCGATCACCGAACGCACCAGCGTGGTCTTGCCCGCGCCGTTGCGTCCGACGATGCCGGTGACCTTGCCCTCCGGGGCGATCAACGACAGCCCTTGCAACACGTGGCTCTGCCCGTAGAAGGTATGGAGGTCTTCGATTCTCAACTCGCTCATGCGAGGTTCCCCAGATAGACCTCCTGCACCTTGGGGTCGGCCCGCACCTCGTCGACGCTTCCGTCCGCAACAACGCGGCCATGATGCAGGACCGTGACCTTCTCGGCCACGCCGAAGACCAGGGACATGTCGTGCTCGATCAGCATGAGGGTGACGCCGGCGCAGAGTTCGGACAGTGTTTCGGTGATGAGGGGAAGATCGGCTTGGGCGAGGCCCGCGGCCGGCTCGTCCAGCAACAGCAACCTGGGTCGCCGGGCCGAGGCCACGCATATCTCGATCTGACGTTGCTCACCATGCGACAGCTCTGCCACCGTGGAGCCCGTCTTGGAGTCCAGGTCGATACGGCGAAGAAGATCGCGCGCCCGTTCCAGGAGCTCGTCTCCCCAGCTCGAGGAGGGAGCGAAGCGGCGGCGCGTTCCGACCTGAAGAGCTAGAAGCACGTTCTCGAGCGAGGTCAGCTCCGGAAACAGTGTCGTGATCTGAAATGTCCTGGAGATTCCACGACGCGCTCGCCGGTGCCCCGGGAGCCGCGTGATGTCGTGGCTGTCGAAGGCGACGGTGCCTTCAGAGGCAGAGGTGTCGCCGGCGATGACGTTGAACAAGGTCGTCTTCCCTGCGCCGTTCGGGCCGATGATCGCGCGCTGTTCACCGGGCGCTATCTCGAGGGATACCTGATCGAGGACCGTCAGGCGCCCGTATCGCTTCGATACACCTCGCAGCGATAGGGCACCCTCTGCGTCGGACGAATCGGCCGCACCCGCACCGGGGCCGACGGCGGGATCAGGACGGCTTCGCGTCTGTTCAGCACCCATTGCACTCCGGGAACTCGCGGGAGTAGGTCGGATCCTCGAGGAACTGATCGGGGTCGTAGCTCCAGAACTGGGAGACGTCCTCGAACGTGTCGATCACCGTGTTCTGCAGAGCTCCCTCGACGGGCTCGACCTCGCGGATGTAGACGTTCTCGATCACATTGCCGTGATCGTCGAACTCAATTGGGCCCCGCGGAGCTTCGATCGAGGCCTCACGGATCGCCTGGACCAGCTCCTGAGCATCTGAGAAGCCTCCGTCGAGCGACTCCATGGCTTGGTCGATCAGCAAAGCTGAGGTGTAGGTACCCTCCGCGTAATAGGAGGGCACGTGCCCATACTCCTTTTCATAGGCTTCGACGAACTCCGTGTTCTCGGGCGAGTCGATCGCAGCGCTGTAGTGGAGGGCACTGACGATGCCCTCGGCGGCAGGGCCCGTCTCCTCGAGAGTGCTCTCGTCCGTGGTGTTTCCTTGGGCGATCATCGGTGCATCCAGTCCGAACTGCTGGTACTGATTGATGAACTGAACGGCCGCCGATCCCGAGAAACTCACTAGGACTGCATCGACGTCGGTCGGGATGCGCGACAGGTAGGGCGAGTAGTCGGTGGTCCCTATCGGCGCCCACAGTTGACGCGCCACCGTTCCGCCCTTCTCCTGGAAGGTGCGAACGAAACCTCCAACGCTCTCCCAACTGAAGGAGAAGTCGAAACCGATGGTCGCTACCTTTCGGTAGCCAAGCTCGTCGTAGGCGTACTCCCCGAACGGGTGAGTCGTCTGACTACTCGACCACCCTGTACGCGCGATGAACTCGCTGGGAGTGCGCTGAGTGATGTCGTCGGTCGACGCAATGGGATAAACGGCCGCGACCTGTCGCTGTTTCAGGAAGGGCATGAGAGCCGCTCCCTCAGCGGCCGAAAGAGGACCAAAGAGGAAGTCCACCTCCTCGCGCTCCACCAATCGCCTTGCCTGAGTCAACATCTGGTTGGGGTCTCCCTTGGTGTCGGCACGCACGACCTCGACCTCGCGCCCAGCTATCTCGCTGTCGTTCTGTTTCAGGAAAAGTTCCAAGCCTTCTCGCATGAATTGTCCGGGTGCAGCAAAGACGCCGGTAGCCGGGTAGAGAAAGCCGATCTTGATGGGGCCCTCTTCGCTTCCACCACCCGCTCCGCCGGGGGCCGAGCAGGACGCGGCAATTACCAGAGCCGCAACGAGCAGAGCAACGATGCCGGTCCGCCTATGCTGCCGCTTCATCCTCGTCTCCTTTCGATCGCGCTTACCCATGACTTTTTGGCTATGACTCGACCGGTGTCTGAAGGCGTCGGGGGACGACCAGCTTCGACGCTCGCAGCCGCCCCCGGGTGACGCGTTCGGCGAGTCCGAGCAGGCCATCGGGTGTGAACAAGACGATGGCCGCGTACACCACACCCAGGATCAGTGGCCACCGATCCGTGTAGACGCTGAGGATGTTGCTGAGGAAAACGATGATGACCGACCCCAGAACCGGTCCGATCAGCGTGCCCGTTCCTCCAAGGATGACCATCACGAGCAACTGGACCGAGGTGGTCAGAGACAGCTCCACCGGGCTCACGAACGAGTTGTACTGAGCGAACAGGAAGCCTCCCGTCGCTGCGAAACAGCCTGCAATGACGAACGCCGCAAGCTGATACCAAAAGATGTTGTAGCCCAGCGCCTTCATCCGGCGGGGCTGCTCCTTTATCCCGGCGAGCACCAGGCCGAACGGGGAGTGAGAGATCTTCCACAGTGCCGCGAGGCAGAGCACGAGCGCGACCAGCGCAACGAGATACAGGGTCTGAGGGTCGGCGAGGTCGAGAGGCCCGATCGTGGGCGCAATGAAGCCGGTCAGCCCGTTTTCTCCGCCGGAGAAGGACACCCATTGGAACGCCAACCCCCAGGCGAGCTGGTTGAGCGCGATCGTGATGATGATGAAGGCTGCGCCTCGACCCCTGAGCGCCACCAGTCCGAACGCCGCGCTCAAGAGCGCGGCCAGCAGGATGGCAACCAGCCCCACGACGACGACGTTGTTGATGCCCAGTCGGGTCCCCAGCATGGCGGTCGTGTAGGCCCCCAAGCCGAAGAACGATGCGTGGCACAGCGAGACGAGTCCGGTCCTACCGACAAGCAGATCGAGGCTTGCCGCCGCGATCCCAAGCAGGAAGGCCTGGGTCAACAGAGAGACGTAGAAGGGATCCACGCCCACCCGGGGAAGCATCGCAATCACCACGAGCCCCGCGAGGAGCCCCGGGACTTTGAAGGCCGCGTTCACGACTCGCTCCGCCGCCCAAACAGGCCCTGGGGGCGAATAGCCATCGTCAATGCAACCGGAGC
>JBOGWU010000058.1:0-2904 GCA_050693935.1 Actinomycetota bacterium | reverse complement strand
TGACGATGGTCTACGGACCGATCGCCGCCTACCTGGTCGAGCTGTTCCCAGCACGCGTTCGCTACACCTCGCTGTCGGTGCCCTATCACTTCGGCAACGGTTGGTTCGGGGGCGGCGTGCCGCTGATCGCGACCGCTCTCGTGACGCGCTTCGGAGGTGGCGAGAACTCGGTTGACCTTCAGGGGCTTTGGTATCCCATAGGGATCGCGACGATGACCGTGGTCGTCGGAGCCATCTACCTGAAGGAGACGCATCACATCCGTATCTGGGACGAGGTCGGCGAGGCCACTCCGGCCACCACCGACAGGCCGGCCACCATCGTCCTGGACGAGCACGAGCCCGCATCGAGGAAATAGCCGCACAACCAGAGAAGAAAGAAGAGGCCCCAGAGAAATCCGGGGCCTCTTTTCATTCAACTCGACTGTCGAGGGAGACTCAGGCGCAGTTGGGCCAGCGGCTCGACTCCCCCGCGGCGATGAGGCGAGCCGCGGTGCGCGACTGCGCGGTGGGGTCGTAGATGTCGCCGTACCCGTAGGCAGCCCAGGTCTGCTCGTCGAACTGGAACAGGCCGTGATAGCCGGCCGCGTTGTAGGCACTCGGAACGAGTCGCGACTCGCAGTTGGCTACGGAGATGAGATAGGCGGGGTCGAGGCCGAACTCGACGGCCGCGTTGGAGATGATCTCCTCGATTGAGCCTGCGGGGGCCACTGGCGCGGGCTCCTGCACCGTCTCCTCCACGGCAGCCTCGGAGGGTGCCGGCCGGGCCGGCGGCTCGCGCCGTTCGAACACCTCGCGCCGGAATCGCACGATCGAGGCGTGGCTCTCGCTGGCCTCGACCCCCTCACCTGCCGGTCTACCGGCGTCGGCGACATCGCCCTCGATGATGCCGAGGGCCTGAAGCGGTCCGGTGCTGGCCGGGACGCCGACGAGCAGCGCCCCCACGGTCAGCAGCACGCTCATGACGAGATGTCGCTTGAGCGCGTCGCGCCGCCTCGCGCGCCGACCAAAGCGTAGTTGCTTCAACTTGACTACCTCCTGGACTCCGAACTGGTGGTTCCCGCGATGTCGGAGTTACGTGGCTGTTATCCGTCTGCGGAGTGCTACCCCATGCGAGCACGGCCAACACTTGCAAGCAAACGTGAAAGGGTTCACAAGGGAGCCGAAACCGCAGGTCAGAAGCCTGAGGTGGGGGTGACTGATAACGTTCGGCCCGATTCTTTGTGTCCTGTGGAGGCGGGCCTCGTGGCTATATCCTGCCCTGGATGAAACGAGCACTGATCACGGGGGTCACCGGCCAGGACGGCTCCTATCTCGCCGAGCTGCTCCTCACCAAGGGCTACGAGGTGCACGGGCTCATCCGCCGGGCCTCGTCGTTCAACACCCATCGGCTCGATTCCATCTATAGGGACCCACACGAGACCGGCGTCCGCTTCTTCATGCACTACGGGGACCTCTCCGACTCGGGCTCGCTCGTGAACCTCATTCGGGGTCTCGAGCCCGACGAGATCTACCACCTGGGGGCCCAGAGCCACGTCAAGGTCAGCTTCGAGATTCCCGAGTACACCGCGGACGCCAGCGCCATGGGGACCGTCCGGATACTGGAGGCGACCCGCGCCTCGGGAGTCGACACCCGCTTCTATCAGGCGGGCTCCTCGGAGATGTTCGGGTCCGCGCCCCCGCCGCAGAACGAGGACACGCCCTTTCATCCGCGCAGTCCCTATGCCGTGTCCAAGGTGATGGCCCATTGGATGACGGTGAACTACCGCGAGTCCTACGGAATGTACGCATGCAACGGCATCCTGATGAACCACGAGAGCCCCCGGCGCGGCGAGACGTTCGTCACCCGCAAGATCACGCGCGCGGTGGCGCGGATCAAGGCGGACATCCAGACGAAGCTCTACCTCGGCAACCTGGAGGCCAAGCGCGACTGGGGCTACGCGCCCGAATACGTAGAGGCCATGTGGCTAATGCTCCAACAGGAGAGGCCCGAGGATTTCGTGATCGCCACCGGCGAATCGCATAGCGTGCGTGAGTTCTGCGAGCTCGCCTTCGACCACGCCGGGCTCGACTGGGAGCGTTACGTCGAGATCGATCCTCGCTACTACCGCCCCTCCGAAGTAGACGACCTCAGGGGCGACCCGAACAGGGCCCAGGGTCAACTCGGGTGGAAGGCACGCACGGGTTTCGAGGAGCTGACCCGGCTGATGGTCGAGGCCGACATGAAGCTGTTGGAGGACGAGCTCTCCGGCCGGCTGGTGCGCGAAGACAGAGACCACTAATCAACAGGGTGTCGGGACGGGCGCGATAGGTTGGAAGCCGGCGCAACCATGCAGGGCATAGCAAGGGAGCGGTAGTGGAGATCGACATTGGGATCGGCAAGTCCGGTCGCCGGGCCTACGGGTTCGATGACATCGCAATCGTCCCCTCCAGGCGAACCCGGGATCCGGACGACGTCGATATCTCGTGGGAGATCGACGCCTTCAAGCTAAGGCTTCCGCTCATGGCCTCGGCGATGGACGGAGCCGTCTCGACCAGGACCGCCATCGAGGTGGGACGGCTCGGTGGGCTGGCGGTTCTGAACCTCGAGGGGCTGCAGACCCGCTACGACGACTCCGACTCGGTCCTCGCCGAGATCGCCGAGCTGGCCCCCGAGAAGGCGACCGCCCGGATGCAGGAGCTCTACCAGCAGCCCGTCAAGGAAGAGCTCATCTTCAAACGTATTCGCGAGATCAAAGACGCAGGTGTCGAGGCCTGTGCGTCGCTGACCCCTCAGAAGGTCGAGCAGTGGCACAAGCTGGCCCTCGAGGCCGAGCTCGACATCCTGGTGATTCAGGGGACGGTGGTGTCGGCCGAGCACGTGTCGACGCGCACCGAGCCGCTCAACCTCAAGCGCTTCATCTCGAC
>JBOGWU010000057.1:0-7793 GCA_050693935.1 Actinomycetota bacterium | reverse complement strand
CCCAACCCCCGGGCCTGGCCTTACTACTGTTGGGTTCCGGTCAGATCTATAGCGATCGTGAAGGTGTCGCCCTGGCACTCATTGGCGGCACCCGAGCTCATCGAAACGACATCGGTGATGGAACGAGAAACCGCCGTCGTCGTGTTGGCCGGCACCGTGATCTCAGAACCGCCGGGAAGAGTCTGCTCTGCAGTCGGCACTGAGAGATTGCCGGTCGCCGTCGAGCACGCTCCAGTGCCGTCCTGCATGGTGATCGAACCAAAGGTGTACTTGTCGAAGGAGACCGCATAGGGGTTGGGATTGGTGATCTTGAAGTAGAGGTCACCGCCGGTGAAGCCCGGGTAGAGGTCGGCAACCGCCCCTGCCGGGTCGGTAGTGACCGCGGACACGTTCGCCGTCACAGCCTTGGCTGTGCCGCTCCCCGAACCGGTCGCCGTCCAGTTTGCGAAGGCCACCCCGAGAATGAGGGCGCCCAGCACCGCTGCCGTGGTTACGGCCAACTTCCTTGTGAAGATTTTCTGTCTCATTTTTTCTCTCCTGAAGGTTTCTCCAGGGCCCTTTTAGGCCCCTGGTGAGCCATCGACCTGCGGCGGAGGGGCTTGAGGAGCTTGTACTACTCACTAGTACGTATTTCGCGCCTTCAAGAGACGAGTACTGGGGTTGAGTTCTAGCGGTCGGATTCCGCCATCGGCGGAGCGATGTCCGGGTGGGCCTTCTTGAACCAGCTCTGGTCCCTCTTCCCAACCTTGGTGCGGGACGCGTCGCCGAACCAGAACTCCTTGCCGATGGACTGCCAGTTGTTTTCGGCCTCGAGCCGGCCCAGGATCGATGACACCCCGAACGACATCCGGTTGAACGTCACCATCACGGCGGGGATGTTCACCTTGCGGAGGTCGTTGAACGCCTTGGAGCGCGGGTCGAAGCCTCCGCGCGCGAGCTCCGCTACGAGCTCCGCGCTTAGCTTGACGGGACGGTCCTCGAGGATGGGCCGGTGCATCTCGCGCATGTGGTCCCAGACTGCGTCGATGTCGGGCGTCTTGCTGGAAAGAATGCCGATGCCCTCGAGCGCGGCACGGCCTCGCTCCTTGTCGTTGTGGATCATGGCGAGCGAGATCTGAATGAGGAGCTGATGCGTACCGGGGTCTAGCGCGCGGACGAGCCCGAAGTCCAGGAACGCGACCTTGCCCCCCTTCAGCAGCAGGTAGTTCCCGGGGTGGGGGTCGGCAGAGAAGAGCATGAAACGGTTGAGGCTCCCGTAGAAGAAGCGAAACACGATCTCGCCGATCTGGTTGCGCTCGGCGGCCGGTTTCTCGAACGCGCTCATGAACGGCTCGCCCTCGATGAACTCCTGCGTGATCACCCGTGTGCGGCAATAATCCAGATAGACCTCGGGCACCACGATGTAAGGATGGCCGGCATAGAGCTTGGCAAACTCCTTCTGGTTGTTCGCCTCACGCCGGTAGTCGAGCTCCTCGAGCACCCGCTCCTTGACCTCCTTGGCGACCTCTTTGGGGTCGAGGTTGGGAGCGATCGCAACCGCCAGTTTGCTCATCGCGCCGACGTTTCTTATGTCGGAGCGCACGGCGTCGTCGACGCCCGGGTACTGGACCTTGACCGCCACCGGTTGGCCGCCGGGAAGCGTCGCTCGGTGAACCTGGCCGATGGAAGCGGCGGCCACCGCCTCGTCGGTGAAGGTCTCGAAGATGTCCTCGACCGGTTTGTCAAACTCCTCGGAGATCACTCGGCGAGAGGCCTCGGGATCCATGGGCGGAGCCGAGTTCTGCAGCATGGTCAAGGCATCGCGATAGGTGGACATGTACTCGGTGGGTTCGCCGAACTCGTAGAACGAGGCTAGCTGCCCGAGCTTCATAGCCGCCCCCTTCATCTCGCCGAGCATCCCCACGAGCTGCTGCGCGGTCTTCTCATGAAAGCCATCTAGGAATTCCTCGGATCGCTCCGGCGAGGCAAACGACTTGAAGCGCGTCCCAACGAAGCGCGCGGCACCCTTGCTGGTTGCTCCCGCAAGCTTGGCGCCGCGCTCGAACCAGCCCGTCGGAATAGGGCCCCTGGGGTTCTTGTCGGCTGCCATCAGGGGGCTACTCTAATGGCGTGCGGACCCGAGCGACGCTAGCTCTGGTGGTCGTCGCCGCTTTGGTGGCGGGTGGGTGCGCGAGCGCGCCCACTCCCCAATCGTCCGAACGCGCCGGCAGGGGCTCGACGGTCGCAGGCTTCTCAACCCAAAGGCTGCGCTGGTACTCGAACGAGATTGCGATGAAACACGTTCGTAAGCTCGCCGGTAGTCGCGGCATCGGCGTCAGGGTTCGATCCAAGCCGGGTGAGCGAGCGGGGGCGAGGTACATCCGCGGGAAGTTCGAGGCGCTCGGTTACAAGACCAGGATGCAGAAGTTCTCAGTGGACGGCGGAACCTCGCGCAACGTGATCGCGTGGTGGCCCGACGCAAGGCGCTACGGCATGGTGGTTGGCGCTCACATGGATACCGTCCCGGGATCGCCCGGCGCCAACGACAATGCTTCGGGCGTCGCGGTGATGCTCGAGATGGCCCGCATCGCGGCGGGGCGTGTGCCCGCTCGTTTCGTTCGCTTCGTCGCGTTTGGATCGGAGGAATACGGAACCAACGGCAAGCACCACGTCGGCTCTCGAGTTTACGTCAGTAGGCTCGGCAAGGAGGGTCGGAGACGACTCGGCGGAATGATCTCGATCGACATGATCGCCGACGGCCGGCCGCTGATCACGGGAACGTCGGGAATCGGCCCAGAGGTGGTGGCGCGCACCGTCTACAACCAGATGAGGAAAAAGGTGGGCATGACCTACCAGACGCTTTGCGATTGCTCGGACCACGGACCCTTCGAGCGCGCGGGAATCCCCGCGACCTTCCTTTACAGCGGAACCGAGCCCAACTACCACGACCCCTCGGACAAGCCGCATAACCTCAGGAAAAGAGATCTAAAGCGCACCGGGCGGGGCGTGCGGTTCTTCTTCAAGAAGATCGACGGGGGCATGATTCGCCGCTTCAGGCGAGCGCGCTAGTCCGGTCAGTCGCCAAGCGCGCGGAAGGCATCATCTCCGTGCTCTTCGTACTCGGCTCCGATCTTCGCGGGGAGCCCGGTACATGACCGCTCTTTCAGTATGAGCTTTCGATCCTTGGGCGCCGTGGGGGGCTGATCGAAGTCGAAAACCTGAGCCAGGTTGCTCGCGTTGCAATCCCGGTGGGTCAAGCAGTCGAGATCGTAGATCTCTTCGATCAGGGCGAGCACGGATGACGGCTCCGTCACCGTGGCGTCCACCACTCCCTCTTTGGCCCAAGGGGAAATGACCAGGAAGGGGGCGCGGGGGCCGAGGCCCATGTGGTCGGTGTGCGGCGGGGGAACGTGATCGTAGAAGCCGCCGAAGTCATCCCAGTCCAAGAAGATGACCGTGTTCTTCCAATACTTGCTGCGCATGATGGCGTTGATGTGCTGGACGGTCCAGTTCTCGCCCATGCAGACGCTCGGCCCTCCGGGATGCTCGTTGACTCCCGGTCCCGGCACCACCCAGGTCACCTCATCGAGATTGCCCGACTGGATGTCGGTCATGAACTGTTCTTCCTCGGTTATGTCGCGCCCCCAGTGCTTTGAGAAACGCATGTGCTTGATGGCCAGCAGCGCGTTCATCCATGAACCCTCGTCGGCGTAGTAGTGCCAGGAGATGCCCTCTTGGTCGAGCTGGTCCTGAATGACCTCGAAGTCGAAACAGGCTCGCACCTCCTCCCAGAAGTCGCCGACCCTGTCGACGTCCGCTCGCTCCTCCGCCCGCATTACCTGCTTCTGCTCCTTCTTGCTCATCTTCGTGAAGCGATAGACGGTCTCGCCGGGATCGTCGCAGTAGCCACCGGGGGTGTTGGTCTGGAGCTTGTTGCCGACGACGTCCGCGGCCTGGCCACCCACGGTGTACAGGTGCTCGGGGAACGTCGGTCCGTACATCGAAGAAAAGTGGTGATCACCCAGCACGAAGTTGTCCGCGTAGGCCCAGTAGTTGGGCATCCCCTTGCGATTGAACGAGTTGTATCCGGCCAGATCCTCACCGTTGAGGATCTTGTCGAAGCCGTTCATCTTGCCGCCGTTTATTGCGATGACGCCGTCGAAGAAACTATGGCCGAGATCGGGCTCCTGAACGTCTGGGGCCACGGCCAACTCGACCGTGCGGCCGTCCGAGGTCTTGCCCGTGCGAGTCCCCGCGCCGCGTGGATAGCGGGCGAAGTAGTTGTCGTAGGTGCGATTCTCTTTGACGATGTAGACGATGTGCTTGATCGGATGGTCTTCAGGGAGCTCTGCCTCACCCAGGTCGATCCCCGACCCCGGTGACTCCGACGGGTCCTGCGAGGATTGTTCCCCGTCCTGAGCCTCGGAAAGCGAGCCGCCATTGTCCTCGTCGTCGGATGCGAACATCTGGCAGGCGCCGGTCAATCCCACCAGAACTACGGACATGGCCGCGAGGGCTCGCTTACTTCGTCCCTGAAGTAGCCTTCCTGCACCACCCATCGGCATCCTTTCCCTTGCATGACTAGATTGAGCTCGGAGCAGCACATGAGTACTACGAACGGCGTCTGAAATCGAGGACTGATTCGGGCTACGCTGAAGGGTAACGACATCGTCCAACAGACCAGGAATGGTGCATGAGCGACCACCTGAGTGATCCGCCGCCGTACGAACCCCCTCCAGAGGAGGAGGGCCTCTACGAGTGGGAGACCGAGGAGGAAGGGGCCGGGCCCAGCATTCTGTGGGGCCGGGTGATCGCCATCGTCGCGGGGCTGGTGCTCGTGTTCTTCGCCGGGCGTCTCACCGCCGGCGGAGGCGGAGAGGTGGACCAGACCCGCCTGGACTCCCTGACGCAGGACAACGCTCAACTCGAGGAGGAGGTAGCGCAGCTCCAGGCCGACCTGGAGGCCGCGGAGGCGCCTGAGACGGCCGCGCCCACCGAGACGCCCGCGGGAGACGAGGGTACCGGCGGAGAGGCGGAAACCGAATCGTACGAGGTTCAGGCGGGCGACAGCTTCCAGCTGATCGCGGAGAGCCAGTACGGGGACATCGGGCTTGCCGAGTGCGTTGCCGAGGCCAACGATCTCACCATCGAAAGCACGATTGTGCCGGGCGACGTCCTACAGCTTCCCCCCGAGGAGAGCTGCAGCTAGTACCGCTTAGTTTCGGTGCGGCTCCCCACGATCAGCCAGCGCGCGCCTTCGCGCTCGATGACCCACTCGGAAGTGACGCGGCTGCGCGCGATGTCGACGTCCACCTCGACGTAGGTGGAGTCGTCAAGATAGCGGGCCCGAATCACAACCCGCTCGCGCACGACCAGGCGCTGCGCCTCGCTCTCGACGACCTCTAGGTCGATGGTGCGGACCCGCGTTCGGTCGAGCAAGTTGTTGGTCGCGAGGAGGCGCAGATCCCGGCGCACCGCCCTGAACTGAGCCGAGCCCGGCTTCACGACCGCAGTCAGGGCGCCCGGGTCTCGGCGGCGGTAGACGACCTCGAGTCGGTTGCGAAGCTCGGTGAAGATCGCCAGAGCCTCACCGGTGTCGGGGCCCGCGACCTCCGGGCTCCCCTTAGAGGTGATCGGCGAGGAGACCTCCGTGGTCGGCGCAGGCGTCACCCGCGCTGAGCCGTCACTCTCGCGGCTGGCAGCCAGGCCCGCGATCAGGAGCCCACCGGTAGCCGCCACCGCCGCCGCGAGGATGAAGCCGCGCAGTGGGGTAAACGGAGGAGCCCCGCCCGTTGAATTGCCGGCATCGTTCCTGCTTTGCTCGCCCATCGGCCCACCAATGGCCTATCACTCGATCGCGGGTAGTCTCGACGGCCAAGCTGCGAGAGGGGGGCACGAGCGTGGGTTCCAGGAACGGGCGTAACGGTCGATCTGGAACGCATTCCAAGTTGGATCGACACAACCTCGAGGACTTCAGACCTCACACGGAAGAAGAAGAGGCCCGAGCAGCGGCAGACGAAATGCCTGCCGGAGTCACCGAGCAGTCAGATGCCCGCGCTGAGACCCTCGCGGAGAGCTCCCGCGTTGCAGAGAGAACGCAGACAGCGGCCATCGACGATGACGCGGAGACGGTGGAGGGCAGACACGAACGCCGGTCGGCCGCCGATGCCTACCAACCTCTTGGGGACTTCCTCGAGAACTTCAGCGCCGACACGGTCATGATCACGTTTCCCGCTCTCGAGAACATGCTCAAGCGCAAGCTCCCTCCCTCGGCTCGGGAGCGTGAGACTTGGTGGACGAACCGGCCGCGAGGACGAGGACACGCGATGGCCTGGCGCGATGCAGGCTGGTCGGTCGAGAAGGTGGACCTGAGAAAGGGCCGGGTAACGTTCACGCGTCATACGCCGTAGCGCGAGCTTCGAGCCGGTAACCCATCCCTCGCACGGTTTTGATGTTGTCACCACCGAGCTTCTTTCGGAGGTAGCCGACGTAGACGTCCACGACGTTCGACCCGGGATCGTAGTCGTACCCCCACACATGGCTCAATAACTGCTCGCGTGACAACACCTGACCTGCGTGTCTGAAGAACGTCTCGGCCAAAGTGAACTCCCGCGCCGAAAGCTCGACCGCCTTGTTCCCGACGCTGGCCGTGCGCGTCCTGAGATCCAAGGACAACTCTCCCGCGCGCAAGACGGTTTCCTCGGGCGCCCTCTCGCCTCTCAGACGCACGCGCACGCGCGCCAACAGCTCGTCAAAGCTGAACGGTTTGGTGACGTAGTCGTCGGCTCCACCCTCGAGGCCGGACACCGTGTTCTCGACTCCGTCGCGCGCCGTCAGGATGATGACCGGGAGGGAGTTGTCCTTTGCCCGCAGGTCCTGGAGCACGTCGAGCCCGTCCTTTCCCGGAAGGCCGAGATCGAGGATGACTAGGTCGAACTCGCCCGAGCGAGCCATGAACAGCGCATCGTGGCCGTCGGCGGCGACCGAGGTAGTGAAGCCGTTCGACTTGAGCCCTTTCTCCAGGAACGAGGCAATACGAGGCTCGTCCTCCGCGACCAGGATGCGCTTCATGGCTGAGGCTCCTCCATCTCCGAGTAGGGCTGATCGACGGGAATGATGATGGTGAAGGTCGAGCCCTGGCCGGGGGCGCTCAAGAGCCGCACGCGCCCGTGATGGCCCTCGGCGATCGCCTTGACGATTGCGAGGCCAAGTCCCATCCCGTCCGAACGGCGCGCTGTGGACTTGGCGCGCGCAAAGCGATCGAAGATGCGCTCCTGCTCCTCGTTCGATATGCCCGGCCCCGTGTCGCGCACCCAGAACCTGGCCTCTCCATTGGCGACCTTGGATCCGATCCAGATCCGGTCTTCATCATCGGTGTGCTGCGCGGCGTTCTGCGAGAGTTGGATCATCGCCTGAGTGAGCCGCTGGCGGTCGGCCTCGATGAGTCCCCTGCCCATCTCGTCAACGCCCCACTCGCGGTGAGCGAGGCCGCGTACCTTGGTGTTGAGCTCGTCGGTGAGCTCGCGTACGTCCACGGAGGTGAGGTTCAGGAAATCGGGCCTCTCGGCCTTGGTGAGCATCAACAGGTCTTCGACCATCCTGCTCATCCGAACCAGCTCGTCGGTCACCAGCGCGATGGTCTCCCGGCGCTCCTCTGGGTCATCCCCCATCAGCTCCAGGTGCCCGCGAATGATGGTTATCGGCGTGCGGAGTTCGTGCCCCGCGTCGTCGATGAAATTCCGCTGCGTCGCGAAGGACTCCTCGATACGGTCGAGCAGCTCGTTGAAGGTCGCGGCGAGTTGAGCGATCTCGTC
>JBOGWU010000056.1:0-8377 GCA_050693935.1 Actinomycetota bacterium | reverse complement strand
TCTTCTCGGTGATGTAGTTGCGCCGCTTGCACGATGTGCACTCGAGCGTCACATGGACGCGGCGATCAGAAGCCAAGATTCACCTCATGGTGGAGATTTAGTGCGAACCGAAGGATTATAGCCCGCTTAGTTGGCGGGCTGGCTCTCGAGTCTTCTCGAGCCCCTTGCGCCCCTAGAGCGGTCGATCAGCGAGCGAACCGATCGCACGATCGGCGTCTCGCTCTCGGGGCCCCAGTTCATGCGGGACGCGGGTGCAAAGGCCGCGATCGGATCGTTGGTCTCGGTGGCCTCCATGCCGGCCCGCTCCAGTACGTCCCAAACCGTCTTGGCGCCGGGCGCGGGAGGGGGCGGGGGTGGCGTCTTGAGCGGGGCGGGGGGAGGCGGCGGGGGTGGTGGAGCGGACCCGGTCGGACGCGCAACGAGGGAGTGTCCCTGCTTACAGGTTCCACCGAAGTCGACGACCTCAGCTCGACATATGTGGCAATACCCGAACGTCATGAGCGCAGCACCTCCACAGTTGTCTTCGGCGGTTGTGGGCAGAAGGTTGAGGGCTAATTGGGGCCCGACTGGCAACGACTGAGGGGCCCGTGAGGGCCCCCCAGTCTGGTAGCGGCGGGTGGACTCGAACCACCGACTCAGCGATTATGAGCCGCTTGCTCTGCCCCTGAGCTACGCCGCCCCGGGGTGCCGGCACACGAGTCAAGGCTCGTTTTGGCTCGCCTTCCGGCTGCGAATGAGCCTAACGCCGGAGCGGCGCCAGGACTTCCCAGAGCCCCGTCACAGAATCGAACTGTGGACCTTCTCCTTACCATGGAGACGCTCTGCCGACTGAGCTAACGGGGCGAGAAATATGGGGTCTGACCAGCACTTTTGCAAATTGGGAAGCGCAAATCAACTTAGCACAGCGCTCCCACAGCATCTAATTACTCGTACTTTGAACGAGCGGAGCTAGAGGATACATGGCCGCAACAGAATCCCGACTTATTGACGAGCTCGAGACGTTGTTGCCTTCCTGGCAGCGCCATCTCCGAGCCGCCAACCTCTCCCCCAGGACCATCACCGCCTACCTCTCGACCGGGGAGAGCCTGGTCAGCTTCCTGCGAGCTGCGGGCATGCCGACCGAGGCGTCGGGCATCGGCCGGGAGCATCTCGAGACCTTCATCGAGGCCCAGCTCGCCCGCTTTCGACCCTCCACCGCGGCGACCCGCTACCGCGATCTCAAGCAGTTGTTTCGCTGGCTACTTGATGAGGGCGAGATCGATCGCAACCCCATGGAGCGGATGCGACCACCGAAGCTCGACGAGCGCCGGTGCCGGTCATCCCCGACGACACAATCCGCAAGCTCCTAGCATCTTGCTCGGGCCGATCATTCGAGGACCGGCGAGACACACCCATCTTGTTCGTGCTCATCGATTCCGGTGCTCGATTGTCCGAGGTCGCCGACCTGCGGCTGGATAAGGATCTCGATTTGGAGTTCGACGAGCTGCAAGTGACCGGCAAGGGTCGGCGCGGTCCAGGCTTCTTAACATCGGCTCCAGGACGCCACAACGAGGTAGACCTCTTGGCAGTGTCTCATTCCGAGCTTCAAGTAGCGGAGATGAAACCTCCTGACGCTTTTTACGGAAGCGGTAGTCAGAAAGAATGCGCTTGTCCAAGGAGTTGGGTGCCCGACGATTGATTCCGGGGTCAAGTGAGCCTTGGTAATGAAAGCTCGCCTCGGCCCGAGTGGGGCGCCGAGGATCTGATTGTGCAAGTCGTTGATGGTTCTCAGTCGCTTCAGTTGACAACCCACAACCATGAGCAGGAGAGCAGAGCTGCGAACCATCCTGTTTCTTGGAACAGGGTGCCTCCAGAAGTGGGTCGGTCCTTCATGACGACATGACAGGAGCTTCTGTGCCTACCGCTTCCACATGCCGCTCCCACAAAGGAAGGACCGTGGTCCTCCCTTGTGCGCATTTCGGGAGCGACCACTCCGTGGCCTCGGGCTCGAAGCGCGTCTGCGACGAGAGCCCATGAATAGGGGCCCACCAGAGGACTGTGGATTAGAACGAATAGTTGTCCCACACTTGTCCCCGCGCACCATCAGCCATGGCGCCGTCTGATGAGCGTCCGAACTTCCCTTACGGACTCGCCCACGCACCGATCAGCGCCAGTTAACTGTCGCCACTTCCAGCGGCGTCGAGATGCCTTTCACGTTGACCTTTCGTTGGTGGGCAAATCCATAAGTTGTGTCCGACGACGTGATGGTCGCGACGCTCGCAACAATCTCGCCAGCCTCCGCGAGGGCTCCAATGCGCGCCGCTTCGTGCACGCCCTTTCCGCTATAACCTCCTGCCTCGGCTGTCGCTTCGGAGCTGTGAAGGCCAATTCTCAAATGCGGAGCGAAGCCGTGGTCGCGTCGGTGTTCATAGAGCGCTCGCTGGATGCCGATTGCGCAATCGATCGCGGCAGTTTGATTCTCAAAGGCGACAAAGAACCCGTCCCCGGCCCGATCGATTTCCTCACCGTTGTGAGTTAAGAAACAAGTTCTCAGCGTATCGTCATGCCACCGCACCAGGTCGGACCACGCTCTGTCCCCTATTGTCTCCAGAAGTCGAGTCGATCCCACGATATCTGTGAACATGAACGTCCTTGCAAGGCGCACGCCACCAGCCGTCCGTACGTCTCGCGCCACCTGGAGTCTGATTGCCTGGGTAGCACGCGAAGGTTCGACGCTGAGTGTGTCCAGAAGTTCGCAAAGCCTGTTGTAGACGCGCACGGCCTCAGCGGTATTACCGGACAGATGGTGCGCACGCATTAGCTGCTGATGGGCGAGTTCGTGGAGGGGTTCGAGATCTACCGCTTCCTCGGCCACCGACTGGGCCATTGAGTAGTCTCCTTTTGCCAACGTGACCTCGGCCAGAATGTTGAGCGATCGAATCAACATCCTTCGAAGCTTTCCACGCTGCGTGTCGATCCAGGGCGCCTCTTCTCCCGGCAGGAATGGCCGTCTGGCGATAGTGGCCGCCACAACGGCGGCGCTCCACGCTTCTGAGATCTGTCCCGAACGTTGTGCTGCCTGCGCGTCCTCCAGGGACTGAGCAGCCGTGTGCACGTCTATCGAGGTTCCCTCTGGGAGGACCAACTGGTAACCGCCGAAGGTTTGCACGAGAAGATCCCCGCCCTGGAGTCCGAGACTTGTGAAGACGCCGCGTAATTTGGAGATCGTGGCGCTAAGTGCCGCGCTCCACGACACAGGACGCCCCTCCTGCCACACGTTCTCGGCAAGCTCGTTCCTCGTTGCCGGGCGATGCCGATGAACGACTAGATACGCGAAGGTTATTCGGCCCTGTCTGCCAGCAAGGTGTCTCTCCTCAACGATCGTGTCGCGGAACTCGACACAAACCCGTCCGGTCATGTAGATCCGCAGGCCCATGTGCCGGCTCCCAACTGCGCACAAGCAGCTCATTGGTCCCAAGACAACCAATCGCACTACTATAATTCCGGCGAGTGGAGAAGGGAGGGGCCATGCAGAAAATTCTTGAGTGTCCCGAGTGTGATGTCGTGGTCGGCCCTGACGAGGAAGACAACGTCGTCTCTATCGCACAGAGCCATGCGAAGGAGAAGCACGATATGGATCTAACGCGGGAGCAAATCCTGTCGATGGCGCGCCCAGCGTAGAAGCTCCGAACCCTCGTACGATCGCACCGCTAGAGCCAGGAGATTCTGGGTTCCAGCAGGCCCTGATCCGCTTCTTGCGAGCTGCCGGCATGCCGAATCCGGCACCGGGCAGCCGCCGGGAGCAACTCGAGCCGCTCCTCCCGCCCCCGCACCAGCGACGACCTCCTAGGCGTGGTCGAACACCACCTTTGGGAAGTAGAAAGACACGACCCAGTTGGGTGCGTCCACGACCTCGCTGATGCGCAGGTCGGCGCAGACGCTGCAGAGCATGTATGCGTCGGGGGGGTCCAGGCCTCGCCACGCGCCGAGCTTGTCGATCATCGCCCTGACCGCGTCCCGGGTCGCGCTCATGAGATCGTTGGCCACGCCGGTGGTAACGAAGTAGCCCCGCTCGTCGAGATGGCGGCTCACGGGAACCGCGGTCTCGAACTGGGGCGCGGGCAGCCGGGCGCCGGTAGCGAGGTTGAAGGTCAAGGCGACACTCATCGGGCTCTCGATCGCGGTTCCGCAGACCTCCCCGTCGCCCTGGGCTGCGTGGGTGTCTCCCACCGAGAAGAGCGCTCCATCGACCTCGACCGGCAGGGAGAGAACCGTGCCCGCTCCGAGGTCGCGGAGATCGAGGTTGCCGCCCACCCGGCGGGGTGGGACGACGCTGTGGGGGCCGGGTTCGGCCGGGGCGAGCCCGATGGTTCCCGGGAAGGGCTTCAGCGGAATCGCGGCGACGTCGCCGAACATTGCCGGTTCCAGACCGGCTGCATCGTAGCTCCACAGCCGTAGCGCCGGCTCGGGGAAGTCGTCGGCCAGCAGACCAAATCCGGGGATCACGCCGGTCCATCCCCAGCCAGAGGGCGCAAGGGATTCGATCGTCACCTCGAGGGCATCGCCGGGGGCCGCTCCCTCGACGAACACAGGTCCCGTCACCGGATTGACCCTGGAGAAGTCCAGACGGTTGAGGTCGTCCGCATCCGAGTCGCGATCGATCTGGCCTCCAGATGCGTCGGCGACCTCGAACTCGACCGACATCCCCGGCTCGACCCGCAGCACCGGCGCGAGTGCGTTGTCCCAGTCGGCATGGCTTTGGGAGGAATGGATTGTCTGCACGATCTGCACGTCGCGTCCTCCTCCTATCGCTTAAGCGCGTAAGGGCTGGCTCACTCCCCCGGCAAGCGAACAGCCTCCTCCGCTTCTCAACCCGCTTCGGCGTCTCGCCACCCGGGCGCACCAAGTGGCATGCTACGAGATGACCTCCCCCGACATCGCGGAGTTTTCACCCACGTCAAGGAGTGAGGGATGTTCATGCGGCGGAGCGCTGTGCTACCCAGCATCCTTGCAGGTCCGCGCTAAGCGGAAACGCCATAGTTATCCGCTGGGATCTTAGCGGTCGCCCCGGTCGCTTTGTATTCGTTCAGGGCCTGGAGTGCCGGGTCGTGCCGACGTATCGATCCAAGATCCGCCTCACGCTTCTGGACCCGAGCCTGGTCCCTCGCACGTTTAGGAACAGCGCGTGTCGATCACTCATTGCTTTGCCCTTGACCGGCGTCTTACCGGCTCGCTTGCTCAGAGACGCTCTGGACGTCACCTGGGCATCTCGTCCTGTGTCTCCCCGGCCATCTGCACGTCCCCGGATTGCTCACCCGGCATTAGCCCACTCCCCTCACCAGGCATGCGCAGGTCGCTGGGCTGCTCGCCTGGCATCAAGCCACCGATCGCTGCGGAGTCGAGCGGCTCAACAGCCTGAGCGGGCTGGTCCTCTAGTTCTTCCAATCTCTTTGTGAGGGCCTTGGAAGCCTTCTCAGGCACCGCAGAGCGAGCTACCTTGCGAACACCTGGATCGGAGTCCGCAATGAGGGCCTCGAGTACATCGCTGGCGGCATCCGGCTGCAGGTTGGAGGTTGCTGCAGCTGCGGCTACGCGCACGGAGGCGTCTTCGCTGTGGGCCGCATGGCGAATCGTGTCCATCGCCTGTGGACCGCCGATCAGACTCGCCGCGTACGTGGCCTTGGATGCAAGCATGGGGTCGTCTCCACCTGCCAGCTCCTCCAGAAACGGCAAAGCCTCATCACCGAGAGCTGCAACGTCACCGTAGTCCGGCTCCTCTGGGTCGAGCACCGCACGAACGTCTTTCATTGAAACCGACATGAGTACCTCCTGAGTCCATTCTAGATGTTTGGCGTGAGCGGGCTGGCGTGCATGGTCGAGCATTCACTGGCGATGAGATCGGGCGGTGGGTTGGTGATGTTTGCCGTGCCGTTCCCGGTCATGAGGCGGTTGTTGTCGTTGACGTGGAAGAGCCCCAGGACGTGCCCGACCTCGTGGCCGAACGTCCACTGTGTGGCGCCTTGCGCCACGACCGCGCCCGGACGTCCAGCGGGGTGCGCCGCGCATCCGTTGAACGGCGGCACAGTGGAGCGTACGAAGTAGACAACGACGTCGTTGGCCCCGACGCTGTTACGGTTCGCGAACAGCTGGTTCTGCTCCGCGGTCGTCTGACCCAACAGACACTGACCGACGTCGACATCATTGAGGGCCGGCAGGTTCAACGTCTCGGTGGATACGTGCTGGACAGCGATCCCGCACGCGGCATAAACCTCACGCATCCGTTGGATCACGGTGTTGATGGCGACGTTGGGCACTGTAAGGACCTTGGTATGCAGCCGTACGGTTGGCACAAGTGCCCACCACTTGTGCCACATCGCGCTGTCCGTCCCGCCCACGAAAGTGTCGATGCGGTTGGGACCCCAGGAGACGGCTGCGGGTGCGGTTGTGAGCACGCCCCCCAGTCGTTCCCAGCCCGACCAGCCGTTCTGGTACCACTTGTGCCACATCGCGCTGTCCGTTCCCGCGACGAACACGTCGAGGCGGCCCGGAGCCCAAGACGAGACACTGGGCGACGAAGTGAGCACGCCACCAAGGCTCTCCCAACCAGACCATCCGTTCTGGTACCACTTGTGGTACAGGGAGCTGTTGGTACCAGCGGCAAAGACATCAATCCGGCCCTGGGACCATGACACCGCCGCGGGCGATGACGTGATGGTCCCTCCCAGACTCTCCCATCCCGACCAGCCGTTTTGGTACCACTTGTGCCACAGAGCGCTATCAGTCCCGCGAACGAATACGTCGAGTCTCCCGGCTGTCCAACTGCAAGCGGCCGGCCCGGAGGTCAGGACGCCACCGAGGCTTTCCCAGCCCGACCAGCCGTTTTGGTACCACTTGTGCCACAGAGCGCTATCAGTCCCGCGAACGAATACGTCTATGCGTCCGTTGGACCACGACACGGCGGCTGGCTCACTTGTTAGCACGCCCCCGAGGCTTTCCCAGCCCGACCAGCCGTTCTGGTACCACTTGTGATGCAGGGCGCTATCAGTCCCGCGAACGAAGGTATCGAGTCGTCCCGATCCCCATGATGAGACTGCAGGCGCGCTCGTTAGTGTTCCGCCGAGTGTCTCCCAACCAAGCCACGACATCGAGGTTCTCCTGACTGGCCCTGGGCCATTGACTTGGGAACTGCACCCCTTGCAATCGGCGGTGCTATCGGCTGCCGACTCAACCTCCAAGCTAGAACCCACGCGTCACCCATGCGTTATCACCACGTCACCGCGTTTCGTCCCTCTTCGCCGCATCACTTTCTGCCTGAAGGTGACGGATGTACAAGGGAAGGGCTTTGCACAAGCCGGTTCTGGCGAGAAACTCGTCAATGCCCCCGTGAGGAAGAACTACCTGAGCCCTTGGCCCTTCTGAGTATGCGCAACGCGGTCGAGGTACGAGACGGGGAGTTCGACTACGACGTAGACCGCGTCATAAGACAACTCAAGGACCTGAGCTTGCTTCTTTACGCGGCTTGTGATGCCGCGAGCCTCCCTCGGAGTCGGAAGGGGGATCAACAACTTGATCTCCCACGCCGGACTCTTCTTTGCAAGCAGGTGTTCGTAACTTCACCGTCCGCGGTCGCCGGCATTATCAGTCTCTGATGACCTCAGAATGCGCTCGGCTCCCTCTCGCTCCGTGAGGAGCTGACCGGACGACTCATGTCGATAGATCCTGACCTGTCGTTGCTGAAGAATGCTGCGCAGGTTCGATGGAGGCATGTCAAAGTCGCGGGCGATACTGACGATGGGTATAGGTCGTCGAGCACGAACATAGAACGCCATACCTGCCGCTGTCACTGTCACTCCGGCTGCGATGAGAAGGGTCGGTGCGAGAGAATTCGCTTCAATGCCAGAGGCTTGGTCGACAACGCACTGGAGAATTTGATCGTTGCTTTTCTGATTGGCCGCGCCGCGACATTCATCGCGCGATATCCCCAAGCTTAGTACTGAAGCAACCGTCAGAATCATGAGTCCACAAACAAGAAACGCCACCGCTACCATCTTCGATCTCATCAAGGGATGACGGCGATCAGCCATGAAGAGTATTGCTCGCAAACAACGTTGCCGTGAGACGTTTCTCCAGCTCAATCAGTTGCATGTCGTCATTTCCGTGGCTTCCTCATCTTGAGGAAGCCTCCCGTTCATTCGGCCTCTTTGCTGAGCCATGACACTAACTGCTGGAGGGCCTGAGTCGGTGGGCCTGCTCAGCCGACAACACTCAGAGAGTAGGCTCGGAATCAACTCACCTCGAGTCTGGGGGACTGGATGATGGCCACTACACAAGACCGCCTGCGACCATCCGAGCGTCTCGAGGAGCTGTGGAAGCAGCCCTCGGCCAAGCATGAGCGCAC
>JBOGWU010000055.1:0-9228 GCA_050693935.1 Actinomycetota bacterium | reverse complement strand
GGCCGTCGGCGCGCGCCGTCGTCGCGGCAAAGAGGATCGTCCGCAGCGATCGACCCTCGGCGATGGCTTCCTGAACCACCATGTTGAGGTCGTTCCAGTGTGCAACGGGGCGCGCGACGCCGGGCATCTCCGGCTCGTGGCGAGAGGCTTCGGACAAAGCGGCGATCGTCTTGAAGAGCGCGGCGTCGCCCTGCGCGAGGACCTTGCCGAAGAAGGCGCGGGCCTCGACCTCGTATCTGAGGACGCAGCTACGCTCGGGCTTGTAGCGCACCGGGGAGATCTGGGCGTCGGCGCCGTCGACGGTGCGTTCGTGCCCGTCGGTGGAGACGACGGAAGCGAAGCGCTCGCGCATGACGTCCGCATGGAGCGCGCGACGCAGCGTCCTGCGCAGCACGGGATCCTCGTGCCACAGACGAAACGCCACGCCCGAGGGCTTGATATCGATGACGCCCACGCTGCGCTGCTCACGACCGTTGAGCGACCTGCCGGTGAGCTCGTAGGTCACCACGCAGCGGACGCCCGGTGCATATCGGGTGCCGTGACGAGCGCACGAAAGGATCTCGGATGGCCCGCCCTGCTCCGCCCATATGCCTCGAAACCGACGCGCGACCGAGTCGCCGTCGGCGATGGACGTCAGCCCCGGAAGCAGGGGATCGAGCGAGCCCAGCTCTTTCACGTGGCCCAGTTTGCCTCTACGGGAGCCCGTCTGCGAGCGGCCGAGGAGGCCAGGTTAACAAGGCAACCCCATTGAGACGGGTTTGGGAATCCGCGAGAATGTTGCTGAACCTGTAAGCAACAAAGCTGCGAAGGGGTTTCATGGCGGTTGTTGGGACGATGTCTCGATCGGATGATGCCGATGATGGTCATGGGGTTTGTCACGCACCGGGTGGTCACGCACGGGTTCGCCACGCACTTGGTCGCCTCCAATGAAGCGCCTTCTCATGTACAGCCAGGACGGCATGGGCCTGGGCCACCTGCGTCGCAGCTCGAACATCGCGCAGGAGATCCTTACGCGTGAACCAGACTGCGACATCCTGATCCTCGCGGACTCCCCGGCCACATCTCTGTTGTCTTCGCAGCGCGGTATCGACGTCCTCAAGCTGCCCACCATCGTGAAGACGGGAAGCGCGAGCTGGAAGAGTACGAGCTGGCGCAACGGCTCGCTGTCCACGAAGGTCCAGCGCATCGTGAATCTCCGCGCCAAGCTCATCTTGCAAACCTTCCTCGATTTCCGGCCCGACGCGGTGTTGGTGGATCACATGCCGGTGGGCGCGCTCGGGGAGCTGAAGCCGATGCTCGACGCGGCCATCGAGGGTGCACAGCGAACAAAGCTCTACCTCGGCTTGCGCGACATCCTTGACTCTCCCGCAGTGATCAGGCGCGTATGGACGGAGGTCGGCGGCTACGACTACCTGCTCCACTACGACGGCGTGCTCATCTACGGCCGGCGCGACATCTATGATGCAACGACCGCCTACCACCTGCTGCCCCACGCCCGCAACATCGTCTACTGCAACTATGTGTCGCGGACGCCGACCAATCGTTCCGTCGTGACTGCGGACCCGTTTCTTCTGATGATAGGCGGCGGCGGACACGATGCCTTTCCGGTCGCCGACGCGTTCCTGGACGCCGCTCCCGAGCTATGCCGCAAGCTCCGCATGGGTGCTCTCCTGGTGACTGGGCCGAACATGCCGTCCGAGCAACGCGACGCGCTTGTGGCGAAGTCGACCCCCATCGTGCGCGTCGAAATCTCCATGGAGGAGCCCGAGTCATGGATCCAAAAGGCCTCGGCGGTTGTGACCCTCGGTGGCTACAATAGCCTCTGTGAGGTCCTCCTGGCTCGCAAGAAAGCGCTCGTGGTGCCGAGGTCCGGCCCCAGCGAGGAGCAGCGGATGCGCAGTCAGGCCTTCTTCGAACGGGGTCTCATCAAGGTCCTCGACTCGAGCGCCGCGACCCCGGAGCGGCTCACACAGGAATTGCTGCATCTCGTAGACGACGACGACCTGCCGGACGAGTCGCGCATCCCACCTCTCGACGGCGCCCAACGATCGGCCGGCGTGCTACTGGACGGTGTCCCTGCCGCTCAGGAGGACGTCCCCGATGCGTTCAGCGCGGGCATCGCCTGAGGCAATGTCGTGCCGGGTTCGTTAGACGGAGCAGCCCGCTCCGTCGATATGGGTCTCCCCCTCGTCGACGCAGCACTCGACATCGTGGGGATGAATCGCGCCCTCGCGTCCACGATCTCGGCGGTCGGGGGCCGCGCGCCGAGGCTGCTTGGGGCGCGCGTAATCGACCTCAAGCCGGGACGGCGTGCGTCGATCGCCTACGAGGTCGAGGGCGACGAGGGCCACATATTCGCCAAGCATTTCTCCGATCCGAACCGAGGTCGACGAGTGCACCGCGTCCTCGTAGGCCTGGGCCGGGCACTCCAGGCGCGCGGTGCATCGGTGGCCATTCCCGAGCCCCTCGCCTGGATCGAGGAGCCGCCCGTTCTGCTCTATCGCCCCGCTCGGGGACGGTCACTCTCGGACGCCATCGCCGCCGGCGAGCCGGACGGCGCCTCCGTGCTGGGTGAAGTGGGTCGGTGCCTCGCGGAGATGCACGACTGCTCCCTCGAGCTCGACCGGCGGTTCGATCTCGACAACGAGACGACCAATCTTCGGGCGTGGGCGCAGATCGTCGCCGCGGCCTGTCCTGAGGACGGCCGGTGTGCTCCCGCGCTGGCGGAGACGGTGGCGGGAGCGTTGCGCGCGCTCCGCCTCGAGGCCGGCGCGCCAATACACAAGGACTTCCGTCCGGGTCACGTGCTGGTCGGCTCGGGGGTCTCCTTTATCGACTTCGACGAGATGCGCTGGGGTGAGCCCAGCTTCGATCTCGCCCACTTCTGCACCTATCTCCACCTCCTGGGGTTGCGCAAGAGCCTTCCCACGGTTCGCATGGAGATGCTGCGGCGCGCGTTCCTCGAGGGGCACGAGCGGCGCTCGAGCTGCGGCCGCGAGGGATTCGCGGCCTTCGGCATCTACGCCTGCCTGAAGATCGCGTGGCAGATGTGCTCGGGCGACGGCGTGCGCTCGGTCCCGGCTGGAGGCGAGCTCCGTCGTCAGCTTCGAGCGATCCTCCAACATGGCCAAGAGCTCGGTGAGACGCTGTGATGTCGGTGGAGGCGACGCCGGCCCGAATCGAGGAGCACCATCGCCACGTGGCGTACATCGTGCGCAGCTTCCCGCGCTTGTCCCAGACGCACATACTGAACGAGGTCCTGGGTCTGGAGCGATTGGGCCACACCATCCAGATCTACGGCATGACTCGCTCGGGAGAGACGCTCCTCCAGGAAGGAGTGGCGTCCCTCCGCAACCGCGCGGAGTTCCTCGATGGGACGCTGCAACGGTCGCTGGTGGCCGTCGTGCTCGAGCACGTCGAGATCGCGCGCAAGGATCCCGTCCGTTACCTCGCCACGATGATGTTTCTGTTCCGGCGCCGTGACCTCACCTCGGGATATACGACCACGACTCGTTTCAGGTCTTTCATGCAGGCCGTGCACCTAGCGATCAGGATCCGCCGCCGCGCCCGCACAGGGGAGGACGGCTTCGACCATGTTCACTGCCACTTCGCGCACGATCCGACCTTGATCGCGCTGTTGTTGAACAAGCTGACCGGCATGCCGTACAGCTTCACCGCTCACGCCCGCGACATGTATCAGATTCCCCCGTCCTCTCTCGCGGCGCGCATCGAGCATGCGAGCGCTGTGGTGTCGATCTGCCAGGTCAACATCGACTACATGAGACGGGTGGCTCCGGATGCAACCAACGGGAAGTTCCGAGTCGTGCATACCGGCATCGATGTCGATGCCTGGCACCCGCCGGACGAAGACCGAGCGAGCAGGACGATCCCCGACATCGTCGTCGTGAGCAGGCTGGTCGCCAAGAAGGGGATGCTCGACCTCGTGGCTGCGCTTGGCCTCGTCAAGGCCCGTGGCAGAGCGTTCCGGTGCGTGATCTATGGCGACGGGCCAATGCGCGAAGAGCTCTCGACGGCGATCTCCAGGCTGTCGCTGACAGGCGACGTCGAGCTTGCGGGAGCATGCACTCAAGCACGGCTGCGCGAGGTGCTGCAGGGAGCGGACGTCTTCGCGCTCACGCCGTTCGTAACCGACGACGGCGACCGCGAGGGCCTCCCCAGCGTGATCTTGGAGGCGATGGCCTGTGGCCTGCCGGTCGTCAGCACCGCTGTCGCCGGCATTCCGGAGGCGGTACTCGACGGGGAAACTGGCCTTCTGGCTCAACCACACGACGTGGAGGGTATCGCGACGCACTTGGAGACCTTGCTGGGAGACGACGCCCTTCGTCGTCGGCTCGGGACGAACGCCCGTGCAGCCATCGTGGCGCAGTGGAGCGCCGGCTCGGTCGCGCGGGAGCTGGCATCGGTCTTCGACGCCGTTTCGGGCAGGCATCCGTGAGCCTCGACCTGAGCGGGGCGCGAGCCGCGGGCGCCGACGAGCGCGAGCAGGTCGACAAGGCGCTCGACGCGCGCGCCATGGCGGGCTACCTCGAGGTCGCCTTCCCGAGCGCGCCCACGGCCCCGCGCGCGGCGTGCCGCGTCGTCGACGCCAAGTACGAGCCCGGGGCGCGTTGCACGATCCTCTATCAGCTCGGGGATCGCTTGGTGCTGGGCACCCTCCGATGGGACCGCGATTTGGAGGCGGCGGATCAGGGGCGGCGCATCGAGGAATTGGGTATGACCGCCTATGAGTTCCCGCACGATCCCTCTATCGCGGGACTCGCCCCCTGCATGGAGCCGGGGGCGATGGATCGCGTGCTGGCGGAGATCTTGCCGGAGTGCCGCGAGGAAGCGACCGTTCCGCTTCGAACGCGGGTCACGCCGCTGCGCTACCGGCCCGGCCGGCGCTGCACTCTGCGCGTCGACGCCCGGCTGCGGGATGTGGGGACCGGGGAGGTCCGCGCGAGGACGCTGTACGCCAAGCTGTATCACGATGTCGGCAAGGCGGCATCCGTCTTCGAGGAGATGCGGAGCCTGCATGCCGACCGGTCGTTGCGGTCGTCGGGTTGCATGGTGGCCGAGCCCGTGGCGTTCGTGGCGGACCTCGGTCTCATCCTGCAAGAGCCGTTGCAGGGCGTGCCGCTCGATGAGCTGCTGCGCGGCCGCCCGGCGACCTCGGCCGGGGATGCACCAATTGTGGTGCGCGCCGCAGAGGCTCTGGGAGCGTTGCACTCCGCTGAGGTCGGAAGCGAACGAACTCGCCCGGTGCCCGCCGCTCTCGAGCGCATGGCCGGCTGGGCTCGCGCGATCGAGGCCTTCGACGGCGCGATGGGAGGCGCGCTGTCACAGGTCACCCACGCGCTCGTCGGGTCGCTGCCGCTGTTGGATGAGTGGGGGGCAGAGCGAACGTTGGTGCACGGCGACTGCAAGCCGAGTCAGTTCCTCATCGACGGCACCGACGTCGGGCTTCTCGACTTCGATCACTGCGGCATGGCCGATCCGGCGTCGGACGTGGGGAACTTCATGGCCACGCTGCGTCAACATGCCCTGCGCCACGAGCTCAAGCCGAGGGCGGTGCGGGTCGCGCCGGGCCGGGGCGAGCGACTCCGGGACCTGGAAGAGGTCTTCCTCGGGGCCTACCCCGCTGGCGCGGGGGGCCGCGGCGGGATGCAGAAACGTGCTCGGTGGTACGAGGCGGCGGCGCTATCACGCAAGGCCTACCGAAGCTGGCAACGAAGTTTGCGCTCCCCGCTCCCCATCGCACTGCTGCAGGAGGCCCGGGATTGCCTCTCGTCTGTGGTCACGCCACACTCATATGTGGACCATCAACGGGTGGGGACCGGATGAATCAGGAGCCGTCCGTGGACAAGCCGATCGGCTCGAAGGACGAGCCGCGCGAGGATCTCGATCCCGTCGCTCGCTCCGAGGAGCCGGCTCCACGCGAGCCGGCCGACAAGAGCCCGAAGAACAACGACAAGTCCACCGGCGAGGTGCGCAGAGCCTTCCGGCTCTTGCGCCGCTATTCGGCAGGGCAACGCCGGACCTTTTGGTCTGCGCTGCTCGTCCTGATCTTCGAGGCGGTCACCTCGGTGTTCGAGGCATACCCGCTTGCCTACCTCATCGACTACCTGCGCGGCGACAGACCCGCGCTGGACGTTCCCTTCCTGCCGCCGGGAGACATCAGCACGATCGCGGTGCTAACCGTCGGCATCCTGCTGCTCGCGATGTTGAACAGCGCGGCGGACTCGACGGGCGAGATCCTGCTCGCGCGCGGCGGGCAGACCCTGGGCTACCAGCTCAGGGTCGCGCTCTACGGCCACCTCCAGCGGCTCTCGCTCTCGTACCACGATAGAAGCCGGACCGGCGACGTCATCACCCGCGTCACCGGGGACGTCAAGGAGCTCGAGGAATTCGTCACCGACTCCGTAAGCGACCTCGTCGGAAGCATGTTCCTGCTTGTCGGAACGGTGAGCTTCATCGTCTTCAACTCGTGGCAGGTGGCGCTGGTCGCCGTGCTGATGATCCCGATCCTCGCCCTCGTCTCGAACTACTTCGCGCAGCGCATCAAGAAGGCCGCCAAGAAACAGCGCGCCAGGGAAGGTGACCTCGCGTCCACCACGCAGGAGATGCTCACGTCGATCCGGGTCGTGCAGACGTTCGGGCGCACGGGCCACGGCGAGAAGCGCTTCGGCGTAGAGAGCTCGCAAGCGATGGACGCTGCCTACGAGACATCGCGCCTCGAGGCGTGGTTCAGCTGGGTGTGGAGCACGCTGAAGGCGCTCGCCATCGGCGGGGTCGTGTGGATCGGCCTCTTCGTAGTCCCTCGGGAGGCGCTGCCGCTCGGCATCCTCGTAATGCTCGTGATCCTCGTTGAGGAGATGTTCAAGCCGACTCGCAAGATCATCAAGGAGTGGAACAAGATCGGCAAGCTGTTCGCGAGCGTCGAGCGCGTCGGAGATGTGCTCGACCGAGAACCGACGGTCAAGGACGAGCCCGGCGCAGTTGTCGCTCCGCGCCTGAGAGGCGACATCGAGTTCCGCAACGTGAGCTTCGCGTACAAGCTCGATCCCGAGGATGCGGACAACGTCGCGGCGACCGGTCCAGAGCTGCGCCAGGCGCTCAAGGATATGAGCTTCACGGTCTCGCAAGGCGAGGTCGTGGCGCTCGTGGGTCACAGCGGGGCCGGGAAGTCCACGATCGCTCAGCTCGTGCCTCGCCTCTACGATCCCCAAGAGGGCCGGATCCTGCTGGACGGGCACGATGTGCGCTCATTCACGATCGAGTCGCTGCGCGATCAGATCAGCGTCGTGTTGCAGGAGACGGTCCTGTTCCGAGGCACCGTGGCGGACAACATCGCCTATGGCAGAGACCGCGCAACGCGTGAGGAGATCGTCGCGGCCGCACAGCAGGCCAACGCACACGAGTTCATCGAGCAGATGCCGGACGGGTACGACACCGAGCTCAGCGAGCGCGCGTCGAATCTATCTGGCGGCCAACGCCAACGCCTCGCCATCGCCCGAGCGCTCATCCGAGGGACGTCCCTGCTGATCCTCGACGAGCCCACCACGGGCCTGGACGCGGAATCCACCGAGGTCGTCCTCGCAGCGCTTAAGACGCTCATGCACGGCAAGACCACCCTTCTCATCTCGCACGATCTCGGCCTCATCCGGTCCGCCGACCGCATCCTCGTTCTCCGGGCCGGAGAGATCGAGCAGCAGGGCAGCCACGACTCACTGCTGCGACAGGGCGGGCTCTACGCCCACCTGCACGCGAAGCAGTTCAGTGCAGGAGAGACGCCCTCGGCGGCGTCGGCCTCGGCGGCGCCGGCCTCCGCGCGCTCCGCCTCGGAGAGCTCGGCCTCGGCGGACTCGGCAGAGCCCGACCTGTCACCGGCGTTGCAGTCACTCAAGAGGACCACAGAATGGTATCGACGAACCTTCCGCGAGCTTCTCGCCGAGTCCCTGGAGCCTGGCGCGGACCTGCGCGACCGAGCGGCCAAGGGCGTGGACGGGCCCGGCGGCGGCGCCGACGGACGCGCCGACCAGGAGATCGTCGACCCGCTCAACAGCGTGGAGCTCGCGCGGGAGCTTCCAGGCCTGGAGGTGGCGCTCGATGGCGACGCGATGCGCGACCACATTCAGGCAGCTCTGATCGGAGCGGGCCCCGGCCGTCCCGTGATCGTGCGCTGCACTCCCGGAAAGGTCTCATACCTGTGGGGGGAGGGATGCCTCATCCGCTACCGGCTCGAGCTTACGGACGCCGAGGGGCGCACGCAGCGCGCGCTGGTGGGCGGGCGCCTGTTCAAGGACAACCGCGCTGCCGAAGCGTTCGTGCAGGCGCGACTGGAACCGCTGGCCAAACGGGTGCGGAAGCGTGAGGAGACTGCTCCGTTCGAGGCCCTAATCGCCGCGCTGGGTGCGCTTCCGATGGCAGTGTATGCGTTCCCGATAGACCCGGAGCTGCCAACGCTCGTCTCGGCCACCGACGGCCGCCACATGCTGCGCGTGTTCAAGTCGATGGCCCATCTGACATCCGGGGAGCAGCTCTCGATCGAAGACTGCCGGGTCGAGCTCGCTCACTATCCTCGCCGCGACCGCTGTCTGCTCCGTTACGAGCTCCAGGGTCGCGGCTGGACCAGCGAGGTCAGCCGGGTCGTCTACGGCAAGGTCGCGAGCGACGGCCGGTCGTCCGCGACGGGAGCCGTGCTGTCGGCGCTCCACGAGCAGATCCTGGGTAATGGAGGAGCGGGCCGCTTCATCGTGCCTCGCTTCATCGGACTGAGACCAGAGCTCAACCTTGCCCTTGTCGAGGCGATCCCCGGCACCCCTCGGATCGGTCGTCTCATCAAGGAGCGCGCTGCCGGAGGCGAAGGGCTCGATCCAGGTGTGACGCTCGACGAAGCCATCGACGCCTGCGGCCTCATCGCGTCGACCCTGCATGGCACGGAGCTGGACATCGAGGCCGTTCGCACTCTGGAGGGAGACCTGGAGGATCTGGGGCCCGAGCTGGGTAGCCTTCGGCAGGCCTCCCCCGAGCTCGCTGGTGACCTCGATGACTGGATCGCCGAGATAAGGGCGGTGGGAGCCGCAACCGAGCCGCTGGCCGCGCGGCCCTGCCACGGCGACTACACCCACTCGCAGGTTGTCTTCGACGATTTCGTAGGCAGAGGCCTTCTCGACTTCGACACGATGTGTCTCGCCGAGCCGGCGCTGGACCTCGGGCAGTTCTGCG
>JBOGWU010000054.1:0-6351 GCA_050693935.1 Actinomycetota bacterium | reverse complement strand
CCAGCATTGGTCAAGTCGGTCTTCCAGCCACCGAAGCCGCTCTCGAGCCTCCTGGGAAAGCTCGCCACGGCCCTCGCGCTCGCGAAGCTCGTGTTCTTCGTGCGCCAGCTCCTGGATGTTGAGCAGGGTGTCGTCGCCGGCCAAATTTGTTTCTCCTTGGCGAGGGTTTCAGACGCCCCTGAGGGGTTGGACCTCGAATCTACTCCTATATATGACAAGCTGACGCTCCTGCTTGGGTCGTTTCCACCCTCAACGCGGAAGCGCATCGGCTGGCCGTCGCTCCGGACCTAGCTTCGCCGCTCGGGCCAACTACCTGCCGAGGTCGAATAGCGGGTCCGTGATCGTCAGCGCCAGGTCGTGCCCGAAAGCGGCGAAGAAGGCGAACAACGCCAGCGCCGCGCCCAGGAAAGTCACATTGCGCCAGAACAGCAAGGTCTGCGTCTGCCTCTGGTTCTCGTCGTCGACGGCCCAGAACCGGTGAAACCATGCCGCCGCGACGATGACGAACGCCGCGATCATTAGCGCTCCGATATCGGCCCAGATGCCCAGCGCGATGGAGGCACCCGCTGCGACCAGTCACACTTCGCTGACCCACGAAGCCAAGAACGGGAATGGAAAGTGCATCTGCCGCGCGAAACCGATGAACATCGGCCCCTTGGTGAGGTGGGCGAACCCGGCGACCGCGACGAAGTTCAGGGCAAACAAGACTCGGCCTATCAACAGGGTCCACGCACCAGCGTCACTCATCTCTGCCTCCTCGGGTCGGGGTTGCTCCCTCCACAGAAGAAAACTTGTTGCGAGCACAAATATTTCCCAAAGAGAGCTCGGGCCCGAGCGTGGCCATCTGCATCGACCCGGCTGCTAACCAGCACACTGCGCCATGGCCGGTGAGGACGCACTCTGCTCCTACTCCGGCTGGCGCCGGGGTACCGCCTCGGGTCTAGCTTGACCCAGTGGCTCCGACGGTCACGTTCCAGCTCTCGTCTTGTTTCCTTTGACAGATCCGCAGGCGTGCGCTTGAGCGTGAAGCTCCTGAGCCCTCTGAGCGTTGCGCTGGGCGCCTTTGCGTGGCATAGAACTGCAGGACACCGAACGGCATCTACCGGGCACCCTTCGGATTGCCGCGAGCAGCTCGTTCACAACCCCTCCGGACAGGCGCTTCTGCTGGAGAGTAGGAGGCACGTCCACACTAGCCGGGCACCCACAGCGACTCGATCGTTACCTCTATGAGGGGTGCCTCCGTGTCCCACCCGTGAACGTCGACCCGGAGGTCGCGCCGGCCGGTGATGCTCGGGGTGGTGGTGGATGACATGTACCACCGGTGTGAGCTGGCGATCAGTAGACGTGCCAGCGTCGAGCGGCTCTTGCACGCCGGGCTCTACTACGGTGCCGCCACTCGCGAAGCGCCAGGGGTTCGCGGCAAAGACATCTTCGTCATCGGTGGTGGGAACTCCGCGGGACAGGCGACGATGAACTTCGCCGACGGCGCCCGTTCGGTCACGCTCGTGGTCCGCGCCGAACGGTTGGCGGCATCGATGTCGAGTTATTCTGAGTCGCCGAATCGATGTGACGCGTAACATCGCGATTCGCCCATACCGAACTCGTGGCCGTCGACGGCCACGACTGGCTGCGCGGGGTCACCTTGCACGACACCGTCACCCCCCCGGCTCTGGTTGAATCGCAGCGACGCTTCCTCTCGACAAACCACCACGAGTCGGCCATCTCGCCACCGAAAACTCCCGGATTGCTTTTCTCCTCACACGCGCTTTCACACGTCGTCACAGGAAGCTGCCTCTGTCAGCACGGGATACGGAAAGGAGAGGAACATGGCAGCCAACGTCGAGACCCTCAGGATCACCGCCCAGCCCAACACGAGCAAGCGTGCAATCATCGCCCGCTTCGCCACCGCCGCCCGGAATTGGGCGCGCAAGGGCCAGCTCGGCCCGGCGTTGACCTCGGAGATGCGTCGTTACACGGGGGCTCGCTAACCGCATAATCGATCCCACATGGCACAACTTACGATCCAGCTGCTGGGACGCCCCAGCATCGAGCGAGACGGAGCGCCCACACCTTCCCCCAAGGGGAGAAAGGTGTGGGCTCTGCTCGCGTACCTGATCCGCTCCGAGGCTTCAGTGTCGCGTGGACGCCTTGCCTCGCTGTTGTTCGCCGAGGCCGACGATCCCCTGGGGGCGCTGCGCTGGAACCTCGCGGAACTCAGACGCCTGCTCGGCATCAAAGGCATCTTGCGAGGCGAGCCGATCGAGCTCCACTTGCCCCCCGAAACCCAGGTAGATATCGAGCGCTTGATCCACGGAACGTGGCGTCAGGCCATGTCGGTGCCAACGATCGGTGACGCGTTCCTCGAAGGACTGAGCTTTCCGACCTGCCCCGCGTTCGAGACGTGGCTTCTCACGGAGCGAAGACATCTCGCTAATGCCTCGGCTGGCGTCGTGCGTGAAGCCGCGCTCGGCCGCATCGCGTCAGGTGCTTCGGTCGACGCTGTAAAGCTCGCGCGCAGGCTGGTCGAAGTCGATCAGCTCGACGAGTCCTACCAAGCCCTATTGATCCGCAGCCTGGCGGCCTCCGGGGATCGTGAGGGCGCCAGGGCGCAGCTCGAGGCCTGCCGCGCTCTGCTGATGACGGAGCTTGGCGTAGCGCCCGGACCCGACGTGCGCAACGCGGTCGACGCTCCGTTAGCACCTCCGCCGCGCAGAGCGGTTGTTGGTTCCGCTTCGGCGCGCGCCCACATGGACGCCGGCGAAGCCGCTATCGCGGCCGGTGCCGTCGATGCAGGCTTGGCCTCTCTGCGGTCGGCGGCAGCCGAAGCGGAAGCCGTCGGCGATGCCTCGCTCGAGGCCCAGGCATTGCTCGCGCTCGGGTCGTCGTTGATCCACGCCCCGCGCGGGCGTGACGAAGAGGGGTCGGTTGTTCTACACAGGGCGATCGACGTCGCGTCCGAGGCCGGGCTCGACCGAGTCGTGGCAGGGTCGCGGCGCGAGCTCGGCTACGTCGAGATGCTCGCCGCCCGTTACGACCGCGGACGCACCTGGCTGGAACATGCTCTCGAGGCCGTCGGCGACGATGTGGGCGAGGAGGCGATGATCCGCGCCGTCTTGGGGGCGTGCTGGTCCGACACGGCTCATTATCCGGAAGCGATAGCGGAGCTCGAGCGATCACTTGCCCTCGCCGAGGAGGCCGGCGTCGGCAAGCAGATCGCGTTCACGTGTGCGTTCCTGGGGCGGGTGAGGCTTCTGACAGGCGACGTCGATGAGGCTCGAACCTTGGGCCTTCGAGCCAAGCTGATTGCGGAGCAGGAAGGTTGGACCTCGTTCGTTGCGTGGCCCGAGAGCTTCGTCGGCGATTGCTTTCTCGCCGAGGGTGATTTGGAGGGAGCCGCGGACGCTTATGAACATGCCTTCGCACTCGGTTGCCAGATCGGCGATCCGTGCTGGGAGGGCGTCGGCGCGCGGGGGATCGGGCTCGTGAAGGAACGGCGCGGTTTCGTGGACGAGGCGATCGACTGGCTCGACGACGCGCGCACGCGCTGCGTCAGGATCGCCGACGCGTACTTGTGGGTCGAGGCCTACTGCCAGGACGCGTTGTGTCAGATCGCGATCGCTCACGGTGTGGAGGACGCGCCGCGATTCGTCGAGGAGCTCGAAGCTGGCGCTGCGTCGAGGGGAATGCGGGAGTTCGTGGCGAGGGCCCATCTCCATCGCCACCGCCTGGGTGATGAAATGGCGCTCGATGCGGCCACGGTGCTGGCGGCCAACATCGCCAACCCTTCGTTGCACGAAGCCCTGGACGAAGCGCACCCACTACCCCGTGGGTCGGCGACCTAACTGAGCGGGTCATGGCAGCCGCCGAGACGGATGCTGACGGTGAGGCGGCCCAGACCGCTTTGTTTCGGTGGTTCGTCCCCATCCTTTTGATTCAGGTCAAGGCGGCCGGCATTCGTGATCCAGGAGCAGGAGAGGATGCGGGCGGGAGTCGTCGAGCGGCTCATCGCCGTCAAGCCGAACGAGTAACGGGCTCAGGATCTGGCAGTTGGCTTGACCGCGCGAATCGAATAGCCGTAAGTGCCAAACTGCCGCGCCTTGTCCTCACCTCCGGCACCGGCGAAGGTGTCGATCTGATTCGCAAGCTCGATTTCAACCATTCCCGCTCCAGTTATCACCGTCTCCCACCCTGCGCACGGCAGGGCGCCAGCAATTCAGCCGGTCCAGAGGTCGATGTCCTTGAGCGCGCTCTCGGGCACCGGTCGCTCGACACAGATGTCGGCGATGATCATTCGTCCACCGGGTTTCAGCACCCGGCGGATCTCCTTGTAGACGCGCAGCTTGTCCGGGCAGAGGTTTATGACGCCGTTCGAGATGACGACATCCGCCCACTCGGACTCGACCGGAATGTCTTCAATTACACCCGAACGGAACTCCACGTTGTCGAGACCCAACTCCCTTGCCGTAGCGCGCGCCCGCTGGAGCATCTCCTCGGTCATGTCGACGCCGACAACGCGGCCCTCGGGTCCCACTCAAAGAGCCGCCAAGAACGAGTCCATCCCCGCACCCGACCCGAGATCAACGACATTGTCACTGGGTTGCGGGTGCTCCCAATAGAACGGGTTGCCCACCCCGGCGAAGGCGTCTGTCGCCTCATCGGGAAGCTCAACGAGCGGAGAGGTTGGGTAACCCATCCTCAGGGCATGCTCCCGGCCGGTATGGAAGTGGAAGTCCGCGTGTGGATCTTGCGCGACCTCTTTGTACTTCTCTCTTACCCCGCTTCGGAGTCCGTCGACATCGACAAGCTCCTCGACGTTGGCTCCCAGTGCCATGCCGTCAGCCTTTCGCGTAGTGGGCGGCGCCCTGGAAATCCACGAAGACCGCAGGCTCGTCGCCGACGACCCAGGAATCGTGACCTGGAGCGATCCGGTAGACCTCGCCCGGCGCAACCGCCGAGGAAGGTGAATCAAAGCTCCCGCTCCCTACACCAGGCACATCAATCTCCTTTTCTTGGCCCGCGGGTTAGTCAGGACTTATTCGCTCTCTTGATCTTCAAGAAATCCTGAGGAAGTGGCGGCGTATGGGCGAGTTGATAATCGTGGAACTGCTCCGGGTCGAGCTGGAGCGCAGGATTGGTTCGGCGCTCTCTACCGATCGTCGAGATCGTCTTGCCATTCATGCCTCGCCCACAGGTCGAGCCCGCGTAGTGCCCGGGGTAGATCTCGACGTCGTCTCGCAGCGAGAGCAAGGTCTGCAGCGACTCGTAGAGTTCCTTCGCTCTCGAGCGAACCTCGGCCTCATCGATGTCGGTGAGCGCGAGGTCGACCCTGCCCACGTCGCCGACGAAGAGCGTGTCTCCCGTAAGCACGAACCAGCCATCCACCAACAGACAGACATGGTCGGGCGTGTGCCCGGGGGTATGGATGATCCGGACTCTGCGGTTGCCGATCTCGAGGATGTCACCGTCGCGAAGAGGAGAGAACTCGAAGCCGACTTCGGCCATGGCACCCAGATGGAGGGTCGCGGTTGCGGCTTCGGCAAGCGCTCGCGCGCCGGAGAGATGGTCTGCATGAACGTGAGTGTCGATCACGTGGCTGATCACCATTGCGTTGTCTTCGGCGGCGTCGATGTAGCGCTGAGGGTCGCCTTGGGGATCTATGGCGACGCATAAGCCGAGAGTTGGGCACCCAAGCAGATAAGAGGCACAGGATCGATCCTCGTGCAGCAACTGTCTGAAGAACACAGTGGCCTCCTAGATGAACAGTTGAACGTCGGAATCGCCGGCGAAGTCCAAGAACGCTGGCGCGCCGGCGAACTCGACGCCCTCCGGCGATTCTGGTCTTCACCTGCTTGATTGTCAAGTATTTTCTTGAATACTATAGGAAGGTGCACGTCACCGAAGTGAAGGCCCGCTCCTCGACCATCCAGCTGGGGATTCGAGCAAACTTGGCCCAGTTCGCGCTGCTGGTGGGCGTCAACGGATTGGTGGGAGCGCTGGTCGGCCAGGAGAGAATGCTCGTCCCTCTGTTGGGCGAGCGAGAGTTCGCGGTCGCCTCGAGCACCGCGCTCATGCTTTTCATCTTGAGCTTCGGCCTCGCCAAGGCCGCGGCGAACCTGGCCGCGGGGTATTTGGCTGATCGAATCGGGCGGCGGAAGGTTCTGTTGCTGGGATGGGCCTTCGCCATCCCGGTGCCGATCGCGCTGATGCTTGCGCCAGAGTGGGGTTGGGTGATCGCCGCGAACGTGCTGCTCGGTATCAATCAGGGCCTCGCCTGGTCGTCGACGGTGATGATGAAGATAGACCTCGCAGGTCCCCACCAGCGGGGGCTCGCGATGGGGCTCAACGAATTCG
>JBOGWU010000053.1:0-9429 GCA_050693935.1 Actinomycetota bacterium | reverse complement strand
TCATCATGCACATCCAGGCCGGCACCGTGATCGGTGGGGTGATCGACTCGAGCGGCCCGTAAAGACCGTTCTCACGCAGCTTGGTGAGGTTCGGGATGTCGTCCGCGTACTCGTCGAAGACGTGCTCCGGCGGCGCGCAGTCGAGCCCAATGACCATGACCTTCTGACGCTTGGCACCGGAACCGGCGCCGGCCGAGGTCATGGCCCCCTCCTTCTTCTTCTTGAGCTTGTCCAGCAATCCCATAGTTCGATTCCTCCTCGGGTTACTGCTTCTGCGCGGCATCGATCAGGATGCGCGCCACCTCGGGACGGGAGAACTCCTGCGGAGGCTCGATCCCGTCCTTCAGCATTTGGCGTACCTGAGTGCCGGACAGAAACACATGGTGCTCCTTGGTGTGGGGACAGGTCTTGCCGGAAGCCATGCCCTCGCACTTCTTGCACCAGAAGCTGTGCTCGAACTTGAGCGGCTCGATGCCGAGCTCGCCCGGCTCGAAGCGCTCGAACATCTCCTGCGCCTCGTAGGTGCCGTAGTAGTCGCCGACACCGGCGTGATCGCGGCCCACGATGAAGTGCGTCATGCCGTAGTTCTTGCGAAGCAGCGCGTGCCAGATGGCCTCGCGCGGCCCGGCGTAGCGCATCGCCGCGGGGAATACGCTGAGCTGGACTCGCTCGCCCGGGTAGTAGTCCTTCATGAGGACCTCGTAACACAGCATGCGCACCTCGGCCGGGATGTCATCACCCTTGGTTCCGCCGACGAGAGGGTGAATGACGAGACCGTCGGTGATCTCGAGCGCGCACTTCGTCAGGTATTCGTGAGCGCGGTGGATCGGGTTGCGAGTCTGGAACGCGACCACCGTCTTCCAACCAAGCTCACCGATCTTCTCGCGCAATTGCCGCGGGGTGTTGCGGTAATCGGCGAACTCGTGAGCAAACACGTTCTCGAGCACCGTCACTTCGCCACCGACGTAATGAGGAGCCTGACCGTAGAGGTAGGCCACACCGGGGTGCGCGTCGTCGGTCGTCTTGTAGGTGAGCTCAGCCTCACGCCCGGCGTCGTAGTCGAAGATGTCCTCGACGTCGATGATGGCGACGGCGCGGCCCTCGTGGACGATCGCGGCCCGTTGCCCGGCGGTGAGCGCCGCGACCTCCTCGTCGGTCGCACTCAGGGTGATCGGAAGGCTCCACGGAAGACCGCTGTCGAGTCGCATGTCCTCGATCACCGACGTGTAGTCGGCCTTCGACATGAAGCCTCGGTTGGGGCTGACCGCACCGACCGCCAGCAGCTCCAGGTCGGAGAGGACCCGGCGAGCCTTGGCCTCGATGGTCGGGAGTCCGGCGGCCTCCTCGCGCAGGGCGTCGATCTCGTCCGAGCTCGCGATACGGAGCTCGAGCGCATCGCCGTGGGGGGCGGAGCCGGGCACGTCCTTCAGGGTGGTGGGCACAGGTGTTCCTCCAGTTGCTAACGGCGGTTGGCGCGGAAAAGAAGTGCGGCGCGCGGTACCTGCGATTTAGGGCCGACACTCTCGGGTACTCGCCCGGCGCACTCCTATAGCACTCCGCACCATACCAAGACTTGCGGCGCATTCATACCCAATAGGAGCTCGGCCCGGATCCGGGCACAAAAAATGCACCCGCCGAACCTTCTTCCCGGCCGAAACCGGTTTACAGCTCAACGGGTGCGGGGCACACGTTAGCGACCTCGGGGGGCCGACATCAACCCCCAAAGCCGACAATTCTTCGCGCTCTCGAACAAAAGTTCGCGCTTTGGTTGTGCATTGGGTCAGTCTTCCGAGCCGGCGCTCGCCAGCTTGGTCTTGAGCAACTTTCCCATCTCGTTGCGCGGCAGCTCGTCGGCGAAGTGGACCACGCGGGGGCGTTTATGCGGAGCGAGCAGGCGGGCGACGTGATCGGCCAGTTCCTCAGACGAGCACCGGGCGTCTCCGCGCAGAACCACGAAGGCGGCGATGCGCTCGCCGAGGTCCGCGTCGGGTTCACCGATTACGGCCACTTCCGCGACGGCGTCGTGCTCGAGGAGAGCGTTCTCGACCTCGCCCGCTCCTACCTTGTAGCCGGCGGTCTTGATCAGGTCGATGGCCTTGCGGCCGACGATTCGAATGTAGCCGTCGGACGCACGCGTGGCCACATCCCCGGTGAAGAACCACCCATCACGCACCGCGGCCTCGGTGGCATCGGGGCGATTCAGGTATTCGGTAAACAGGTTCGGTCCTCGAACCGCTACCTCTCCAATCGTCTCGTCATCGTTGACATCGAGCGTGGAGCCGTCGTCGGCGACCAACCTCAGCTCGATGCCCGGCAGAGGAAGCCCGACGTAACCCGGGCGCCGATCTCCTGAGGCGCGCACCGAGCAGTTCATGAGCGTCTCGGTGAGTCCGTAGCGCTCGACGATCCGATGTCCGGTGGCGCGCTCGATGCGGTCGTGCTCGCGCACCGCCAGTGGAGCCGATCCCGATACCAGAAGCCGCGCGCCTCTGACGGCGGGAGCCAGAGAAGGATCATTCTCGAGCGCGCCGGCCAGGCGGTGGTACATCGTGGGCACACCGAAAAGCATCGTCCCTCCCTGCGCGAGCGCGCCGCAGACCGCTTCCGGTGAGAAGCGCCCGACGTGGTGTAGTCGTCCACCCAGCCGCAGGGGGCCAAGGACTCCAAGGACGAGACCATGTACATGGAACAGCGGGAGTCCGTGCACGAGCACGTCGGCTCCCGACCAGTTCCACACCTCGGCAAGGGCATCGAGATTCGAGCGCACGGCGCGGCGCGACAACACGACACCCTTCGGTGGCCCCGTGGTTCCCGACGTGTAGATGACCAGAGCGGGGGATTCTGCATCGGGCTCTTCGGGCAGCTCTCCATGAGCGCCGCCAGATTCCACCGGCAGTCGCTCGAGCCCGGCCAGTGCAGGCGGAAGCTCATTGACCTCGGCGGCGATGACCAGACTGGGTGCGCTGTCGCTCACGATGTGGCCGAGCTCTGATTCCCCGGCCTTGGGGTTCAGCGGCACCGCCGCAACGCCCGCCGCCAGAAGACCGAGCAGTCCCATGCAGGTGTCGAGCTTGGGCGACGCCCAGAGCGCCACCCGTTCGGCCCCCGCGACGCGCTCGGCAACCCATGCCGCACCGGTTCGCAGTTGCTCGTAGCGAAGCGAATCGTTTTCGAACCGGAGCGCTTCTTGGTCGGGCGGATCGAGCAGCGCGGGAAGGAGTACGTCTTTCACCGGTGGATGCACCTTCTTCAGATACCCAGGTAGGCGCTTCGGACGCTGTCGTCACCGAGAAGCTCCGAGCTCGCTCCTTGAAGCTTGACCCGTCCCGTCTCGATGACATAGCCGCGATCGGCCACACGCAAAGCCTTGTGGAGGTTCTGCTCGACCAAAAGGATCGTCAGACCCTCCTCCTCGTGCAGCCGCCGCACGGTGTCGAACACCAGGGTGACCAGCATCGGTGCGAGGCCGAGGCTCGGCTCGTCGAGCATGAGCAGGCGGGGCCTCGTCATGAGCGCACGGCCTATTGCGCACATCTGCTGCTCCCCACCCGACAGGCTGCCCGCAAGCTGACCGCTGCGCTCCTCGAGTCGCGGAAACATCACGAACACCTTGTCGAGGGAGTCGCTGCGACGCTTGCGCGCGGAATGAGTGAACGCGCCCAACTCTAGGTTCTCCCTCACGGTCATCTGGGACCACAGCTCGCGTCCTTCGGGCACAAGCGCAAGCCCGAGCTCGGCGCGGCGGTGGGGAGCCACGCGCAGCAGTGACTCACCATCAAGGCGGATGTCGCCGCTCGACGGCGCTCGGAGCCCGGCGATGGCTCGCATCGTTGTAGTCTTGCCCGCCCCGTTCGAGCCGAGCAGCGTTACGGTCTCGCCCTCTTGCACGGTGAGACTCAATCCGTGCAGCGCTTGGGCATCGCCGTAGAAGACATCGATGGTGTCGACCTCAAGCATCGGGGCGCGCGCCCTTCTCCGTCGGACCGGAATCGTCGTCGGTCTCCTTGCCGAGATAGGCCTCGATCACCTCTGGGTCCTCCACCACCTCCTGAGGTGAGCCCTCGGCGATCTTCTTGCCGTAGTCCAGCACCATGACCCGGTCGGACAGATCCATCAACGCATGCAGAACGTGCTCGATCACGATGATGGACATCCCCTTTTCGCGAATGCGGCGAATGAGGTCGACCATCTTGCCCGCCTCGACGGGGCTAAGCCCGGCCACGACCTCGTCGAGCAACAAGACGCGCGGCTTGGTGGCGAGGGCGCGCGCAACTTCGAGCTTCTTGCGCCCCGAGAGCGTCAGCTGCCCGGGGAGGTCGTGCGCCCGATCGGCCAGGTCGACAAGGTCGAGCACCTCCATGGCCTCGTCGCGGGCCGCTCGCATGGATCGGGCCCTGTCCGCGGTCGTCGGTCCGTAGAAGGCACCCACCACGACGTTGTCGAGGAGGGACAGCTTGCCGAAGGACCGCACGATCTGGTGGGTGCGACAGATTCCCGCGCGCACAACTTTGTGCGCGGGCTTACCGGCGATGTCGTCTCCCTCGAGCTTCACGCTGCCCGAAGTCGGCTTGATCGAGCCCGCAATCACGCTGAACAGGGTCGTCTTGCCGGCCCCGTTGGGGCCTATGAGCCCGAGAATCTCGCCCTCGTGCAGCTCGAAGCCAACCTCGTCCACCGCTTTGAGGCCACCAAAGTGGCGGCTCACCCTGTGCCCCTCGAGCAGCGCGCTCACGACTTCTCCTCGGCGCCGGTCGCCTTGACTGTCGGTGTGCCGCCCCGCGCCGCACTCGATCCTTCAGATCCGCTCCGAAACCCGAAGCGCCGGGCCGCTCGCATGATGAGACCGGAGAGGCCCTGGGGCTCAAAGAGGATCACGACAATCAGAAGCAGCCCGAACAGCCCGAGATAGAGGTCGCGATACGTCGCGATCAGCGTCTCTTGCAGAATGACGAACACGACCGCCCCAAGGGCGGGACCGATGATCGTGCCGATGCCACCTATGACCCCCATCAGTACGAAGGAGATCGCTCGCTCGAAGCCGAACATGTCACCCGGTTCGATGAAGGCAAAGAACGACGCGTACTGTCCTCCCACGATGCCCACTACGGCACCACTCAAGAAGAGCACGAGGTCTTGGTAATAGCTCGCGTTGACCCCCAGATCGGCCGCCGCCTCGACATCCTCCTTGATGGCGAACAATCCAAGTCCTACGCGGGACTTGCGCAGCACATAGGACAGCACGACGACACCCGCGGCAACATAGAGCGTGTAGTAGTAGAGCTGATACTTCGTGACGTTTCCCTCGAGCGGCAGTGAGATTCCGGACGAGCCTCCGGTGAAGTCGCTCCAGAAGGTGGCGATGAGGCGCGTTGCCTCCCCCACACCGATGGTTGCGATCGCGAAGTAGGGACCTCTCAGACGCAACGTCGGGTGACCCCACAGGAGCGCGTAGATCCCGGCCGCCACGCCTCCAACCAGCCACGCCAGATAGAAGGGCATTCCTGTGCTCAGGAGAAGCTTGGCGGTCACGAAGCCCCCGATCCCAAACATCGCGGAGTGTCCGAAGCTGACCTGGCCCACATAGCCACCGAGCCAATTCCATGCAAGGGCGATCGAAACGAACATGAAGGTCTGGGTGACTATTTGTTGAGTGTAGGGATCCATGGGAGATATCAGGGGGAAGGCGTAGAGGATGACGAAGCCGGCAACGAAGAGCAGTAGTGCTGTCGGCGAAGCCCACTCCGGCAAGCGGTCCCTTAGGGCCCTCACCCAAGTACCCGATGGCCGAACAGGCCGCTTGGACGAACCACCAGCACCAACACCAGCAGCACGAAGCCAACCGCACCGGTGAGGTACGACGGCATCACCAGGATGGAGAAGCTTTCCGCCGCGGCGAGCACCAGCGCTCCGAGCGCGATCCCCAAGACGCTGCCCAGGCCCCCGAGGACGACGATGACAAAGCTCTTGAGAAGCTCCACGGCCCCCGCGGCCGGATTGAAGGCAAAGATCGTAGACAGCAGCAGCCCTGCGAGCCCGCCGAGCGCGGTGCCGATCCCAAAGGTCAGTGCAAAGGTGCGCTCGACATCGATGCCGACGATCGTGCAGCTGTCGGGGTTCTGGGCGACCGCCCTTATCGACTTACCGGAGTACGTGCGCGTCAAAAAGAGGTGCAGGGCGGCGAGCACGACGATCGCGATCAGGAACACGATCACGCGGTTGAGTCCAACCGCGTTCCCAAGCAGCGACACCGACTTGGTCGAGTAGCCCGTTCGTATCGCCTTATCGTTTCCGGTGAAGAGCAGGTAGGCGGCGTTTCGCATCAGCAGCCACACACCGAACAGGAGCAAGAGGGACTGCACTCCGCCCGCGGCGCCGCGCGGCAAGAAGCGCACGAGCCCCTTGAACAGGACGACGCCGAAGCCGAAGAAAGCCAGGAGCACGAGCGGAATCGAGAGATAGGGGTCGAGCCCCAACCGGCTGTGGAAGAACCACGTCAGGTAGGCGGCCGCCATGATCACCCCGGCGTGTGCGAGGTTCACCACCCGAAGGACGCCGTAGATCAATCCCAGGCCGTAGGCCATGATTGCGTAGAGCCCGGCGAGAAGAAGCGCCGCAACGCTCAGCCGAACGAACTCTTCCACACCTACCCTTTGCACTCCGGGTTGGGTGCAACTCCTTTACCGGTTGCGAGCTCCTCTGGGTAGACGATGGGCGCGCCTTCGCCGGGAATGTTCTGCTGGACCAGGAACGGATACTGTGCCTGGTTCCCACTCTCCTCAGGGAAGCTGAGCTTGCCCCCGGGCACGAGGGAGTCCATCTCGAGTTCACTCAGGGCGGTGCGTACCGCCTCGCGATCCACGCTTCCCGCTTCCTCGATTCCGGTGAACAGAGCGCGCGCAGCCTCGTAGCCGAGGGCCTGGTACCACTCCGGGTCGCGGCCATATTTCTCGGTGAAGAGGTCGATGAACTCCTGGTTGGTCTCCTCCTGCTGCTCGACGAGGAGAGGGTGCCACCACACCGCCGACAGGATGTAGGCGACGTTCTCCTCACCCAACGCTTCGGCCGCGTCTCTTTCGGAGCCGCGCGCGCCATAGGTGATCACCTCGTGACACAGGTCGGAGCTCACGTACTGGCGTTGCATGGTGACGAAGTCGGGCAGGTGCGCGTCCGCAAGCAGCAGGTCGGCATCCGAGGACTTGACCTCGCTCAGTAGCGCCCCGAAGTCCTTGCTGTCGAGCTCGAAGGACTCGTCTACTACGACCTCGAAAGCGCCGCCGCTCTGCTCGGCGAACTCGGTTATTCCAACTCGATAGTCATCGCCGTGAGACGTGTTCTCCCACAGCAATGCGATCTTGGCCGGCTCGGAGAGATTGCCCGCCTCCTGCTGCTCGGCGATCCAGTCCATCTGGGTCCTGCCGAGTAGCTCCACAGGCGCCAGTGCCCCGAAGATCCACTTATAGTCGCGGCTGTAGATTGAGGTCGCCGCTCCCCCGCCGTTGACATACGGAACCTGGTTCTGCTCGGCCACCGTGCTCTGCGCCTCGACCAGCGAGGTCGAGTAGGTGCCCAGCAAGAAGTCCACGCCGTCTCTGGTGATCAGCCGCTCCGCGAGGTTCACCGAGGTGGCCTGGTCCGAGGTGTCGTCCAACAGTTTCAGGGTGACCTCAACCTTCTTGTCACCGACCTGCAGGCCACCCGCGTCGGCGACCTCCTCGAAGGCGAGCTCGTAACCCTCCTTGAAGTACCCTCCGGCGCTCGATTCCTCGCCGGTCAGCGGAAGAGTCGCTCCGATCACGATCTCGTCGGGGATCTCAGTGGTCTCGGTCTGCTCGGCGGCCTCTTCTCCCGGAGCGCAGGCCGCCGTGATCAACACGGCCGTCGCGGCCACCCACAGCAGCCTTCCGAAACCTCGATGCTCACGCACAGCCTCAACCCCCCAATTCGACGCAATGTCCCGGTCGCCGGCACCCGATCACCGACTCCTCCGCGAGTGACGCCCCCTTGCGCCGGGTCCCGACGCCGCCGCGCTGACGGCCAAAACCCCTATGGTTTGTCCATTATTCCACTAGTTTAGGTGGCAAAACCCTGGGGGGCTGGGACCCCTGGCCTGCCGTTCGTTGAGGATCACTAGTTGTTGCTAACTAGTCCCGCGGTATGGCAGGATTCCCGACGGCTCGACTGGGGGATAACCAAGTCGGGCGCAGGGGTCTTTCGCGGGACCTCCGGACCCTATTTGCCGAGCGGAGGAGACTGGATTGCTGCATGTAAAGCTGCGACACGTCGCGCTTTCTGCAACCCTCTTACTCACACTGGTCGTTCCGGCAGTCGCATCGTTTGCGGGGCCGCAGGATCGGATCAACGAGAACAACCAGGACCTGCAGAAGCTCGAGGGCCGCATCGACCAATACGCCGCCGAGAAAAACTCACTGCAGGCCGAGATCGACGACCTCAACAAGGACATCACCCGGTATCAGATCGCCATCAACAAGCTTGATGGACAAATCGCCGAGGTGCGCTCAGAGATCCGCGAAGCACAGGCTCGGATCGACGCCACCGAAGAAGACATCTCCGTCGTCGAAGAACGGGCCACCGAGCAGGCCGTGGAACTGTACAAGAGCGGCGGCGTCGAGACACTCGACGCACTGCTTAACGCAAGCTCGATCTCGGAGCTCAACGACCGCCTCGAGATGATGGGCGTGGCGGCGGAGAACAACACCGGGGCGCTGGTCGAGTACTCGCGGCTCAAGGCCGAGATCGAGGAAGCCAATCGGGATCTGTTCGTCAAACAGGAAGAGCTGGACGCCCGCCTCGACGAGCAGACGAAGACTCAGCAAAGGCTGGCCGAGACCAAGGCCGAGCTCGACACCAAGCTCGCGTCGGTTACCGAGAAGCTCGTCCAGCGCAAGTCACACGAGGCCGGGCTCCTCGCCGAGAACGCGGAGCTCCAGGAACAGATCCTTCAGAACCAGGCACCTCCGGGAGTCGACATTGGGGCGCCGTCGGCCTCGGGCTTCATCTGGCCGCTCAACAACTCGGTGACGTCCTATTACGGTTCACGTTGGGGGCGGATGCACACCGGTATCGACATCGACGGATACTCCGGCGAGCCCATCGTCGCATCGAAGAGCGGCACCGTGATCAGCGCCGGATCGATGTCGGGCTACGGCAACGCCGTAGTCATCGACCACGGAGGCGGAATCTCGACGCTCTACGCACACATGTCCGAGTTCGGCACCTCGAGCGGAGCGTCGATCAACCAAGGCCAACTGGTTGGGTACGTCGGCTGCACCGGATCGTGCACAGGAGATCACCTCCACTTCGAGGTGCGTGTGAACGGGAGCCCCACGGATCCCATGGACTATCTGCCGTAGCGGGTTGATCCTCTTGCCCGACCGGAGGGCGCGGGCGTACAACGGTGGTGGAGGTGGT
>JBOGWU010000052.1:0-6458 GCA_050693935.1 Actinomycetota bacterium | reverse complement strand
CCGGTGCTCGAGGCGTGGACGGCTTTGAGCTATCTCGCGACGGCCACCGAGCGGATCGGCATCGGCACGCTGGTGACTCGCTCCTCGCTTCGCCACCCCGTGGTTCTGGCCAAGATGGTGGCGACGGTCGGCGAGCTTGCTCCGGGCCGCTTGATCTGCGCCGTGGGGAGCGGCGACAAGCTGAGCCGGGCGGAGAACGTCGCCTTCGGCATCGCCTACTTCACCGACGAGGATCGCATCAACCAACTCGCCTCGACCCTCGAACTTCTTACCGCCTACACGAGCGAGGGAGTCGTGAGCCACACCGACGGATTCCTCCATGTGGAGGAGCTCGTTACCAGTCCTCGACCCGACCCGGCCCCCGAGATCTGGGTGGGCGGGGGAGGGCGCTCGGTTCTCGATCTCGCGGGCGAGGGGGCCGACGGGTGGAACCGCTGGGGCACCAACCTGGCGAGCTTCGAGCGGGCCGCGCGCACCCTGTCGGAAGCCGCGGGCAAGCGAGGGTTCGAGATCAGCTGGGCCGGTCAGGTGGTGGTCGCCGACAGCGACGAGGCGGCACGGGCTCGGCTCGCCGGACGTGATGCCGCACAGTTCGTGGCCGGTGGCCCCCAGACCGTGGCGGCGCAGCTTGACCGCTTCATCCGGGCCGGCGCCATGCATCTGATCGCCGCCTTCCCCGATGCCGGCGACCAGGGAAGCTACGAGCTCTTCGCAGAATCGGTAATTCCGCTGCTGAGGGGCGAGACATAATACCCCTAGGGGGTATAATCGGCGCATGAGGACCGACCCACTGACCGACGTCTCGAGCGAAGAGCAGCATCGCTTCGACGTCAAGGGGATGACCTGCGCAGCGTGCGCGCGCCGAGTCGAGCGATCGCTGGCGCAGCACCCCGGAGTGTCCGGGGCGGGCGTCAACTTCGCCCTAGAGAAGGCGACCGTGACGGCCGGCGGCGAGGTAACCGATCAGGACCTCATGAGGGCCGTGGAGGCCGCGGGCTACGAGCTGGTGCCCGAGCCGCAGGCCAGACGCTCCGGCGAGGTGCTCACCCACGATCACGGTATCGACGCCGCGGCGGAGCACGACCTCACCCGCGCCGCCCGGCGCAGGTTTGTGTTCGCGGCAGCGCTGGCGGTTCCGCTCACGATCCTGGCGATGGCCGTGCCGATGGACTACGCCATGACCAACCAGTGGGTCCGCTGGGCGCAGCTCGCCCTGGCGACGCCGATCCTGTTCGTTGCCGGCGCGCCGTTCTTCAGGAGCGCGTTGGCGAACGCAAAACACCTTGCGACCAACATGGACACCCTCGTGGCGCTCGGAACCCTGGCCGCGTACGGCTTCTCGCTCTACCAACTCGCGTCGGAACCCTCCGGCGACCTCTACTTCGAAACGGCCGGGATCATCATCACGTTTCTGTTGCTCGGCAAGTACTTCGAGCATCGCTCCAAGTCGAGGGCATCGCAGGCGATCAAGTCGCTGATGGAGCTCGGTGCCAAAGAGGCCCGTGTCCTGCGCGATGGCACCGAGGTGTCGGTGCCGATCGAGGAGGTCGTCCCCGGAGATCTCCTGCGGGTGCGACCGGGCGAGAAGATCCCGACCGATGGCATCGTCCGTGAAGGCGAGACCTCGATCGACGAGTCCATGCTCACCGGCGAGCCGCTTCCCGTGGACAAGCGCGCAGGCGACGAGGTCTTCGGGGCAACAATCAACGCGTCCGGGTCCGTGGTGATGGAGGCGACGCGCGTCGGGGCCGATACCGCGCTCGCCCAGATAGCCAGGCTCGTCGACGATGCCCAGACTCGCAAGGCCCCGATCGAGCACCTCGCCGACCGCGTCGCGGGCATATTCGTTCCGGTCGTCATCGCCGTTGCCACAGTCGTGTTTCTCGGATGGCTGGTTACAGGCCACAGCTTCGAGAGCTCACTGATGGCTACGGTTGCGGTGCTGATCATCGCCTGCCCCTGCGCCATGGGGCTTGCCACTCCCGCGGCGGTGATGGTCGGCACGGGAAGAGGAGCTCAGCTCGGCGTTCTCATAAAAGGCGGAGACGTGCTCGAGCGCTCCGGCCGGCTGGACACGGTTGCATTCGACAAGACCGGGACCATCACCAGAGGCGAGATGACTCTCACCGACGTGGTGACGGATGAAAACGAAGGTGGTCTTGACTCCGACGAGCTGCTGCGAATGGCAGCCTCGGTCGAGGCTCTGTCCGAGCACCCGATCGCGGCGGCCATCGTCGACGGAGCGACGAGTCGAGGCCTCGAGCTCGAGCACGTTGCGGGTTTCGAGGCGGTCACCGGACTGGGCGTCCGGGGTGTTGTCGATGGGCGCTCGGTGCTCGCGGGGCGCAGGGCGTTCGTCGAGGGCGTCGCCTGCTCCGAGGTCGCTCAGCAGGTGGACGCGCTGGTGGGCGAGGGCAAGACGGTCATCTGGGTGGGGTCCGACGATCGGATCGTCGGAGCGCTGGCCGTGGCCGACACCATCAAGGAGGGGGCGGCCGAGGCGGTTGCTCGCGTCCACGACCTCGGTCTCGCCACGCTTCTCATCACCGGAGACAACGAGCGCACCGCCAACGCGATCGCCTCACAGGTGGGGATCGACCGGGTGCTGGCCGAGGTGCTCCCCGAGGACAAGGTCTCGCAGGTGCGTTCGCTGCAGGATGCAGGCGCTCGCGTCGCAATGGTCGGCGACGGGATCAACGACGCTCCGGCGCTTGCGCAGGCCGATCTCGGCATCGCCATCGGAAGCGGAGCCGACGTCGCCATCGAGGCCGCCGATCTCACGCTGGTGGGCGGCGACCCTCGCCTGGTTGCCGCCGCCATACAGTTGTCACGCCGCACCCTTCAAACGATCAAGCAGAACCTCTTCTGGGCCTTCGCCTACAACGTGGCGGCGATTCCGCTCGCGGCTCTCGGGCTACTGAACCCCGTGATCGCGGCGCTGGCGATGGCCTTCTCATCGGTGAGCGTGGTGACCAACGCGCTGCGCCTGCGGCGTTTCAAGGCCACCTAGGCGATCGAGTCGTTTTCGATTTCGATCTGGCCCCGCGGCGGTCCTTCGTGCTATAAAGCTCGGACCATGATGAACAAGGCGACCTGCTACACGATGCTTATTCCCAAGGGCAATTGGGCCTTTTGGGGCGCGCCGCCCGCGGCGCTCGGCATCGTGCCCCCCGCAGGCGCCTAGCCACCCGGCTCTCCCAACTTAGGCCGGGTCCCCGGGCCCTTCCGAGCGTCGCACCGCCTTGTGCGCGACGCCCGCTCCGAACCCGCACCTAAGGACTTCTGGTCCTCAACGACGAGGGACGCATCATGGACAACACGCAGAACCTCAGCCTTACCGACAGATTCAAGATCCTGGCTCCATTTCAGATCCGCGACTTCACGTGGTTGTGGGTTGCCATGGCCATCTCGATGCTGGGCGACGGCATCTTCCTGGTCGCGCTTCCCTGGCAGGTCTACGACCTGAGCAACACTCCCACGGCGCTGTCGATGGTCGGACTGGCCTGGACGGTTCCAATGGTCGTGTTCCTGTTGTTCGGTGGAGCCATGAGCGACCGGCTCAGCCGGCGCAAGATGATGATGGCCGCCCACGTCATGTGCGCGGTGGCGGTCGGAGTGCTGGGGTTGCTGTCGATGCTCGGCGTCGTCGAGTTGTGGCACATCGCGGTACTGGTTGCGCTCTACGGAGCCGGCGACGCCCTGTTCATGCCTGCGTTCGCATCGATCGTCCCGGACATCGTTCCGCAGCGTCTGCTGGTCGAGGCCAATTCGATCGATCGCCTGATGCAGCCGCTGGCGATGCGCTTCCTCGGCCCCGCACTCGGCGGGATCGTCGTGACCGTGTTCGGAGCGGGCGAGGCATTCGTAATAGACGGCGCGACCTTCGCGCTCTCGGCCGCCGCATTGCTGAAGATGTCGGCGAGACCAGCGCGCAAGCCGGACGCCGCGTCGACGTCGGTACTTGCAGAGATCGCAGAAGGAGCTCGTTTCGTGCGCTCGCAAGCGTGGCTGTGGGCGACCATGGTCGCCGGCGGTATTGCGATGCTGGTGTTCTGGGGGCCCTACGAGGTGCTGATTCCTTATCTCATCAAGAATCAGTACGGGGGGAGCCCCGGTGACTTCGGCGCGGTGCTGGCGATGGGTGGAGTCGGCTCGATCGTGGCCGCGCTGTGGATCTCTCAGCGAGGTCTGCCGCGTCGCAGCGTCACGTTCATGTTCGTCGGGTTCGCGGTGGCGTTTCTCGCCGTCGGTGCGTACGGGATTGCAACTGCCACCTGGCATGCGCTGATCGCCAGTTTGTTCGTGGGTGGCCTGATGGCCGGAGCGATGATCGTGTGGACGACGCTGCAGCAGCGACTGGTCCCGTCGACACTGCTGGGCCGGGTCTCGAGTCTCGACTGGTTCGTCGTGTCGGTGCCGGTGCCGCTATCGTTCGCGCTGACCGGCCCGGTTTCGGCCTGGCTGGGCGAGGGCGCCACGCTGGTGGTTGCCGGAGTGTTCGGCTTCGTAATCCACGTCGCCTTCCTGCTCATTCCGGGAGTCAGGGATCCTGAGACCGTCGAGGAGCGGCGTGAGGTCCCAGTGGTGGCCTAGCTCGAGCCGTATCGCTTGAGGCGCTTGCGGGTCTTGTGCAGCATGTCGCGGCCCTCGTCCGTGTCCACGGGGTCATACAGCACGGACACGGTAACGAGGCCGCGGCAGGGCCCCTCGCGCATGCTTACGACGCCCTGGGACTTGCGCTCGCGCGCGAAGAAGATCTCCGCCTCGAAGCCCTCGTAGTCGTTTCCGATGACGTCGTAGCCGAGCCTGGGAACCGTGACGCGCAACTCCTTGTAGAGCTCTTCGACGCTGCGCGTCTCGAGGCCCCTGGCGCTGAGGAACCCGCGGCGCTCTTTGAAGTGGGTGAGCTCGAGCCGGCGACTCACGGGAAAGTCGGCGGGGAGTTCGGCCGTTCGTTCGAGCGTCCTCGGCGCGCAGCGTCCCGTCGAGGCACCGGACGCGGTCTCCTGCGCGCAGCCGGAACACGCCAGCACCCCGGCCGCCGCGACGGCGACCAGGGCCAAAGGCGCGCGCCCAAAATGCAAGCTCAGCGGTTCCGGATGAGCCGGGGCCCGCCGTCTTGTCGCACGAAGCCCGGCAGCGCCACCGCCCCGCCCTGACGGGTGTCCGAGTAGCCCGCCCACATGCGACCGTCGTTGGTGATCTCGATGGTGAAGAAGTCACCGAGCCGGCGGTCGATGGCGAAGGCCTGACAGGTAGTTCCTCCCTGGCAGATGGTGCCCCTGTGCATCGGCTTGCCGGTGGCCTCTGTCACCGAGAAACCGGGTGCATCCGTCGCCTTGCAGCCGAGCCCGTTGGTCGTCACCGCTCCCACGACTCGCCAACCGTGATCGCCCGGAGTCTCTGCGTCGTGGCCGGGGAGCTTCTTGGATGCCTCGAGCCACGCCACCGCCACGCGACCCCTGTCGCCGACCGCGAGCCAGGGCCAGGTGTTGGTCTTGTCGTCGCGGTCAAGCCGCACCGCGTGGGCCCAGGTGCGTCCGCGGTCGGTGGAGTAGGAGTAGTAGATGCCGGCGGCGCGACCGCCCCGGCCCGACTCGTCCCAGGTCATGTATAGGTTGCCCCGCTCGTCCAGGTCAAAGCTCGGCCAGTGACCGAGCATGTCGACGTTCTTTGCGACTACGTTCGTGTCGGGCTCGAGGTTGCCTTTGCGGGCCCCGCGAAAGGCCGCCAGCGACAGCGTCTCTCCGTCGTAGTGAGCCTCGTAGAGCGTGCCGTCGTCGGGGTCGATCTGGAGGTCACCCAGGCCGCTGCCGCCCTCTTCGTCGAGCACTCCACCGGTGAAGGTCTTGCCGCCATCGGTGGACTTGTAGAGGTAATGGCCGATGTTGCCCACAGGGTTGGTCGGTGCGGTTCCCCCTCCGAAGGAGTTGCCCACCATGTAGAGCACGTTCTTTTTGTCGGCGGCCATCCACTGACGGTCGTGAACGGTCTGACCGAAGAAGTTCTGCAGCTCGTAGCTCTTGCCCTTGGTCGTGGACTTGCTCACGGCGACGTTGGCGAGGTTGATCTCGGACACGTAGACCTGTCCTGCGGCATCGATCGCGAACTCGGGGTCCGAGAAGCCCGAGGCGGGGAGACCATCGGTCGGGAGCGTGCGGTCGACGTAGGTCCAGCTCTTGCCGTCGTTCTTGCTGAAGTAGTAGTAGGTCTGCCCGTTGTACTTCTCGATGAACGCCGCGGTCGTCGGGTCGGCCCCGGCAGGAGCATAGAAGTGGGTGGTGCCCGCGTGCGATCCGTAGAGCAGGGTTCCGTTGGGGTGCATCTCGACGGTCGGCTCTCCGCCGGCGCGCGACTTGTCGATGTAGGTGGGCTTGGCGAACGAGAGCTTGCTCTTGGGGGCCGGGCAGTGCTCGCGCCCGGCTCCCGCGCTGCCCACGAGGACCACGGCTCCCGAG
>JBOGWU010000051.1:0-19364 GCA_050693935.1 Actinomycetota bacterium | reverse complement strand
CCGGGGACCCGCCCATTTTGGTCGCCGTGACACCTTTGTAACCCCGCTATCGCTGGGCGGTATTCATGTTGCAGAAGGGTCCTTCAGACCGAATCCCAGCTTCGCGAGGGCGGAGTAGCCGCCTACTCGTCCCTTGGATGCCGCCTGTGGGGGGTTTTGGGCTTGGCAGAAGGGCCAGGGTTAGGCAAGGACTTTTTCGTCGACCTCGGCGAAGTGACACGCGACCGGGTGGCCCTGACCGCGGTCCACCAGCTCGGGTATCTCCTCGGCGCAGATCTCCTGGGCCTTCCAGCAGCGGGTCCTGAACACGCACCCCGAAGGCGGATCGGCGGGCGAGGGAACGTCGCCCTTCAATACGATCCGTTCGCGCTTGCCGCGCTTGGCCGGGTCGGGAATCGGCGCCGCCGAAAGGAGCGCCTGCGTGTAGGGGTGCGAAGGACGCGAGTAGATCTCGCGTTTGGTACCGATCTCCATCACCTTGCCCAGGTACATGACCGCGACCCGGTCGGAGATGTGTCGCACGACCGAGAGATCGTGGGCGATGAAGACGTAGCTCAGGTCGAACTCATCCTGCAGGCGCTCGAGCAGGTTGATGACCTGCGCCTGAATCGAGACGTCGAGCGCCGACACGGGCTCGTCGAGCATCAGCATCTGCGGGTTGAGAGCCAGTGCACGAGCCACGCCGATGCGTTGTCGCTGACCTCCAGAGAACTCGTGCGGGAAACGGTTTCCGTGCTCGGACTTGAGTCCGACCGTCTCCATCAGGTCCTTGACGCGGTCCGACCCGCCTTCGCGGTAGCGACCGTGCACTCGTAGTGGCTCGGCGATGATCTCTCGCACCGTCATCCGCGGGTTGAGAGAGGCGTAGGGATCCTGAAACACGAACTGGATCTCCCGGCGGAACTCTCGGAGCTGGCGCCGGCTGATAGTGGTGATGTCGTGGCCTTTGAAGGTGACCTTTCCGGCCGTGGGATCGAGCAGACGAGCAACCGAGCGAGCCATGGTGGACTTCCCACAGCCCGACTCACCCACCACACCGAGCGTCTCGCCGGCGTTCAGTGTGAGATCCACCCCGTCGACGGCCTTGATCTGGCCCACCTCGCGCCGGAGCAACCCCGCTTTAATCGGAAAGTACTTGCGTAGACCCTCGACCCTGAGAAGTTCGCTCCCCCCCGCTGCTCGCTCATGAAGCTTCTTCGTGGGGACCGTCTGATCGACGGGGGTCTGCTGCGTGCTCAAGACGCCTCTTCCTCGGCTGCCTCCGCGAACTTAGACTTCTCGCCCTTCAACTCCTCCTTGAAGTGACACGCCGACCGGTGATCCGCGGAGCCGATCGGATCGAGCGGGGGCACCTGTGCCCGGCACAGCTCGCGGTTCTGATAGAGGTCGCAGCGCGGATGGAAGGAACAGCCGGGAGGGAGGTTGATCATGCTCGGAGGCTGGCCCGGAATCGGCCTCAGCCACCGCTCGTCGGCCTCGAGGCGGGGCAGGCTGTTCATTAGACCCAGCGTGTAGGGATGACGCGGACGGTGAAAGATCGTGTTCACGTCACCGACCTCGACCACCTTGCCTCCGTACATGACGACGACTCGATCCGCCATCTCGGCGATGAGCCCCAGGTCGTGCGTGATCATGATCGTGGCGGCCTGGGTCTCGACCTGCGCCTTCTTCATGACCTCCAGGATCTGAGCCTGGATGGTGACGTCGAGTGCGGTCGTGGGCTCATCGGCAATCAGCAGGGAAGGCTGGTTTGCGATCGACATCGCGATCATGGCGCGCTGACGCATGCCGCCTGAGTATTCGTGCGGGTACTGGTCGTAGCGCCGCTCGGCGTTCGGCACGCCGACGAGTTGGAGCAACTCGATGGCCTTCTGCTTCGCGTCCTCCTCTTTGATTTCTGAGTTGTGGACCTCCATGGCCTCGGAGATCTGCTCGCCCACCTTGTAGACGGGATTCAGCGACGTCATCGGGTCCTGAAAGATCATCGCGACGTCCTTGCCACGGATGCGACGGAGCTCGCGCTGGTTGACCTTCATGAGATCGACGCCCTTGAAGAGGGCCTCGCCCCGGACGATCTTGCCCTGTGGCACGAGTCCGAGAATCGACATCACCGTCACGCTCTTGCCCGAGCCCGACTCGCCTACAACCCCCAGCGTCTCGCCCGGATAGATGTCGTAGCTGACGCCGCCGACCGCGTGCACCACACCATCGTCGGTGGCGAAGTCGACCACGAGATCCCTGATCGACAGGACGGGATCAGGCACGAAGTCTCCGTTGAGTGGGGTCGAGCGCGTCTCGCAAACCGTCCCCTACGAAGTTGATGCACAGCACCATGGCCACAATCGTGATGCCCGGAGCCAGAACGAGCCACGGCATGGTCGTCATAAAGCCCTGATTGTCAGAGATCAATTTTCCAAGCGCGGGAACTGGAGGCTGAACTCCGAACCCGAGGAACGACAGCGTGGCCTCGACCAGAATGGCGATCGCCACCGTCAAGGTCGTGTTGACGATGATCGGTCCGAGCGAGTTTGGAAGCATGTGGCGAAAGATGATGCGCATGTCGCTCGCTCCTGAGGCCTTGGCGGCCTCGACATACTCCTTCTCGCGCAAGGATAAGAAGTTGCCCCGCACGATGCGCGCGAGAGTCGTCCAATAGAAGAACGCCAGGATGATGGCCACGCGGGTGGGCGAGCCCTGGCCCAATAGTGCGGCAGCCACCAACAGCACGGCAAGAATCGGCATGGTCAAGAACAGGTCCGTGGTACGCATCAACAGGTTGTCGATCCAGCCGCCGAAATAGCCGGCCATGGCACCGATTACGGTGCCGATAAGGGTCGAGAGAAAGGCAACCAGGAGGGCAACGCGGATAGACGTCTGAATCCCGAACACCGTCCGACTGAAGTAATCACGGCCGAGCACGTCAGTCCCGAAGTAGTGCTGCCCCTCGAGCGTGGGCGCCAGGCGAGCCGCGGTGGGATCCTGTTCCGAGAACGAGTACGGCGCAATCTGTTCGGCGAAGATCCCCGCGGCGAAGATGATCAGCAGGATGATCAGGCTGGTGACCGCAAGCTTGTGGCGAAAGAACCTGCGGCGCGCCAGTTGCCATTGGCTGCGCGCCTTGACCTCGAGGCCCTGCTCGTAAACCGACTCCAGTTCCTGGGTGCGTTCTCCCATCGTGACGTCTGGATTACTCATATCTGATCCTCGGGTCGAGATAGCCGTAGATCACATCAGCTATGAGGTTGAAAGCAATGACGATGACAGACGTGATCATGAGCCACGCCATGATCGGATAGATGTCACGCTCGCCCAGGTTTGCAACCAGGTAGCGGCCCATGCCGTCGAGACTAAAGATGGTCTCCGTCACGACCGCTCCACCGAAGAGAGCTCCGAAGTTGACGGCAATGGCGGTGACGAACGGGATCAAGGCGTTCTTGAGAGCGTGCTTCATGACGACCTTGCGCTCCCTAACCCCCTTGGCTCGCGCTGTTCGGACGTAGTCCGAGTTGACGACCTCGAGCATCGAAGCTCGAACGTAGCGCGAGTAGTTGGCGATGTTCAGAACGGCAAGCGTGATTATCGGAAGCGCCAGGTGCTGAAGCCGATCGATGATGAAGTTCTCTGCGCCGGGAGTGCTCAGGCCGCTCGTATAGAAGATGCGCGTGCCCGTGCTCAGGTAGATGTTGGTGAACAGGATCTGAAGCAACAGCGCAAGAAAGAACACGGGGGTTGCAAAGCCCAAGAAACTGAAGGTAGTGGAAACGTAATCGAAGATCGAGTACTGCTTGATGGCCGAGATGACGCCGATGATCGCGGCGAGAACAATGGACATCGCCTCTGCAAGCAGGATCAGCTGCAAGGTGTTGCCCAGCACTCTCCTGATGTCCGGAAGAATCGGCTGATCGGAGAGCAAGGTGGTTCCGAACTGATCGGTGACCGCACTCTGGACCCAGTAGCCGTACTGGACGACGATCGGGTCCTCGAGGTGGTTGCGCTCGATAATCGAGTTGATCGTGTCCTGGCTCACACGCGGGATCTGACGAACTTGATTGAGGGGATCACCAGAAACCTGTACGAACATGAAGATCAGGAAGCTGGTGATGAGCAAGACCGGAATCGAATAGAGAATCCGGCGTAAAGCGTAAGTCAACATCTATCCGTGGCTCCCCCGGTAGTAGCCGCTAGGAAGACGGTACTCGAAAAACGAGACGGTGCGGGGCAGTCGAAACCGCCCCGCACCACAAATCGCTCGATTTCCTAACGCGGGCTACCCGCCACCCTCCTCGGAGAGGAACCACTCCTCGGCGTTCCAGGTGGGGCCATCCTGCGTAGCGTTGTCGATGGCGTTCTGCAGCGACTTGTCGTAAGCGAAGAACGTCGGCTTCTGATACATCGGCAGGATCGGGAGATCCTCGGCCATCAGTGCGTCAGCCTGGTTCATGAGATCCGCACGGGCGGCCGGGTCGACAGTGACATCGCTCTCCTCGAGCAGATCCGTAACTTCCTCGTTGCAGTAGTTCTGGAAGTTCTGGGTGCCCTTGCACTTGTGGATCTCTACCGAGCCGGACGGGTCGGGGTTGCCGACCCATGCGAACAGGAAGAGGTCGTACTTTCCGCCGGCGAGTCCCTGGTTTCCGAACACCACGGCGGCGTCTCCGAACTCAGACTTGAGCTCGATGCCGACCTTCTTGAGCTGCTCCTGCACGATCTCGAAGCTCAGCTCACGGAGCGCGTTGCCGGCCGTGGACTTGAAACCGAAGCTGAGGCGTTCGCCGTTGCACTCGTAGATGCCATCGTCGCCCTTGGTACAACCGTTGTCCTCGAGCAGGGCAGTTGCCTCCTCGGGATTCCCGCCGTACTCACCGAAGTGGTCCTCGTAGTCGGGGAAGTTGTTTAGGAAGATCAGGTTGTTGAGCGGCTCGAGGTCGGGGTTGATGTCCGCGAAGAGCTGGTCGATGATGGCCTGCCTATCGATTCCCTGAGCAATCGCCTGACGGATGTAGTCCTCCTTCAGCAGCGGGTTGCCGTACTGGAAGTCGATGTGCTCCCAGGTAGTACCTGCCCCTGACTGAATCTCGACGTTGGGCTCCTGCTGCAGCTCGACCAGCTCGAGTTGCGGCTGCGGATAGATCGCGTCGACCTCGCCGCCGCGCAGCGCCTGGATCTCGGAGGTCGTCTCGGGAATGAACTGGAAGACGATCTCGTCGAGGTAGGCGGGGTGCTCGCCGTACCAGTTGTCGTTTCGCACGATGGTCAGGTCCGAGCCCTCGTTGTAGCTGTCGAACTGGAACGGACCAGAGGCGATGGGCTCACCGGTCTTTGGGTCGACGATCTCCTTGTTCCAGACCTTGTTGAAGTCCTCACCCTCGAGCGCGTGCTTCGGGTACAGGGGAGTGAACAGCGAATCCTTCCAGCCGGCGTATGGCTCCTTGAAGTTGAACGTCACGGTCTTGTCGTCGATAACCTCGGTCGCCCCGACGTCGATCTGGTCGTAGCCCGCCCGGCTCGCCATGTCGTTCTTGGGGTCGAGAGTCGTCTCGACGGTGAACACGAAGTCGTCGGCTGTGATGGGAGTGCCGTCGCTCCACTGCGCGTCGGGGTTGATGTTGTAGGTGATCGAGAAGGGATCCTCGGTCACCTCGGCCTCACCCGCGAGCATCTCCGACGGCTCGTACTCGAATTCCGGATTCGGGGTATAGGCGCCCAGGAGGACGCGGTTGAAGATCACCTGCTGCCAGAAGAGCGTGCAGCAGGCAAGGTCTCCGTTGAGACCCTCGGACGGCTCCTGCTCGGCACCAAAGGTGAGTGTGCCCCCCTCTACCGGCTCGAGCTCGGACTCGCCACCCTCCGCCCCGCCGACGCCGTCGCCACCCTCCTCATCTCCTGAGCCACCACAGGCCGCGGCGACCAGAGAAAGAGCGAGCAAAAGCGCGATGAGCAATGACGACCTACGTCGCAATACCATGTGGTTCCCCCTTGTAACTCTGATGAAGCTCGGCAGTTACCCAAACCCGTGGATCACGGGACGTAAAGCCTACGACAACTGTCGTAGAGGTGTCGACACTCTGCCATCGTGACGCGCAGATTTGTGGCCCGAAGACAGGGCGATGGGGATCGGTAGATGCCTCTGTCTCCTGGGCTGGGGGAGTTTTGTGCCTTGAATACAAGACTCAACGTCGCGGGGAGCCTCCATCCCGATCTCCGCCCGGTTGCGGCCTATGCTTTCGTCACGCCCGGGTGATGGAACCAGGCGAGACATGGACCCCTTAAAAGGGTCTGGCCGCAAGGCCGTGTGGGTTCGAATCCCACCCCGGGCACCCTGTCATGTCGCGGGGCATCGTGGACGGGTGTCGCGGAGCATAGTGGACACGAGTCACCCCATGCTCTGAGGCTGATAGTCCCTGTTCGGATCGAGTTCGAAGTGCCTGAGCAGCTGTCCGTCTCGGTCGATCACCCGGATGTTGCGCCCCGCCACGAGCAAGACGATGCGCGTGCCCGCGAGCGCCCGACCCATCCCGATGTGATGGAGCTTGCTCTTGTAGCGGATCGTGACCACGCCATGGCGATCGATCCGATCGTGACGGACCCGCATCTCTCTGGTGAAGGTCCCCTCTCGCTTGCTCGGTCGCGCCCGGTCGCGTGAATCGAATGCGCACCTCGGCGTCTTGCGACCCTTAGCCCGGTGCGGGCGCACCTCGTTGTAGTAGGCGACGAAGCGGTCGACCTGGGCTTGCAGCTCCGCGATGGTCGCAGCGCGCGCTTGTTTGCTAAGGAACTTCTTGAGGGTCTGGTGGAATCGCTCGACCTTGCCGCAGGCGTGAGAATCCGGCCGTGGACTCTCCTCCTCGGGGAGAGTGCCGGTAACCGGTCGGAGGTGACTCGCTTTCCGCACGTCCTGGCTGTTGGAGCCAGTGACCTCTGACCTGACTCGTCCCTCCGACCGGGACCGGACTAGCGGAAGTGACTTGATAGAAGGGTGCTCGAGACCCAACGCCTGCGTGTCCTCCCGCTTGTCACATCGTAAGTCGGTTGGCGATAGGAGGCCGGGATGGGAGTGACGGTGGGGATCGATTCACATAAGAGCTCGTTGGCGGTCGCGGTGCTCGACGATCTCGGACATCTCTTGGGGGTTCGGGAATTCGCTAACAACCCGAAAGATCACGGGAAACTCAGGAGATGGATCAAGGCTCACGGCGCCGTTCATGTGATCGGGGTGGAAGGGTCGGGCAACTATGGGGCACGACTGACCCAGCACCTTCTCGAAAGTGGTGAGGTCGTCCGTGAGGTACCTGCGTTCCTGAGTCATAGGGAGCGCAAGAAGTCGCCCGCACGCGGCAAATCGGATCCCCAGGACGCAGTAGCGATCGCCCGCGTCGCAGCCCGCGGTGATGGTCTCTCGTCACCCCACCGGAGCGAGGCGCTCCAGGACCTGAAACTCCTGAGCGACCACCGTGACCAGCTAGTTCGCACCCGGACACAGCTCATCAACCGGACACACAAGAACCTCGTGGTTGCGCACCCGGGCTATGAGAGGCGCCTTCCGAAACTGACGGCCAAGAAGAATCTTCAGGCCACCTTGGAGCTGTTGCGCGGCGACCGTTCCGTTCGTGCTGACCTAATCCGCGACCGCGTCGCAGAGATTCGCCGGCTCAATGAACGGATTGCTCTCGTCGAGAAGCAGATCGCTTCCAAGGTTTCCGAGTCGGGCACAGGACTGACGCAGCTGCTTGGCATCGGATTCATCAGCGCAGCCAAGATCCTCGGAGAGGTGGGAGATCTAGGTCGGCTACGCTCGAAAGCCACCTTCGCAATGTTCACCGGGACTGCTCCGCTGGAAGCCTCGTCGGGCAGGACCAAACGTCATCGGCTTAACCGAGGAGGCAACCGCCAGCTCAACTACGCGCTCCACATGATGGCGATCGCCCGCTGCCGCGGAGATCTGGATACCAAGCTCTATATGGAGCGTCAACGGGCTGGAGGCAAGTCAGACAGGGAAGCGATGCGCTGCCTCAAACGCCAACTCTCGAACGTGGTCTTTCGCACGCTCCTCTCCGAGTCGAGAGGAACGGTCTCGTCGGTTTGACAACATAGAAGGTCAGGTCTGGGGGTGATAGGGCCGCGAGTGCTTGTAGTCGATGCCGAGGCGAAACAGCTCGGACTCGATGGCGGAGTAGCCGTAGCGGTAGGCCGAGGTGTAGATGCAGCCGTTGTCGGTCAAAACCGACGCCGGCAATCCCCAGGAGGCGCCCGCCTCATGGAGGGTGGCGACGACGTCCGGGGCGCGGGTGACGCCCAGCACCTTGGCAGCCACGCACACCCTCGAGAAGTCGTCTAAGAAGTTCAAGATCTCGGCCTTGGTGCCGTCTATGAGCTCGAAGAAGGTGACGTCTGACTGCCACATCTCGTGGGCAGGCGCGCCTCGAAGGAGATGAACGAGCTCTTGGGGCGCTTGTGCGGCTCAGGCGCCACGAAGCCCCTGCGTTTGAGGATGCGCCAGATGGTCGAAGTAGACGGCGGCGAGTAATCGGCGCGTGCCAGGTGGTAGTGGATGGTGTGGGCGCCTGAATCGAAGCCCTGATCGGTGAGCTCCTTGCGGAGCCGCACGACCCGCTCCTCTAGCTCGTCCGAACTGCGATTGGCGATCTTGTTGGCGGCTTTGGAGACGCGGCGCGATCGCCTCGTAGCCTCCTTGCTTGAAGCGGGCGACGAACACCGCCACCCAGCTCTTGGAGACGCCATGCGCCCGGGCCACCTCCCGGCAGCCGACCCTCCAGCACCACCGCATCGACCAGGTAGCGGGCCAGCTCCAAGCGACACCTCCGTGGCTAGGGGTGTCCACTATGGCCCGCGACATGCTCGGTCGGCCGTGTCCACTAACCGCTGCACTCAGGCACCGCCGGGGGCACCCACCACCCCGGGCACCCCCCACGCGAGGGCGCCTCGAGCCACCGTGCCCCCACGCCGAGGAGGGCGCCGTAGACAAAACCGCCCGGGCCAGCGAGGCTCCGGACGGTTTTCCGCGTCTGAACGCAGTGATCGGTGGTTACTGCTTGGCCACTCCGAGTGAGTCGAGTGCCGCGGCGGTGTCCAGGAGACCGGCTCCCTTGTCGAACGAGGTGGTGCCTCCGGCGTTCTGCGGGTCGGATTCGTAGCCGCCGCCGGCGGTGAACTTGTGGGCGGTGTCCTGGATGACGTCCTCTATCTGCGCAGGCGTCAGGTTGGGCCGAGCCTGGTAGAGGAGCGCTACCGCGCCGGCAATGTGCGGGCACGCCATCGAGGTGCCCGAGATCGTGGAATAGAAGGGCGCCGCCCCGGTATCGAGCCCGGTTGCGCACACCGGTTGAACGGTTAGGCACGCTGCTGTGATGGTATCGCCGGGGGCCGACAGGTCGGGGTAGTTCACGGGGACGCCCTGCTCGCCGCGGCTCGAGAAGTCACTGAGCTGCCCATCGCGAGTTCCCGAGTTGTCGTCGTTGTAGCTCGCCGCAGTGATGACGCCCGGCGTCGGATTCTTCGCCATCGAGGACAACATGTCCGCCGACCCGTCGCCGCCGTCGTTACCGGCCGCGAACACCATGCTCACTCCACTGGCTACAAGGGCGTTAGGGAGCTTCACGAATATCGACTCGGGGTCGTACGCGGTGCCGCCCGCGTCGCCGAAGGAGTTGTTCGCAATCCGAATCGGGATCTCCAGCGAGTCGTTGTTCTCGAGGATGTGCTGCCAGGCCTCGGCGGCGAACAGCACGCTGATCGCTTCGCCGGTCGAGTATCCGTAGAGCGTCGCCCCAGGGGCCACCCCTGCGAACCTGCCCTCCGACTGGCTCCCGTCGCCCGCGGCGATACCGCTGACGTGGGTCCCGTGACCCGAGGTCGTGTCTGTGTCGGTCGCGGGGACGAACAAAGTGGGGCCGAAGCAGGTCTCGGTCTCGGTGTTGATGAGCCCCGGCGTCGAGCAGACGATCTTGTAATTAGCCGCCACGCGTCCGGCGAAGTCCGGATGGCTGCCGAGGATGCCGGAGTCCACGATGGCGATGCCCACGCCCGCGCCGTCGATCGGGTTGCCGGCGGCGTCTACGTAGGTACCGTTCGCACCGCCCGCTCCAACCAGCGAACGAGTCGCGGTGCGAGAGGTTTCCTGCGAATACTCGAGCTTGCGGTTCGCCTCGAGATAGTCGACCGAGGGCTCGTCGAACAGCGCCTTGATCCCGGCGGCGGGTCCCGCCGCATAGATCGCGTCGACCGAGGGGAACTCGGCGGCGATGTTCAGTTGCAGACCTCTGAGCAGAGATCGCCGGCTGCTGAGCGTCCCCGTATCGAAGTGCACGAACGCACCCAGCTTGCCGCCACCAGAGAGTTTAGAAAGCTGTTGGGCGAGCTTGGGATCGATGCGCGGGCCGTTCGGAGCGGCCTCGGCCCCCGGACCCGCCGCGAGCATCAATGACAACAGAGTTGCGGCGGCGAGCAGGGCGATGGTTCGCATTCCGCGAAGCGTCAGGGTCATTCAGTCTCCTCCTGAATCCGGGTTGGCAATAGGCAGGCGTCCGGGCCTCTTGGGCCAGACTTCTCATCTGGGCCTCCCAGTTCCTCCCCCCCGCGAAGGGAAAAATGAATCCCAATTCCTCGCTTGGCCGGAGGCCATACTCCTAAATCAGTTGAAAAGGAGGGTCATACGAGCGGCCAGGGCAGCCGGTACTCGGAATCGGGCACCGGAAAGGTTCCCTCCTCGAGCAGTGCCTCGACCCTGTGCAGCGTTGCGGACGCCTCCTCGGGGGACAGCAGCGACCCCAGTTCGTTCCTCAGGCCGCCGGCATCCCGGAGGGCTCCCTCGACCTCCTCGAGACGGGCTATCGCGTCGTCGCCGAGTGAAGCACCGGCAAACTCCCAGATCACGGTCCGCAGCTTGTCCTCGACGTTGAAAGTTAGCCCATGGTCGACGGCCCAAAGCTTGCGCTCGGCGTCCTCGATGACGTGCCCACCCTTGCGATCTGCGTTGTTGATGACTATGTCGAACGCGGCCAGCTCGGGGAAGTCGTTCAGTCTCTCCTCGACCAGCACGAAATAGTGACGCTCGGGATCGTGTGCGATGAACTGCTGCACGGATCCCTCGCCCATCGGTGCGTCGGCTCGCATTACCGTGGGGGGAACGATCCTCCAGCCCCCCGCTTCGCTTACGAGAAAGGCCGCCACCTCGCGCGCAGCAAGCGTCCCGCGCCGAAAGTCCCACAGCGGTCGCTCGCCCCGGCGTGGCTTGTACACCGTCTTGATCTCGACGCCATCGAGGCAGGCCCTGGCCAGAAACGTGTAGTTCGAGGAGTATGGCAACAGCCCGAGAGTCTCCAGAGAGCCATGCTCGAGTACCTCGAGTACCTCGGAGCGCGAAGGTGGCATGGACACCCAGTGTCTCGCCCCTAGTCGCTTAAGCGATGGCCGTTGTTGGCCGGGCACTGATGGCCGTCGGGATCGATCGGCAGGCCGCAGAGCTGGCAGGTCGGGCGGCCCTCGGCCACAATCGTCGTCGCGTGCAGCACGAAGGCGCGCACCTGGTCGCGGCGCAGGAGAAACCGGTGGCCCTCGTCGGACTCGGTTATCTCCTCGGGAGTCGCGTCCTCGGAGTCAACCGGTTGCAGCAGCACGACGACCGTGTCGGAGCTCTCCTCGTAGGCGAGTCCAATGGTGCCCACGCGCCAGTCGGGCTCCACCGGCGTCTCCAAAGCGAGGGCCGGATCCCGGCCCGGATTGGCCTTGAGCACGGTGTCGGTCGCGTCGACCATCACCAGTAGCTCGCGGAGCTTGTCGGCGAGCGCTCCGACCTGTTGCTTCTCGATCTCGTAGGCGTGCACCCCGAACGATCCGCGCGCCTGGACGTAAAAAGCACGGTCACCGGGCCGGCCCACGTAGTCGGTGGTGAAGATGTCGGGACTGAGTTCGAGCTCGCTCATGAGCCTCCAAACTTGGACCCGGGTGGTGCGTTCAGAGCAAACACCCCGGGCCCGGAATCGCCTACCGATAGCACGGTAATCGACCCCGGTGACACGACGATCCGCTGAAACAGATCGAGGTGAATCCCCATGTAATGAGCCGCCAGCAATCGGATGACGTCCCCATGGCTCACCACGCACACCTGATCCTTGCGGTGCTTGGTGCGCAGCTCCTCGATCGCCGCGACCGCCCGGCTCTGAACCTCGCCGAAGGATTCGCCCTCCGGGAAACGAGCTCCCGCCGGCCATCTCTGCACGTTCGACCACAGCCTCGTGCGGGCGACCACCTTCAGCGACCGGTTGGTCCAGCTTCCGTACTCCACCTCGCCGAGGTCCTCACGCGTCCGAACTCTGAGCCGGTGGCGGGCGGCGATGATCCTGGCGGTCTCCGCGCAGCGCGCCAGGGGGCTGGCGTAGACCGCCCTGAACGGAGCCTCCGAGAGACTCTCGGCGGCAATCTCAGCTTGGCGCCGACCGGCATCGGTAAGGTGAATGTCCGGCAGCCAGCCGCTCAACCTATGGCCCGTGTGCGAGGTCACGCCATGGCGGACCAGATAGAAGATCGTCACGGCAGCGATTTCTCGACTGCGTCTAGAGCGGTTGGGTTCTCGAGAGACGACAGGTCGCCGACATCTTCGCCGGTGACCTTGGCCCGGATCGCGCGCCTGAGGATCTTGGCCGAGCGCGTCTTGGGAAGCTCGGCTACGAACCGGATCTCCGCCGGGGTGAAGGCCTTGCCGAGCTCGCCGGCAACGACTCGCTTGATGTCCGCGCGTAACTCATCGGTACCCTCGGTGCCGGGTTGAAGAATGCAGAAGCACCACACCGCCGTGCCCTTGACGTCGTCGGGAACGCCGATCGCGGCGCATTCGACGACGGCCGGATGATCGACCGCGGCGGACTCGAACTCGGCCGGGCCGATCCGTTTGCCCGCGAGGTTCAAGGTGTCGTCGCTGCGGCCGTGTAGGAACCAGTAGCCGTCGGAATCCACGGACGCCCAGTCCCCGTGAACCCAAACGTCGTCGATGCGCGACCAGTAGGTTTCGAGATAACGCTCGGGCGACCGCCAGAAACCACGGGTCTGAGCCGGCCAAGGCTTGGTGCACACCAGTTCTCCGACCTCGCCTCGCACCGACTTGCCGTCGGTCCCGTAGACATCCATTGCCATACCGAGCGCCGGAGTTCCGAGCGAGCACACCTTCGTCGGGATGACGGGGCATTGCCCGAGAAAGCACGCGCCCACCTCGGTTCCGCCCGACAGGTTCATGATGGGGCAACGGCCCCCTCCGACGACCTCGTGATACCAGCGGTAGGGCTCTGGGTTCCACGGCTCACCCGTCGAGCCGAGGATGCGAAGGCTGCTGAGATCGTGTCTCGTGACCACGTCGCGGCCACCAGGCATGAGCGCGCGCACGAGCGTCGGCGACACACCCAGAGTATTGATGCCGTGTGTCTCGATCATCGCCCAGAGACGATCGACCTCGGGATAGTTGGGAGCTCCCTCGTACATGAAGACGCAAGCCCCCGCCGCATGACCACCGATCATCTCGAACGGGCCCATGATCCAGCCCATGTCGGTAACCCAGTAGAGGATTTCGTCGGGTTTGAGGTCGAGCTGGTAGCCAACCTCCGCGGCGATCTTCACCAGGAAACCGCCGTGCACGTGAACGCTGCCCTTCGGCTTGCCAGTCGTTCCCGATGTGTAGGCGATCATGAACGGAGTCTCGGGATCGAACGGCGCCGCGTCGAGCTCGTCGCTCTGCGATCCGAACGCGTCGGCCCACAGGCGATCCTTGGCTCCGAGCACGAGCTGATCGCCCAAGCGCGGGCACACGAAGACGTGTTCCACCGAAGGCGATTCCCCGACGGCAAGGTCGGCGACCGACTTCATATCGACCCGGGAGCCTCGCCGGTAGAAGCCGTCGGCGGTGAACAGCGCCTTTGCCTGGGAATCGTTGAGACGGGTCGCGACGGCCGGCGCCCCGAAGCCCGAGAAGATCGGGAGATAGATGGCTCCTATCTTTGCGATTGCGTAGAGCGCGACCACGGCCTCGAGCACCATGGGCATGTACACACCGACCGCGTCCCCTTGACGCACACCGGCGGCCAGTAGACCGTTTGCGACACGGTTGACCTCGGCGGCCAGCTGCTCGTACGTGAAGCTGCGCGTATCGGCGTCCTCACCTTCCCAGATCAGTGCGAGGGAGCCGGCCCGCTCCGAGTGGGCGTGTCTGTCGACGCAATTGTGCGTGAGGTTGATCGATCCTCCAACGAACCACTTCGGCCATTGCGGCCCGCCGGAGTCATCGAGCACTCGCTCGTAGGGCTTGAAGAAGTCGATACCGAGATCCTCCACGGCCGCGTTCCAGAACCATTCGATGTCGTTCTGCGATCTCTCGATGAGTTCGTGGTAGTCGTCGATCTCGTGCCGCCTCATGAGGCGGGTCACGTTGGCGTCCTCGATATACGCGCGCGTGGGCTCCCAGATGAAATCGCTCATGAAGGTGAGGCTATCGCGCCACTCTCTGGTGCCGGTGAAGCTTCAAGAATCGAGAAGTTCGATGACGAGTCCGTCGAGGATGTCCTTCTCCGAGACAAGCACCTCCGCCGAGTCGAATACCTCCATGACGGCAAGGAGTAACTCCGTTCCCGCCACGATGACATCGGCGCGTCCAGGCTCGAGGGCCTTGATGAGTTTGCGCTGGCTGAAGGTTAGCGATTCGAAGCGACGGGCCAGACGGCGCACGTCCCCGTGCGACAGCACCATGTGGTGCGTCACCTCGGGGTCGTAAACGGGAAGCCCGCTCTTCAACAGCGCGAGCTGGGTCACTGTTCCCGCCACTCCGATCAACCGGGCACCTGCCACGACACCGAGCTCCGCTTTGGCTCCGGTGAGAGCCTCGTTGACCTCCGCCCGCAGCGCTTCGAGCTCGTCGGTCGACGGCGGATCCGAGGCGAGGTGTTTTTCAAACATGCGCACGCAGCCGATGTTGAGAGACACGAGTCGCTCCGGTTCATCGACACCGTAGATCAGCTCCGTGGAGCCACCACCGATATCGACAACGAGCACCGGAGATGACTCGCCGAGGTCGCAGATGGCGCCGCGGAAGGTGGTGCGCGCCTCGGTCTCGCCCGAGAGCATTACGGGAGCCTGGCCCGTCAGCTGCTTCACACCCGTGAAGAAATCGTCTCGGTTGCGCGCGTCACGGACCGCGGAAGTGCCGGTGACGCGCAGACGCTCGACGTCGTACTCGCCGCAGGTGGCGGCGTACTCGGCGATCGTCCGCAAGGTTCGCTCGAGCGCCTCGTCGGACAACGAGCGCGTGCGGTCGACGCCCTCGCCGAGACGCGTGATCACCATGCGCCTGTCGAGGGGTCGGAACCCACTCGAGTCCTCCTCCGCCACCAACAATCGCGTCGAGTTGGTGCCCACGTCGATGGCGGCGACCCTCATCACTCGTGAACCTCGACACACGCGGTGCGGCAGTCGGGCCAGCCCGTCGCCGCAAGAGTCACGCCGCCAACCGGGTTGGGCCCATCACCCAGCTCATGAGCCAGGTGGGCATGCAGACACTTCACGCGCTCCGGCCCACCCCCAGGCTGGGTCGCGGTAATGACCTCGTGGCCGTCCCGGCGGGCCGTGTAGCGCTCGATCGCGTTCTCCAATCGCTCCCTGAACGTGCCGTTCGTGCCGAGGCGCTCGCTGAGCTCATTCATGAACCCCGCGCCCTCGAGCCGGCTCGCTCGTCTGATCAAAATTGGGCAGGTGAGCCAGAAAAGCGTGGGGAAAGGGGTCCCGTCCTCGAGGCGCGGGTGCGTCTCGATCGCCATCGGCAGTCCGAGGTGGCAACGCCGAGCCACCCTCCAGCGGCCGCGCGGGCTTCGCCCGAGTTGCGCCGCTACCACCAGCCGGTCGCGAGCGTTCGACTCGATCTCGGGTGTGCTCATGGACCCAGACTAGCTGGGAGCCGCGAGCGAGGGCCTCCGGCTCAGCCGAGGCCGACGAAGTTGAGGAAGCGCTCCATGAAGCCGGGCTCAGGCTCGGGAGCCGGCTTCTCCTTGTTCGCTCGCCTCTTTTCTTGTTGCTTCTGCTCCTTGCGCGAGGGAGGGACCACGTTGTAGACGGTTTCGCCCGGCCGGGCGTAGCCGCTCTCGCGCGCGACCTGCTCGAGGTAGTCGGGGTCGTTGAGTCGTTTCACCCGCTCTCTCAATGCACCGTTGGACTTGTTTACGCGCTCGAGGTCGCCGGTCATGTCGGCGATCCGATCGCGTTGCTCGAGCAGTTGGCGCGTGGGCTGGATCGCCATCGCTCCGGCCAAGCCCATCACCAAAAGGAGGGCGATCATCTGAGGCAGCATCCCGAGGCGTCTCTTCTTGCCTCTACTCATGTCCCCGCCTTCGGAAAGGCCCGGCGACCGGGATAGCGAGCCGAGTCACCGAGCGCGTCCTCAATGCGCAAGAGCTGGTTGTACTTGGCGGTGCGCTCGCCGCGCGCCGGAGCGCCGGACTTGATCTGTCCCGCGTTGGTGGCAACCGCCACATCGGCGATCGTCGCGTCTTCGGTTTCGCCGCTCCGGTGGCTGATCATGGTGGTGTAGCCGGCTCGATGGGCCGTCCTGACGCACTCGAGCGTCTCGCTCAGCGTCCCGATCTGATTCAGCTTTATGAGGATCGAGTTCGCGACTCCCGAATCGATCCCCCGCTGGAGCACCTCGGTGTTGGTGACGAAGAGGTCGTCCCCAACGAGCTGCACCCGCCCGCCGATCGCCTCGGTCAGCGCCCGCCAGCCGTCCCAATCGTCTTCCGCGAGGCCGTCCTCTAGCGAGACGATCGGGTACTTCTCGGTCCATTCGCTCCAGAAGCCGATCATGTCCTCGGTGGAAAGCCGGCGATCCTCGGACGCTAGGTTGTAGGAGCCGTCCTCGTAGATCTCGCTGGTTGCAGGGTCGAGTGCCAGAGCCAGATCACGCCCCGGTTCGAAGCCCGCCTTTTCAATGGCGTCGATCAGCAACTGCACGGCCTCGACGTTCGACCCGAGGTCGGGAGCAAACCCGCCCTCGTCACCCACACCGGTCGACAGGTCGCGTTCGTCGAGCACTCCTTTGAGCTCGTGGTAACAACGCGCCCCCCATTCGAGCGCCTCCGCGAAGGTCGCGGCCCCGACCGGCGCGAGCATGAACTCCTGGAAGTCCACCGAGTTGTCGGCATGCGAGCCGCCGTTCAGCACGTTCAACATCGGGACCGGCAACATGTGCGCGTCGGGGCCACCGAGATAACGAAACAGCGGCATCTCGAGCTCGGCCGCCGCGGCATGCGCCGCCGCAAGCGACACGCCGAGCATCGCGTTCGCCCCCAACTTGGACTTGTTGTCGGTTCCGTCTAGATCGAGCATGGTCTGGTCGAGAGTGCGTTGATCCAGCGCGTCGAAGCCCACCAGCGCGGGGCCGACGACGTCGAGAATGTTGTCGACCGCCTTGCCGACGCCCTTGCCCGAGTAGCGGTCGCCTCCATCACGCAGCTCGAGGGCCTCGCCGGCTCCGGTAGAGGCTCCCGACGGCACCGCGGCCCTGCCCCTCGCGCCCGAGTCGAGCCGGACCTCCGCCTCTACCGTCGGGTTGCCCCGGGAGTCGAGGATCTCGCGACCGGTGACGTAGACGATCTGGCTCATGTTCCTCCGGGTAGGGGGCCTGGGCGTACCTTCGGAGAAACATAGACCTCAACTAGAACTTGAGCAACAACCCCTCAGGCGTGATCGGGGCCTTCTCGGGCAATGAAAACCCCAAAACCAGCAGCGAAGGGGGGATCCGGGGCGGCGGGGCCTGGCAGGCCCGCTCGAATCGACTGCGCCGGACCTCCGTGCAACATGAGTACCGCTGGGCGGTAGCCATGTTGCAAGCCCTCTCAACCCCGCGCCCGCGAGCCTTTCCGGCACACCAGGGTCGCTCAGCGACCGCCCCGTACCAAATAGCCCCTTCGCGCAGTGCCCACCGGCTGCCCGCTCGTCCCCTGACTGCCTTTTGTGGTCTACCCCCAAATAGCCCCTTCGCGCAGTGCCCACCGGCTGCCCGCTCGTCCCCTGACTGCCTTTTGTGGTCTACCCGACATCAAATCGGCCCTTCGCGGGGAGCCAATCCGCTGCCCACTCGTCCCTTAGCTGCCTTTGGTTTTGACGGTCCTAGAACGAGGACTTGAACTTCGTGGTCTCGGCCCTCAGCGCTCCCTCGGGCTCGATGCCGGCGGCGCGGGCCAGGGCCACGAGCCAGAACAGGGCCCGGCCCAGGGTCTCGGGTCGGTCGAGCCCCGCCTCCAACGCTGCGGTGAGCTCAGTCCGGGCGCGCTCTTCGTCGGCCGCGAAGCCGAGCGAGGCGGCTCGCTTCTGCACCTTGTAGGCGTTCAGCAGCGCGGGCAGGGCCTCGGGGATCCCCTCGAAGGCATCGGAACGGAGCTTCTCACTTTGCTTTATCTGCTCCCAGTTCGCCAGCACCTCGGTGGCATCGGCCACCGCTACGTCGCCGAACACGTGGGGATGGCGCCGAACGAGTTTTGCGACCAGCCCAGCCGCGACCCCGGCGATGTCGAAGCGCCCGTCCTGGTCGGCGAGCCGCGCGTGGAACAAAACCTGAAGCAGCAGGTCCCCCAGCTCCTCCTCGAGGTGCTCGCCCGTGCTGCCCGCGTCGATCGCGTCGATGACCTCGTAGGCCTCCTCGAGAAGATGAACCTTGAGAGACTCGTGTGTCTGCTCGCGGTCCCAGGGACAACCGTCCTCGCTACGCAAGCGAGCCATTATCAGGGCCGCTCCACCGAGCGCGGCCGAGGCCTCCCTCAGGTTGTGGGCCCCGCGGGCCGCGGTCAGCGCATCGGGGGCCGGCGCCACTCCGGACGAGACCTCGGCCCCCGCGTGCGCCAGCTCGAGCACAAGGCTCGAGCCGGGCTCTGCGACCAGCGCCCATCCGTCGCGCGTCGCATCGAGGTCCTCCTCGAGCTTCCTCGCGTCGATGCCGCTACCACTCAACCGGGTCATCAAGGGATGAGCGGGATCCTCGAACAGGACTCGATCGCACCCGAGCAGGCGATCGAGCTCGTTCAGTGTGAGGGAGCCGGCCTGATCGGATCCCAGCGGCACGACGAGCAACGGCATTTCCCCGTCCTATTCGTCGGTCGGGGGCTGCGCGGGCGATTCGCTCTCGCCACCCTCGGGCTCAGGACTCTCCTCCGGCACCTCCGCGCCGGGCACGTCCTCCGCGGTCGCGTCCACCACGCGCTGGGTCTCGAGGTCGAGCTCCCCATAGCGCGGGTTCACGCGCACGTCGGCGTCCTCGTAGGCCTGCGTAATGAACTTCTGGAACTCCTCTTCCTGCTCGGCCCCGGCCAGCTCCTGTGCGATCT
>JBOGWU010000050.1:0-3102 GCA_050693935.1 Actinomycetota bacterium | reverse complement strand
GTCCCGCTTTGTCTCGCGGTTCGCGTTCGGTCTGCTAAAGAACGGCGTTAGCCGGCGATCGAGCGGACGCTGACTCGATCCCACCACAGTTGATGTTGGCGGGCTGTGGACAGTCGCCGTCCAAAATGGATGACGCGATGAGGAGGAAAGAACCAACCTGTCGCGCTGACCTCCACTTTCTACTAGTGGGGCCTAACGGGATTCGGCTTGAGAGGTAGGTGCAACAAGCTCTCACTCTGCACGGCTCTGGCCTTCGCCTCGCACGGCCGGTGCTCTGGGCTTGTCGCCCCCGCGTGCGCCGGGCACGTTCGCGCGATTGCGCGACGTTAGGCAGCACCCGCGGCGTCTGGACGATCGAAATCACCGCCGATCGACGTCAAGACCTCCGCCCGCCGGCGCCGCGCCGCGAACGGCGGGATCGTACGCGCAATACGTGCCGGTGCGGATCGCCCCATCGAGGTGCTTGCCGAGTTCGGGATGGTGCCCACTGATGCGGACTATCCCATGCCGGATTGCCCGGGTCACGGCGACTCGAGCACGCTCGGACGGGGACGCGGCTCGCCGATCACGACTGCCGAGGCCAACGGCGCGCGACAACTCTCGTAAAAGGAAGTCGCGTTCGGCACCGGCCTGCGCGGCCCGCTCGGTGTCCCCGAGCGCACGCGCCTGCTCGATGTCGTCTTCGATCTCGGCGAGGCGTCGGCGGTACGCATTTTTAGCACGTGCGTCGAGCATCTCGCCGGCATCGCCGAGTGCCCGGCGCGATAGCTCGGCCGCGAGGCCGCTCTCCTCCGGCGCAGCGCCGGGGTTCTCGGCGGCGACGAGGTCGAGCACATGGAACTCGCGGCCGGGCTGGGCGAGGAGCCGCGCGAGGTAACGAATTCCCTTGAGGTCTCGCAGTCTCACCGTGCGCCCCTCGAACACGACCGACCAGTAGTCGCCCTCGCGACGAAGGCTGAGATCTGCGGCAGGCTGCTCTTCCGTTCCGTCCAGTCCGGCGACGTCCGCCGCTGGATCCGTCGACTGCGCGACCTCGATCCGCTCTAGGATCGTGCGCGCCGCTTGGAGCTCCAAGTCTGCCTGGCGCTCGCTGCCGCCGGACCGGAGAGCGTCGGCGAGGCCCATGCGTGCGAGCGCCGCTTCGTAGGGCGCGCCGACGTCGTTCCAGAGTCGCGCCGCATCGGAAAAGGACTGTTCCGCGCCCGTTGCATCGCCCTCCGCGAGCCTCACCCTTCCCCGCGCGAGCGTCGAGCCGGCGACCAGCGCCTTGCTCTCGAATCGGGCGGCCACGAGCTCGAGTTCCTCGGCGGCCGAGCGCGCTCGGTCGAGGTTTCCGGCTGCGATCTCGATCTCGACCTGCGCCTCGAGTAGCGGCGCCCGCTGCAACTCGGTATCTGGTGGCAGCTCCTTCGACGGCACCCGCAAAGGGCGCTCGAGCGCGTTTCGTATGGAAGCCGTCGCGGTGGCGATCTCGCCTTGCGCCAGCTGGACCAGCGCGAGACCGGGCTGGGGATCCCATCCGGCTCGATGAGCGGACAGCAACGCTCGCTCGGCGCCTTCGATGTCTCCCTTTCGAAGTCGGATCCGTCCGAGCTCGGTGAGCGGCCATCCCAGCTCGCGTCGCAAGTACGGGCGTAGTTCCTCGAACGCCGCGAGCGCCTCTCTCTCTGCTTCGTCGCACGACCCGCGCAGCCTGAGGATCTCGGCGCGATGGACCCTGCAGCGTCCGTGAAGGCTCCCGATGGCGTTCGTCTTGCACCACCTTTCCATCGTCTCGGTCCACTCCTCGGCCGCGTCGTACTGGGCGAGTCCCTGCAGGGCGCACACAAGCTCGCAGTAGACGAGGCCTTTCGAGAGCGGATCGAGGTCCGCCGAGACCATCGCCACCCCCACGTCATCGAGCAGCGCGAGACCTTCGCGCACATCGCCCGCCAGGATGAGGAGCCGGGCTTCTGCCACCCGTCCGATGGCGCACGCCGCGGGGTCACACTTCGAACCGATCTCGATCGCGCGCCCCGCCCAGTTTCGGGCGCTGCTCAAGTCGCCCGTCAACAGCCGCTCGTATGTCCGAGCCACCGCAAACCACGCGTGCGCCGACGTCTCACCGTGGCCCTCCAGCAGCCGCTCGGCTCGTCCCAACCAGCCGCGCACCGGCGCCATCAAGGCGGTGTCAATAAGCAGGTGCATTGCGACGCGAACTGCCGCGCCTCCGGCCGCGACCTCGTCGCCCGACTGCACGCACAGCCTATGAGCGCGTTCCCACGCCTCGATCGTCACGTCGAGGTGGCCTGCGGCGTAGGCAACCTCGGCAAGAACCGGTAGATCGGCGCTGCTCACGAGCCCGCCAGCGTCTGCCTTCATGAAGAGATCGAACGCGTCGTCCCAATCTCCGCCTGATGCCGCGTCGCGCGCGCGCTCGACGACGTCGCCAGCCACACCATCGCTCATCGCACGCCAACTGACCGGAGTTCACCGAAGCTCGGACTCCGCCGACACCGGACGTAACCGCGAGTGTTACCGCCGTAACAGTCTTGCTCACGCATCTGGTTTAAGGACCCAACCCCGGCCGGCAAGGAACGGAGATCATGCTATGGCATGGCACTTGGAAGGAACGTACATCGAAAACTGCAACTGCGACATCGTTTGCCCCTGTGCCGCCAGCGGATTTTCTGCACCCGCCGACAATGACCGTTGCAACGCGGTGTTCGCCTGGCACATCGACTCCGGCGAGGTCGACGCCATGGACGTGAGCGACCTTAGCGTGGTCGTGGTCCTCGACGCCCCACGGGAGACGGCAAAGGGCAATTGGCGGGTCGGGGTGTTCATGGACAAGCGGGCGAGCGAGGAGCAAGCTGAGAAGCTTGGGGGCATCTTCTCAGGGCAGATGGGTGGTCCCATGGCCAACCTAGTCCCGCTCATCAGCGAGAATCTCGGCATGGAGGTAGCTTCAATCGAGCACGTCGACGATGGCCTTCGCCACCGGGTCAAGGTCGGCGACGCCATCGACGTGGAGATCGAGGATCTCGTCTCTCCGTTCGATCCAGACGGGCCGCTGCCGAAGCTCACGGAGACCAAGCACCCGGCCAACTCCGATTTGACTCC
>JBOGWU010000049.1:0-56300 GCA_050693935.1 Actinomycetota bacterium | reverse complement strand
ACCTACGTCGAGGGCTCGGTCACGCGTCCTCGCAGGCGGGGGATCTTGAAGTCGGCGTGGGCCCAGCATTTGTCGCGGGGGTTGTACTGCGACAGCTTCGTGGGGCAGCCTTCCTGAGAGCAGAAGCGCTCCTCGCTGTGGCGGCGCGAAGGCTTGGCGGTGAGCGGTGCGGAGCCCTTGTGGGTCTGGTTTCTCATGGTCTTTCCCCTTGGACGGGAGGCTGAGCCCCACCTCATCATTCCCCCGGTAAAGGCCCGGTAAAGAATTCCCGGCCGGCCGCCGGGACTCAGGGGAGGCGGCCGCGCCAGAGTAGCGAGGCGGCGGTCGCCAGCAGCAGCAGGATGGCCCCGACGCCGGCGAAGGCGTAGGTGACCTCCTCGGGTCTGGTCGTGTAGCCGATCCGCTGGCCGAGGCTGTCGTACACGGCCTGCAGATCCTCGCCGGAGGGGGCCTCGAAGTACCCGCCCCCAGTAGTTTCGGCGATGGTCTCGAGCGTGGCGTAGTCGGGTGGCACCGGGAGGGTCTGAGGATTGCCGAATTGGTCGGGGACCGTGACGATACCGCTCGGTGTGCCGAGCGCTATCGCGTAGACGGGCACTCCGAACTCGTCGGCTTCGGCCGCGGCTGTGAGCGGGTCGATTCCGGTCGTGTTCTCGCCGTCGGAGAGGAGCAGGATTGCGCTCACCCGCTCGGGGCGGTCCGGTTGCGGAGGGGGAGTCGAGCCCGTAGTCGGGGGAGCCGTCGGGGTGATGAGCGGGCTGAACGCGCGCTCGCGGTCTTCTTCGACCAGCTCCACCGATTGCCTCAGAGCCTCACCCATCGCGGTTCCCCCCTCGGCCTGAAGCGATGAGATGGCCTCGAGGGTCGACGACCGATCCGTCGTCGGCTGCGCGAGCACGTTCGAGACGTCGCTGAACGCAACTACCGCGACTCGGAAGCGATCGGGCAGCTTGTTGATGAACGAGGTCGCGGCATTCTTGGCGGCGGTCATGCGGTCCGGAGTCACGTCGGTGGCCTGCATAGAGCCCGAGACGTCAACGGTCAGGATGACCGTGGCCTCGTCGCGCGGAACGGCCACCTGGGCTTGCGGCTTGGCCATGCCCATCGCCAGCGCAAGAAACGCGGCTGCGAACAGCGCGGTCGGAATGCTGCGCCGCCATGACGCCTCCGGGGCGACCGCGGCCAGCACCGAGGTGTTGCTGTAGGAGACCGCGTAGCGCATCCGCCGGCGGCGCAGCGCCCACTGAATCGCGAACAGAAGCGGAATCGCAAGCACCACCACCAGCCACAGCGGCGACGAGAAGGTCATCGGTACTGCTCTCTTCTCGACATGAACGCGGCGAATGGCCGCAGCCAGTCGCCCGTCGTGTGTAACACCACGTGCTCGGCCCCTGCGGCGAGGATCTCGTGACGAACGTGCTTCCGTTCTTCGAGCGCAGCATGGGCGAAGTTTCTGCGAACCGCAGCGTCGGCGGTGTCTACGCGCAGCTGGCGACTGGTCTCGAGGTCGACGAAATAGGTGTCGCCGACATCGACGAGCTCCATCTCGCGGCGGTCGCGGATCTCGACGGCTATCACGTGGTGTCGCAGGCCGAGCATCGCAAGCGGTTTGCGCCATCCCTCGGAGTCGCGCCAGTCCGAAATGACGACGATGACGCCACGGGCTCTCAGGGTCAGCGCGGCGCGGTGCAGACCTTCGGCCATGGAGGTACCGCCGCGCGGAGCCGGCTCGGCCATCCTTACGCGCGAGAGGAGTCCGACGACTCCGCCACGCCGCGAGGTCGCCGGCCAGATCTCGTCCTTGTGGCCCCCGACGGTCATCAGGCCGAAGCGGTTACCTCCCCGCGTGCCGAGGTGCGAGGTCGCAAGCGCAACTCCTTCGGCGACGTCGATCTTGCGCCGGTCCTGCGTGCCGAACACCATCGAGGCCGAGCAATCGAGCAGCGCCCAGGTCGTGAGGGCGCGCTCGGCGACGTGCACGCGCACGTGGGGCGCACCGGTTCGAGCTGTGACGTTCCAGTCCATTCTTCGGATGTCGTCGCCGGCAACGTACGGTCGCACCTGGGCGAGTTCGGTGCCCTCGCCGAGCACCGTCGAACGAAAGTCCCCCGCGGCGAGCCCATCGATGCGCCGGCTGATCTGCACGTCGAGCGCCCGCAGAAGTTGATCGGGCAGCGGGCCCGGGCCCGGCCTGTCCGGGCGCGAGGGTTGGTTACGAAACTGCAGAAGTCTCACGCGCTCGAGGATGAAGTGGAAAGCTCCACGCGGGGCACGGGTACGGCTTCGAGAACCGCGTCCAGGATGTCGTCCGAGCTAATGCCCGACGCGAGGCCCTCGTAGCTGAGCACTATGCGGTGGCGAAGAGCGTCTTTCGCGAGTTCGCGCACGTCGCTGGGAAGCACGTAGCGGCGACCGCGAGTCAGAGCAAGGGCGCGCGCCGACTTGACGAGGTTGATCGAGCCGCGCGGGCTCGCGCCGAAGCTGATGTACTCCATCAGGTCGCCGCGCCCGAAGGCTCCCGGATTACGCGTCGCCATGGTGAGAGCGACCGCGTACTCGGACACCGGACGGTCGACATAGATCTCGCCGACGGCTCGCTGGAATGAGACCACCTCTTTGGCGGTCATGACCTCGTTGACGTCGACGGGATCGGCCAGCGAGCGACCCACGACCTCCATCTCGTCGCCGAAGCTCGGGTAGTCGACCACCACCTTCATCATGAAGCGATCCATCTGGGCCTCGGGCAGCGGATAGGTGCCCTCGGATTCGATGGGGTTCTGCGTTGCCATGACTATGAACGGGCTGTCGAGCTTGTAGGTCTTCGGTCCGATGGTGACCTGCTGCTCCTGCATGACCTCGAGCAGTGCGCTCTGCACCTTCGCGGGTGCTCGGTTGATCTCGTCGGCAAGGAGGAAGTTGCAGAAGATCGGGCCCAGTTCGGTATCGAACGAGTGGCTGTCGGCACGGTAGATACGGGTGCCTATGAGGTCCGAGGGAACGAGGTCGGGGGTGAACTGAACTCGCTGGAACTTTCCGCCGAGAACCCCCGCCAGCGTCCGGATGGTCAGTGTCTTCGCCAGGCCCGGCACTCCCTCGAGCAGCAGATGGCCGCTGCCGAGCAGGCAAACCATCACGCGCTCGAGCATGGCGTCCTGGCCGACGATCACTCGCTTGATCTCGTAGAGCGCGTCCTGAAGCTTGCCGTGAACGTGGTCCGGCTCGCCGGCCACGTGCAGCCGCTGACCGTCGGTCATATGAGTCCTTTCTACTGCGATCCCTGTGACTAGTTACGGCGAGCCTGGGGCCTCACCGATGGTCACTTCGACTTCCTCGGTCTCACCTTGACGCACGATCTCGATGGTCACCTCGGTTCCGGGGGCGGTTGCGGTGACCTTGGCGACGAGATCGGCAGGGCTCTCGATCGGCTGTCCATTGAATCGGGTAATCAGATCGTCGGCTTGAAGCCCCGCCGCCTCCGCCCCGGAGCCCGCGGTCACGTCGCTGACGAGGGCACCCGGCTGGCCGCCGCTGATGCCGACCAGCTCGACGCCGAGGAAGCCGATGACCGGGTCCTCACCCTTTTCGAGTGCCCCGGCCACTCGCACCGCGGTGTCGATGGGGATGGCGAAGCCGATGCCCGCGTTGTCGCCTCCCTCGGAAAAGATGGCGTCGTTGATGCCGATGACGCGACCGGTGCGGTCGGCGAGCGCCCCGCCGGAGTTCCCCGGGTTGATCGGGGCGTCGGTCTGAACCGTGCTGACGGCTCGGCCCCCCTGGGTTTCCAGCGTGCGACCGACCGCGCTGACGATTCCCGAGGTAACCGACGAGTCGAGGCCGAACGGGCTCCCGATCGCGATCGCCATCTGACCGACGTCGATAGGAACGTCGGTGGCCAAGGTTGCAATCTCGAGGTCGTCGGCTTCGGAATCCACCACCGCGATGTCGGTGTCGGGATCGGCGCCGAGCACGACTCCGTTGACCCTGCGGCCGTCGCTCAGTCGCACCACGACGTCCTCGGTGCCCTCGACGACGTGTGCGGCGGTAAGTATGAGCCCACCTTCTTTGTAGACCACGCCCGAGCCGAGCCCGCCGTCGGTCTCGAGCTGAACCACCGAAGGCAGCAGGGCATCGGCGACCTCGGCTACCGGCTCCCGAACGTCCACCGCCACCGGGCCGGCGGGGCCCGACTCCACTCTCGGGGTCGTCGCGGGGTCGTCGCCGATGACCTCAGCCAGCCCAAAGCCACCGCCGACCAGAAGCAGAGCGGCGAGCGCGCCGGCCGCGAACGCGGCAATCGAGGGCCGGCGACCGGAAGGTGGAGGCTGGTAGGGCGACATCGGCGTCGTCTGCTGCGCGCCGTAGGGCGGCTGACCCTGGTGACCGTAGGGCTGCTCCCCGTAAGGCCGCTGCTCGTAAGGCGGTGCTTGAGGCTGGCCCTGCTGTGGGTTGTAGGGATACTGCGGATTGCTGTTCAGCTCGTCTTCCTCCTGCGTTTTGCCCGAATTCGGGCGCTCTTCCACCTCCCAGTATGGCGGCTGCTTCACGGCGATTCCTCCTCGAAATGGGTGGTCTTTGTGGGTCTCGGGGGTCTCTACCGCCCCGAACCTTTACCCAGTTTGAGCGCCGAGGACTAAAGAGGAAGTAAAACGAGAGTTGGAATGAGGATCTTGGTGGTGGAGGACGAGCATGATCTGGCCGACGCGATCGCCCGCGGGCTGCGCAACGACGGCTACGCCACCGACGTCGCCTACGACGGCGAGGAGGCCCTCGCCAAGGTCGAGGTCAACGACTACGACCTGATCTGCCTCGACCTCAACCTCCCGGGTGTGGACGGCCGCTCCATCGCTCGCTCGATTCGCAGCGGCGAAGTAGCGCTCCCCGGCGAGCAGCCCCGCATCCTGATGCTGACCGCGCGGGGCGAGGCCACCGACCGGATCGGCGGGCTCGACGAGGGCGCCGATGACTATGTCGTAAAGCCATTCGACTTCGACGAGCTGCGCGCTCGCATCCGAGCGCTGCTGCGGCGTGAAGCGGGGCGCTCATCGGCGCTGCTGCGGGTCGGAAGCCTCGAGCTCGACACCGCCCGTCACGAGGCACACCGCAACGGAACCCAACTGGCTCTGAGCCCCAAGGAGTTCGCGCTGCTTCGTTATTTCATGTCGCGACCGGGAGCCGTGTTCAGTCAGGAGGACCTGCTCGAGCATGTGTGGGACGAGAACGCGGATCCCTTCACCAAGACCGTGCGGGTGACCGTCATGACGTTGCGCAGGAAGCTCGAGGCCGCGGGCGACACTCAGCCGATCGAGACGGTCGTGGGGAGCGGCTACCGGCTGCGCGAGGACGCATAGATTTGCCACGGGTGTAAGCCAGAGTGCGATGAAGGACCGCATGGAGTCACTGAGCAACGCGCTGCCGGAGTGGACGCGTTCGGCGCGCTTCCGGCTCGCGGTCGTGTACTCCGCGAGCCTCTTCGTCATCGGCGGGCTACTGATCGCCGGCCTCTACTTCGCGCTGAGCCGGTCCATCGGCGACGAGCAGATGTCGCGCGAGTTCGTTCTCTTGCGCAATCCCGATACATCCACCGAGCCATTCAGCATCGTGGAGGCGCAGGACTTCGAGCGGGCCGTAGCCAACAACACCCTTCAATCGCTCAAGCAATACTCGTTCCTCTCGCTCGGCATCTTGTTCTTCATTAGCCTGGGAATCGGCTGGGTCCTCGCCGGTCGGTTGCTGGCCCCCATCGACCGGATCACCGAGGTCGCGCGCCGCATACAGGCGACCGATCTGTCGCAGCGGATTTCCCTGGAGCGCCCCCAGGACGAGCTAAAGCGGCTCGCCGACACCTTCGATTCGATGCTCGACCGGCTCGACGAGGCATTCGGATCGCAACGCCGGTTCATCGCCGATGCCTCACACGAGCTTCGCAACCCACTGGCGGTAATCCGCACCAATCTCGACGTCGTGCTGAGCGACCCCAAGGCGGACGAGAAGAGCTACCGCGACGCCTCGATAGTGGTCAAGCGCGCCACCGAGCGAATGTCCAAGATGGTCGACGATCTGCTTGCGCTGGCGCGACTCGAGTCCCCACAGAACCTCGACGAGCGAGTCGAGATCGGAGAGGTCGCGGCCGAGATCGCGGACGAGTTCGTCGCCGTCGCCCAATCGCGCGGCATCGAGTTGCGGCGGTCGATTGCGGATGGCGTCTGGGTGGTTGGGGACCGCTTTGCTCTGAAGCGAGCGCTTGCGAACCTCGCTCAGAACGCGGTGCGCTTCGCCCCCGCCAATTCCGCCGTGACGATCGCGGCGGGCATGAAGGAGGGGTGGGCATGGCTCGCGGTCGAAGACCAGGGCCCGGGAATCCCCGAGTCCGAGCAAAGCCAGGTCTTCGATCGTTTCTGGCGCGCCGACAAGTCACGCTCCCGGTCGCTCGGAGGCAGCGGCTTGGGACTATCGATCGTGAGACAGGTGGCCGAGGCTCATTGTGGCGTGGTCAAACTCGCAAGCCATAAAGAACGCGGCTCGACCTTCGTGATGTGGATCCCCGCGCAGGGCGACGGAGAAGCGACTGCCTCGAGCGCGCCCGACCTCGCCCAGGCGTGACCCCTTTACTCCTGCTTTACGAATTTCATGATGGGATGAGCCGGTGAGTTTCGAGTGGCCCGCGCTGTTGCTCTTGCTGGTAGCCATCCCCGCAATAGGCGTCGCCTACATGCTTCTGGAGGGGCGACGCGAGCGAGCGGCGGGCGCCTTCGCAGCTCCGCACATGCGCCCGAACATCGTCCGCTCCCGTCCGGCCTGGCGAAGGCACGTTCCGATCGCGCTGATGCTGGTGGCGCTCGCCGCGCTGGTGATGGGGACCGCACGCCCGCAGCGCGAGCAGGTGGTCACGCGCGTTGGCGGCACCATCGTGTTGGTGATCGACGCGTCGAATTCGATGAGACGGACGGATATCGCGCCCAACCGTTTCGAGGCGGCCCGCTCCGCGAGCGAGGTGCTCGTCGACCGGCTGCCCCAGGATTTTCGCGTGGGAGTGGTGGCCTTCAATCGCCAGGCTCAGATCCTGAGCGCGCCGACCATCGATCGTGAGGCCATCTCCTTTGCGCTCGACTCACTCGAGCTGCGTGCCAAGACCGTACTCGGCGACGGGATCATGGCCGGGCTCGCCAATGTGCCGGAGGGCGGTCGATCGGTGCAGCTCGTCGTGCTCAGCGACGGAGTGGACACCGGAAGCGAAGTCCCACCTTTGGTCGCAGCCGATGAGGCCATAGCGATGGACGTGAGAGTCAACACGGTGGTGCTCGGATCCAGCACCGCTCGCAAGGCCCCCGACGTCGAAGTGCTGCGTCAGATCGCCGACGTCACCGAAGGTCGCTTTTTTGCCGCCCCCTCGGCCGAGGAGCTCGAGAGCATCTACAGGGGCATCGCCGAGCGCGCCTCGAAGTCGATCGAGAAGGTCGAGCTCACTCAGGCCTTCGTCGGGGGTGGACTTGCGCTGATGATCGCGTCGGCCGCGCTCAGCGCGCTGTGGTTTCGGAAGGCTCTGTAGCGCTCTCGATTCCGCCGGCCGCGTTGCTCGGGATCTTTCTGCGCCCGGCTAGCTCGGCCAGCGCGATTCCGGCGATCACCAGGAGCGCCCCCACCAGCACGTTGAGGCCGAGCTCTTCGTCGAGCACCACCGCGCCGAGCGTGACTCCGAAGATAGGGATCAGATAGGTCACGAACGACGAGGAGGTTGCTCCGACATCCGAGATCAACCGGTAATAGAGCATGTAGGCGACGCCGGAGCCGAGCACGCCGAGAAAGACGATGCTGCCGACCGCTCCCACGCTGAGTGTCGGCGGCGTTCGCAGCGTGTCTATCAGCGCTAGCGGCAGTGCCATCGCGGTGGCGATCAAGAGCTGCGTTGCGGGAATCGCAAGCGGCGGGAGGTCGAGGCCCACGAGATGCCGGCGCGCGTACACGAACCCACTCGCGTAGGAGACCGATGCGAGCGTGATCGCAACCTTGCCCGAGGTCGATCCGGCCGAGTCGAGCCCCACGATCACCCCCACTCCTGCGAAGCCGAGGACCACTCCTGCGAGGCGAGCGGGCCGCAATCGCTCGCTCCCGATGAACAGCGCGGCAAGCAGGACGGTGAACAGAGGCGTCGTGGAGTTGAGGATCGAGGCCAGGCTCGAGCTGACCTCCTGCTGGCCCCAGGCGATCAGGATGAAGGGAGCGACACTGCTGACCACCGCCATGACCGTGAGCGAGCGATAGAGATCGCGACCGCGCGGGAGTCGCTCGCCCCTTGCAAACAGCAGGGCCGTCAGGAACACGGCGCCGGTGGCGATTCTTCCGAAAACTATCTGCAGGGGGGTCAGGTCTTCGAGCGCGACCTCTATGAACAGAAACGACGAGCCCCAGATAGCGCCCAAGGCAACCAGGCGCGCCGCATCCGAGGGTCTCATTCGAGCGATACTAGACAGTGACCGTCCATTCATTCGCCACACCGCCCATCGGATCGCGCCTGCGGCGTTACAGAGAGGGGTGCAATGGAGCACTACGACCCGAGGAAGCTTCCCGAGATGCCCGCGATGATGATCGCGGGACCGGGAGAGCTTCACGAGGAGGACCTCGACGTTCTAGGCCACCAGGTGATCGCCCACTACGGCGACCTCTGGACGAGCGTTCACGGCGATTGCGTCGCCGCCCTCGGCAAGCTTCTCGGTGCCTCCGATCCGCCCTACATCGTCCCCGGCTCGGGCTCGGTGTGTCTGGACGCCGCGGTGTTCAACCTCTTCGAGCCCGGACAGAAGGTCGTGGTGGCGAACACCGGTTTCTTCGGGGTCCGGCTCATGGAAATCGCCACTGCGCACCGGCTCGAGGTCGTCGAGTTCCCGCTCGAGACCGGCGCTCCAATCGACCCGGCCGCGATCGGTGCCGCCGCCAAGGGTGCCGACGGCGTACTGGCCTGTCACGTCGACACCACCACCGGGGTGCGCAATCCGATCGAGGACATCGCCGAGGCCGCGCACGCCGCGGGGGCGATCATCGTGGTCGACGGCATCGGGTCGGTGGGTGGCGAGCTCTGCGATGTGGACGCCATGAAGCTCGACTGTGTGGTGACCTGCTCGCAGAAGGGACTCGAGGCGCCGCCGGGCGTCGGCGTTCTGGCGTTGGGTGAAGGGGGCCGGGAGCGGGTCGAGGCTCGCAGCCGGCGCCCGGAGACCTTCTATCTCGATCTCAAGCGTTGGGACTGGTACCGGAAGGAGTGGGGCAACTGGCACCCGCATCCCGTCACGATGCCCACCAACGTGGTACTGGCGCTCTACTCGAGCATCAGGCGGATCGCGGAGTCGGGCATCGAGGCCTGGGTCGAGCGAAGGGCGGCGCTGGCGCAACGGTGCCGTGAGGGCCTCGTGGAGCTCGGCCTCGAGCCGGTCGCCCAGGAGGGTTCCGGCGCCAACCTGCTGGTGGCGATGTGGGCCGACGACCCCCAGGCGATCATGAGCTCGCTCCTCGCCAAGCACTCGATCATGATCTCGGGCGGCCTGCCCCCTCTGCAGGGCAAATCGATCCGGGTGGGGCTCATGGGGCGGACCGCAACCGACGCCATGGTCGACCGTGTCCTGACCGGGGTGGCCGAGGCCCTGGCCTGAGCCGGCCAAAACCCAAAGGCGGTCAGGGGACGAGTGGGCAGCCAATCGGCTCCGCGCGAAGGGGTGATTTGGTTGCGCCGGGCACAAAGGCAAAGGCAGCTAGGGGACGAGTGGGCAGCCAATCGGCTCCGCGCGAAGGGGCTAATTGGTACGTGGAGGTCGCTGAGCGACGCTGGTGTACCAGAAAGGTCGCGGGGCAGGGGTTTGCAACCTGGCTACCGCTGGGCGGTACTCATGTTGAATAGGTGTCCGGAGCAGCCCATCGAGAGGGCCCTACCAGGCCCCACCCCACCGATTTCCCCCTTCGATGCCGGGTTTTCGGGTTTGCTTTCAGACCCTTTTGCTACACCGCCGTCGTTCAGCGACGGCTGGGTCGCAGATCGCCTCGACCCCGGGCCGCATTGACGGCTTTTCGTCACAGGCCCTCGCTAGGGTGACCTCATGCGAATCGCGGTACAGGCGTGGAGCCCCGAATACGGCGGCGAGGTCGAGATGGGTGGCCTCGAGGCCTCCGTCGAGCCGGTCAAGACCGACTGCGAGACCACCTCCTGGGAGCCGGTCGCGCCCCGCTACTCGGGGGGTCTGCTGGACTCCCCGGCGGCCTTCGTCGACGGCACCCGGCGCATCGACGCGCGTCTGTTCGTCAGCAACGGCCGCTCCTTCCCGTCTCAGGGCCTGGCGGGGTCGGTGGGGGCCGGCTCGGTGGTCTGCACTCCGCCCAACGGCGAGGCACGCGGCCGGGCCGAGATCGACGAGCTGCGAATCCAGCGCGTGCTGGCCGTGGGCGGGGGGACGGCCATCGCCCTGTCGGCCGGCGAGTCGCTCAGTTACCGGAGCCTCCCGGTGCCCGGCGAGAGCGTGGAAGAGCTCACCTACGCGGTGCACGACACCATGCGCAACCTCGAGGCCCAGCTCGCCCAAGAGCTCGCCGACCAGGGGATGCTCGTGTTCGTCGACGGGCCCCTCGCGGTCATGCGGCCGGGGCCCCAGCGCATCGTGGGGTTCATCAAGGCCCATCACCGGCGCTATCTGGAGGCCGACGAAGAGGCCGTCCTGGGGCGGCTGGGCTGTGGCGAGCGCACGCCGCTGTTCTCCTTCGGCGAGCCGCGACCTCGCTATTCCTGGTACCTGAGGCTGTGCGATCTAGAAGACGGCGATCACGACTGGCACGGCCTGGTCCGCTGCGAGGCCCCCGCCGCGCTCGAGCTCGACGACGTCATCTCGCTGGCCGACGTATCGTCGGTGCTACTTCCCCGCTTCGCGTCGCTGCCTTATTGGGACAAGCGGGCGCCGCAGAACTTGGTCCCGGTCGCGGGGCTCGAGAAAAGGCTGCGTCACCTGCTCGGCGATCGCGACCTCGTTTACCGAATGATCCGAGACGGCGCCAAGCGCGCCGGCGAGAAGGGCAGCGCAGTTGGTTGAGGATGTGAACCTCGAGGCGGTCGGGCTCGTGCTGGGCTCCGAACCGACGACCACCCAGGAGTTCCGCGTCGTCCTGCACGACGACCAGTACCTGCAGTTGGACGACCTGGTGGTGGTCAAGACGCCGGTGCCCAAGGTGGGGGAGGTCACGACCTACGGGATCGTCACCGAGACGCTGGCGCGCTACGAGGGCACGGCGTTCGAGTCCGACACCCGGCGCGTCGCGATCGAGGGCACCCTGCCGGCCGAGAAGTCGCGCACCGCCACCGTCCAGATCGTGCGAGTGGTGCCCGAGATCTGGATCGCCCCCGATTCCGGCGGCGAGGTCTACCGTGCCATGGGCGTCGAACGCGAGCGCGCTATGTACGTCGACGAGATGCGGGCCGGCGAGCGAGACCGGGCGCTTCCCGTCGGATTGACGCGCGATGGCGAGAGGGTTTGGGCGGACGTCGATTTCTTCGACGGCACCAAGGGCGCCCACATGAGCATCTCCGGCGTATCCGGTGTGGCGACGAAGACCTCGTACGCGTTGTTCTTCCTGCGCTGCCTCACTTCGCACCCCGAGATCCTCGGCCCGAGTGCTCGAAACCTTCGCTGTCTGATCTTCAACGTCAAGGGCGAGGACCTTCTGTTCCTCGACAAGCCCAACAACCGCTTCGACGACGAAGCCCAAGAGGCTTGGGGCCGCCTCGGCATGGCGTCCGGACCCTTTCCTTCGGTGTCGTTCTGGGCGCCCACCCAAGAGGAGGGGATCCCCAAGAGCAGCGCTCGCATCGAAGGGATCAGCGCCTTTCGATGGACTCCCCAGGAATTCGTCGAGGACGGCCTGCTGCAGTTTCTGTTCACCGACGCGGCGGACGCGCGCAACCAACTGACGTTCGTGTCCGAGCGGGTGATGGCCCAGCTGCGGCGCTTCGCTAGAGCGGTCGAAGGCCATCCCGGGGCCATCGTCCTGCGCGATCCCTACAGCGAAGGTGAGGACAGAGGTGCCGTGGCCGCGCGACCGGGCGAGCGCGTGATCCGCAATCTCCATGACCTCGTAGAGGCGCTTGCCGAATTCCTCGAGCCCGAAGACGGCGACGAGCCCGACCGCAACTGGAGCGGCCGCACCGCGATCGGCACGGTAAGCGCCTTCATGCGAAGGCTGCGCGCCGCGGTGGGCCGGGTGGGACGTCTGGTCGCCGCGGGCGAATCGCGGCGCATCGATCGGGCACGAGAGGCCGTGACCGTCGTGGACATCCACGACCTGCACGAGGCCGCTCAGCGCTTCGTGGTGGGCGCGCTCATCTCCGAGGTGCACAGAGAGAAAGAGGGCAAGGGCCGCTTCCCGCTTTCGGTGATAGTCCTCGACGAACTCAACAAGTACGCGCCGCGCGACGGATGGTCTCCGATCAAGGACACCTTGATCGACATCGCGCAGCGGGGTCGCTCCCTCGGCGTAATCCTCATCGGCGCGCAGCAGAGCGCCTCGCGCATCGAGCCGGACGTGCTGGCGAACGCCGCGCTGCGCGTATCTGGCCGGCTCGACTCCGCCGAGGCCGAGCGCAGCGAGTACGGCTGGATGTTGCCCTCGACTAGGGCGCGCGCCCGGCTGCTAAAGCCCGGAACCATGGTGCTGTCCCAGCCTCCGATCCCCGCCCCGACGATGTTGACCTTCCCCTATCCGCCCTGGGCTACGCGACCCGAGGAAGTGGCAGACGACTCCGATCCCTTCGAGGGGCTCTAGGTGAAGGTTCTGCACACCGCCGACTGGCACGTTGGCAAGAAGCTGGGACGGATCGACAGGAGCGACGAGACCAAGGCGGTGCTCGACGAGCTCGTTTCCGTCGCCGAGCGCGAGCAGGTAGACCTCGTGCTGGTGGCCGGAGACCTGTTCGATCGCGCGCTGCCGCCGTTTGCATCCATGGGATTGGTGCTCACGACGCTGGTGCGCCTGGCGCAGACCGGCGCTCCGGTGGTGGCGGTGGCCGGCAACCACGACTCGGCCGAGCTGTTCGGCGTGCTCGCTCCCTATCTCGCTCCCTACAACGTGACGCTCGTGGCGAAACCACTGCGGCCGGAGCAGGGCGGTGTGGTCACCGTCACCGCTCGCGACGGGAAGACCAGGGCCCAGATCGCCTGCTTTCCATTCCTGCACGAGACGCATGTCGTCGAGTTCCTGGACGCGAGCGAGGAGTGGTTCAAGTCCTATGCCGAGCGCATCAAGCGCATAACTGCGTTCTACGCATCCCATATGGCGAAGAGCGATCCGGGTGCACTCAACTTCCTGGTCGGCCACTTCATGATCGACGGCGCCGTTCCCTCGGGCTCCGAGCGCGAGCTCCACATCGGCGAGGCCTACATGACGACGAAGGCGGCGGTGCCGTCGGAGATCAACTACACCGCGCTAGGGCACATCCACGCTTGCCAGCAGGCACCATCGTCGTCGGGCGAGGCCTGGTACGCGGGCAGCCTGACGCAGCTCGACTTCGGAGAGGCCCAGCACGACAAGTTCTGTCTGTTGGTCGACGTCACCCCCGACCGCACCCGCATCGACAAGCAGATACCGATCACATCGGGGCGCAACCTGCGAAAGATCTCCGGCACGATGGCCGAGCTTCGGGCACTCGTCGATGAGGTGGGCGATGACTACCTCGACGTCACGGTTGCGACCGAGGGCCCGACTCCCGGGCTTGCCGACGAGATACGCGAGCTGTTTGTGCACGCGCTGAACGTGCGTGCGGACTACGAGCGGTTGGAAGCCGAGGCACTCAACCGCGAGGGCATGGCTCTCGATGAGCTCTACGCCGCGTTCGTGCGCGAGGCTCACGGCGTCGAACCCGAGGGCGAGCTCATGGATGCGTTCAACGAGTTGCGCAGGGAAGTGGGGGTCGACTGGTGAGACCGCTCAAGCTCACCTTGCAGGGGTTTCGCAGCCACGAGGCCCCGATAGAGATCTCCTTCGAGAACCGCAACCTAATTGCGATCGTGGGACCAACGGGGGCCGGCAAGTCCTCGATCCTGGACGGGATCTGCTACGCGCTGTACGCCAAGACGCCGCGCGAGCAGCGGTCGATCAAGAAGCTGATCTGCTCGCGATCCGACGAGGCGCGCATCCAGCTCACTTTCTCGGTCGACGGGCATGTCTACGAGGTCACGCGAATCATGCGGCGGAAGTCGGGTAGCTCCCCGCACGTGCTCATCGACGTCGATTCCGGCGAGCATCTCGGCAGTGGTGAATCTTCCGTCACTGCGAAGATCGAGGAGTTGTTGGGGCTGGACTTCCCCGCGTTTTGCTCGTCGGTGCTGCTCGCGCAGGGAGACTTTGCAAAGTTTCTCGGCGCGACGCCCACCAAGCGGGGCGAGATTCTCAAAGGGGTCTTCCGGCTCGAACAGATCGACGCGCTCCGCGATGCAGCCAAGCGCCACATCGATGTGATCGGCGGCGACCTGCGGGAGATCGAGGGCGAGCGGCGCGGCATCCCCGATGACATCGCCGAGCGCATCGCCGATGCCAGACTCCTGCACGAGCAGGCCTCGGCGCGCGCCGCCAGGCTCGAGGCCGCCCTGCCGGCCGAGAAGAAGCTCGAGGACGCTCTCCGCGACGCGCATGCGAGTCATGAGCGCGCCACCAAGGACGTGGCGCGCCTCGACGACGTGTCGAAGCGGATGCCGGCTCCGAAGGTGCTGGACGAGTTGCGCGCGCAGGAGGTCCAGGTCTCCACGCTACTCGACGATTGCCGAGCGGCGCTGATCGCGGCCGAGGCGCGGCGCTCCCAAGCGGTTAACGCGCTGGGGACGCTCGAGGCTCGCCACGGAACCGAGCGCGCACTGGTCGAACTGCGCGGCCAGGCCGAGGATTCGATGCGGTTGGCGGCCGAGGTGGACGCCTTCGAACAGCGCCTCAAGAAGGACGAGGAGACCTTCGGTGGATTGCGGGAAACGGCCGAAGTCGCGCAGCAGGAGCACGAGGAGACTCTGTCGGCTTGCGAGCGCGCCGAGCGGCAGCGCGCCGAGCTCGAGGTGGCGCACAAGGCCCACGCTCTGCGCGCCGAGCTTCGAGTCGGTGCACCGTGCCCTGTGTGCGAGCAAGAGGTGTCGGTTGTTCCAACCGGCGGGATGCCGACCACGCTCACCGGCGCGAAGAAGGCGGAGAAGGAGGCCAAGGAGGCCGCGCAGCGCGCGGGGCGAATCGCCGAGGACGCCAGGACCGCCCTCACTCGGGCGGAGTCCGGGCTTGGGCACCTCGTCGAGCAGCGCGACTCCACCAAAGAGCGGCTCGATCGGATTCGCGTTGACCTCGCGGACGCTCTGGGCGACACCGACGATCCCCTGGCCGAGGCCGATGCTCGGCTCGAGGGCCTTGCGGCCGCTCGGCTCGAGGTCGAGGGCGCCAGAGGTGCCTGCGAAGAAGCCCAGGCCGAGATCGGGCGTCACCAGGCCCTCCAGGAGGAGTTCTCTGCGGCCCGGCGCGCGGTGGCGGCCGCGCTCATCGAGGTCGCGGCAACCGTCGAGCTCGACGCTCCAGGGATCGACGACGCGCTGGAATCGTTGGCCTCGCGCTCCGAAGACGTGCGGATCGAGCTGGACGACCGACTCGACAAGGCGCACGCCGACCTGGCCGAGGCGGAGCTCGCCGAGCAGTCCAAGGGCATCGCGCTCGCCGAGCTGAGGGCGGGGCTCGAGCTCGAACCAACAAGCGCGATCGCGCCGGCCATGGCGCGCGCCAAGTCCGACGCCGACGTCGCGACCGAACGCGTCGGCGAGCTCGAGGCGAAGGCGGCGCGGGCGGCCGAACTCGACGTGATCGAGGCGGGGCTGATGGCGCGGCGCTCTAACCTCCAGCAGCTCTACAAGGACTTCGGACCCAAGGGCTTCATCACTTTCTTGCTCGAGGAGAAGACCCGGGTGTTGTTCGAGCTGGCTTCTGAGTCACTGCGTTCGATGACCAATCGCTACCAACTCGAGATCGACCGCAAGGCGGACCTCAACGTCGTCGACGAGCTCGACGGCGAGAAGCGAAGGACCGTAGACACCCTGTCGGGCGGCGAGACCTTTCTGGCTTCGCTGGCGCTGGCCCTCGCGCTCGCCGAGCTCGTCGGTCGCTCGGGCGGACGACTTCAGTGTTTCTTCCTCGACGAGGGCTTCGGCTCTCTCGATCCCGAGTCCTTCGACCTGGCAATGGATGGGATCGAGCGGATCGTCACCTCGGACCGGCTGATAGGGCTGGTCTCCCACGTCCCCGCCCTGGCGGCAAGGGTCGAGGACCGGATAGAGCTGGCCAAAAGACCCGACGGCATGTCCGAGTTGAGCGCCGGCGACCGGGTGGTTTGAGCCAGGGAGGGATCATTCATCGCTCGGCCGCCTCGCTCGGGTAACCTCCTGACATGAACGTCAAACTCTTCGAATCGCGCGCTCAGCGTCTGTCGGACGCCACGGTCATCGCGATCTTCAGGATGCAGGCGGCCGAGCACACGGTCGAGGGGGCGGGTGCCGCCGTGCGCGGCGGCTTCGAAGCGGTCGAGGTAACCATGAACTCGCCGGACGCCACCGATGCGCTCGCCGAGATTGCCGGTCGCATCGACGCGATAGTGGGGGCCGGGACGGTCACCGCCCCGGAGCAGGTCAAGGAGGCTTACGACGCGGGGGCCGAGTTCATAGTGACTCCGGTGGTGGTCCCCGAGGTGCTCGAGGCGGCCCACGGCCTGAGCCTCCCCATCATCATGGGCGCCGCGTCACCGACCGAGATCTTCAACGCGCACAAGGCCGGCGCCGACTGGGTCAAGGTCTTTCCCGCCGAGACGCTCGGAGGCCCCGACTACATCGAGTACGTGCTCGGCCCCCTCGACATCCCCTTGATGGTCACCGGCGGCCTCACTCCTGAGAACTACCTCAGCTATCTCGATGCCGGTGCCGATCTCGTCGGCTTCACCGGCTCGGTGTTCAGTGCGGCCGTGGCGGCCAACGGCCGCTACGACGAATTCGAGCGGCGTTCCATCGACGTCGTGCGCCGGCTCGACGAGTACCTGACCGACGACACCGACGAGTAGCGCCGGCACCTAGGGGATCGTCGAGAGCAGCTCCGCCACCGATTTCTCGATGCCCTCGGCGAGCTCGCCCATGTCCTCGGTGGTCTCGTAGTCGCCGAGAAGGCCGAAGCCGACCGAGCCGTTGTAGCTCAGCAGCGCGACGCCGATCGTGGTGTTGCCCGACAGCGGAAGTACCGGGTAGACCTCGAGCATCTCGTGGCCGAGCGTGTAAAGCGGGAGCTGGGGGCCCGGGACGTTGGTGATCACAAGGTTGAAGGCGCGCTGGCGGGCGACCACCCGCGATGCCTGAGCGATGATCGTCGGGGGAGCGAACTCGCCGAGCGAGGTGAGGAGCTGAGCGCCCACGGCCTGGCCCGAGCTCTTGAGTTCGCGCATCGACTCGCTGATGACCTGCAACCTCTCGAGCGGGTCGGGCTCGTAGATCGGAAGGACCGCCCACACGTTCGCAACCTGGTTCCCGAGCGAACTTCGTTGGCCTTGCGGTCCGGCCAAGCCCGTCCCGCGCTGGTGATCGGCGCGCACGGAGACCGGCACCATGGCCCGCAGCTCGAGGTCGTCGACGCTCTCGCCGCGGCCGCGCAGCAGCCTCCGCAGTCCGCCGGACACTACCGTCAACACGACGTCGTTCACTGTCCCGCCGTAGGCATTCTTGATGCGCTTGAGGTCGTCGAGGGTGACCGTCACGGTCTCGAAGCGCCGGTGGGGGCCGATGGGCCGGTTGAGCGACGAGGCGGGGGCCGCGAAGCCGCTGCCCATCCACTCGCTGAGTGCCCGCGCCGAGTCGATCAAACGACCCGGCAGCTTGGAGGGGTCGCCGGCGGCGATCTGCAACGAGCGCACGATCTCGGCCGGCGAGGTCGCACGCTCGCGCAGTGCTTCGATCATTAGCTGGTCGGGACTAGGTTCGGGTTCGGGCCTCCAGAGATCGCGCTCGATGTCGGGGGGCTCGGGGGACGGATCCAGCAGCACGGACATGATGTCGGTGCCGGAGATCCCGTCGACGAGGCTGTGATGGGTCTTGGAAACGAGCGCGAAGCGGTTCCCGGCGAGCCCCTCGGCGAACCAGATCTCCCACAACGGCTTGGTCCGGTCGAGCTGCTGGCTCATGATGCGAGCGACCAGACGATTGAGCTTGTCCGCGGTGCCTGGGGCCGGAAGCGCAGTGTGGCGTACGTGGTATTCGAGGTGGAAGTGTAGGTCGTCGACCCAAACGGGCCGCCCCAGGCCCAGCGGCACGGTGGCGAGTTTCTGTCTGAAGCGCGGCACGTACTGGAGCCGGTCTCCGATCATCTGCAGCACGTCGTCGTAATCAGGCGGCTCGCCCTCGAAGATCGCGATCCCGCCGACGTGCATGTGGGTGCTCGAACCCTCGAGGTGAAGAAACATCTCGTCGAGGACGGAGAGACGCTCGTAGGAAGTCATCTGCTCAGATACTGCCACGACGTACCCGAGGGCTGTTCGGCGAGAGATTTTCGCCTGAGTGTGGCGCGCGCCACACCCACGTGTTCCAGCGTGGGCTTGCATGGCCTCATGGACACCGCCAAGAGTTTCGACGCCTGCTTCGAGCCCTGGACCACCTGCGCCGGACCCGCCCGGCTGCAGCTCATGCAACCGCTCCACTGGGCACTCGGTCGACCACCTGAGATCGCGGAGCGTGACATGGCGTGGGTGGTCGAGCCGCTGGCCTGGATCATCGAGCGAGCCGCGATCGCCGGCATCCCGGCGGACCAATGGGGGACGACGGTCGCCTTCAGTGCCCAGGGCAACTCGATGTTCGGATGGGAGCCCGCGCCCGAAACGCCCGCCGGCGAACGGGGCTTCACTCAGATCGACGCTCTGCACCTGCTCGCCCGCGACCTGGGGGCGATCGAGCGCGCGGGATCGCGCGACATGGTGACCTGGTCGGGGCGGGTCTGGCTGGGCAACCGCCCTCGCTTGTGGCGCTCGGCGGCCGGCCGTCTGTTGGTGCGGGGCGGGCTCTTTGCGTCCCAGTGCGAGCTCGTCCTGGCGTCGCTACTCCAGCACCAGGAGCTCGACGAGGAAACCGCGGCCATCCGCCTGGGGTCGGCCATGATCGAGGCGGCCGGGGGCGAGGACTATCTCGACCGGTGCGACGAGATGGGCAGACCACTAGGTGAGACCGTGACGGAGTACATAGCCGTCGGCATGCTGATGGTGCGGACGCTGGGATCGGGGCTTCGCATGTTTGACGACGAGGCCAATCCGGCGGAGCTGCGGCCCTGGCTCAGCGACGTGGGCCGGGCCACGGCGATCGAGGCGCTCAGAGCCTCGGTGGCCACGGGATCGTTCGTCGAGGGGCTCGGCGAGCCGGTCGCGGGGGCCTGGAACTGAGCCGGGAAGGGCCAAATCCGGAAACTGTCACAGGGCCTCTCTAGGGTCATGCCATGGACATCATTCTGCTGGTTGTACTCGCAGTCGTGGCCGGCCTTGCTGCGGGGCTTTACGTGGCACGAGGCCGCTCGACGGGGACTGCCGCTCCCGACGTCGCGGTCATGCGCGCCGAGGTGCGCGCCCTCGCCGAACGGGTGGCGGCCGAGTCCGGTGGCCTCGCGCAGCGACTCGAGGGCATCGACTCGCGCATGACCCAAACTCAGGTGGCCTCATCGACGATGGCGCGCGACATCTTCGAATCACTCGGTGACCTTCGCACGGCTACCAGCGCGGTCGCCGAGCAGGCGCGCGAGTTCAACGTGCTCTCGGATCTTCTCAAGGCGCCGAAGGCGCGCGGGGGCCTGGGCGAGGCGATGCTGGCCGAGCTGCTCGGCCAGGTTCTGCCTCCGAGCGCGTTTGCGTTGCAACACCGGTTCTCCTCGGGAGCCACGGTCGACGCCGTCGTGCGCGCGGGAGGCCGGCTGGTCTGCATCGACTCCAAGTTCCCGCTGCCGAACTACCGCCGAATGAGCGAGGCCGGCAACGATGCCGAGCGAAAAGACGCCCGGCGTGCCTTCGCTCGCGATGTCGCCAACCACATCCGGGCAATCGCCACCCGCTACATCGTCCCCGACGAGGACACGCTCGAGTTCGCAGTCATGTACGTGCCGGCCGAGGGCGTGTACTCCGAGATGCTTCAGCTCAAGCACCACAACGAGGAGCTGTTCGAACTGGCGATCTCCTCAAAGGTCGTGCCCATGTCTCCCCTGACGTTGTACGGCTACCTCCAGACCGTTCTCTACGGACTGCGTTGTCTGAGTGTCGAGCGGGGGGCCGAGAAGATCCTCGACGCGTGCGGCCGGTTGCACCAGGACTTCGAGCGCTTCGCAACGGAATACGAAACGCTCGGCGGGCACCTCTACCGGGCGCGCGCCAAGTACGAGGAGGGCGGGCGCAAGCTCGACCGATTCAGGGACAGGCTCGGCGCGATGGTCGAGGAGTCCGAGACCGACGAGCTCAAGGGGACCGATCCAGTCGATCGCCCCAACCTGGAAGCAGTCAACGATTAACTCGGGTTATCGGCGCGGTTCGGACTTGAGCCAATGGCAACACTTTGCACGGATCTGGGCTTCACGATTCCGGACAATAAACCGCGTAATTGCCTTGGAGCGCCTCGAGCCGATAGCTAGCCTGCGAACAGTTGTCGGCGAGTGGCGCGGCGGCGCGTCATCCATATCCCGAAAGGACCCTGCTCTTGAGCGATCGCACGCCCTTCCGCAGAACCATCATGCTGGCCGTCGCATTCATGCTGGCCGCGCTGTTCCCGAGCATCGCTTCGAACGCCGCGCCGGCCCCCACGGGAGACTCCAGGCGAGCCCTTCGCCCGGTCGTTCGCAAGTTCCAGGCAGACCGTCGCGAGGTCAAGCAGTACTGGACCCAACGCAGAATGGAGCGAGCACGACCACTCGATGTGACCGTTGACGTTGACGATGCGAGAGATTGGACTCGCGTTCCTCAGGATGACGGCGAGCCGGTCTCCGTGCCCGCAATCGCGCCGACGGTCGACGGCCGGAGCGCTCTGACGCTCGATGGCGTCGCGTCGGGCAAGGTCGAGACGCTTACGGGATCGATTCCCTTTACGCGCACCGAGATTACGAACACGGCCTCGTTTCCGAACATCACCCACGGGAAGCTCTTCTTCAGTGGTCCGGGCTTTGACGCGGTCTGCTCGGGGACCGTCGTCCAGGCCGAGAGCAACGATGTTGTGTGGACCGCGGGGCACTGCGTCAACGAGGGACCCGGGTCCTTCTACTCCGACTTCTTGTTCGTGCCGGGTTATCGGAACGGAGCGGCACCCGCGGGAGAATGGGTGGCGGATGGCGTCGTAACCACGACACAGTGGGCCAGCGCCGGGAACTTCCGGTTCGACGTGGCCGCCCTCACGATGTCGCCCAACGGAGGCCAGGAGATCGAAGAGGTCGTCGGAGCGCGCGGGATACGGTTCAACCAGAGCCACCTCCAGTCTTACCGAACTTTCGGGCACCCCCAAACACCGCCGTTCGACGGGGAGAGGATGTTCGTCTGCGCGTCCGACTTTGGCATTTTTGCTCCTGGGCAGGGCGATCTCCGCCCTATGGGGATCGGGTGTGACATGACCGGCGGCTCTAGCGGCGGCGGGTGGATAGTCCAAGACCAGTTCGTGCAGTCGGTCAACAGCTTCAAGATCATCGGCGACCCTCAATTCGAAGACATCATGTTCGGCCCCCAACTTGGTGACGTGGCCCTCGGTGTCTTCGAGGATGCATCCGGGGGAGGTGGCGGCGACACGACTGCACCACGGATAAGGGGCGTCGGGGACAAGCCCGACCCGTTCACTCCGAATGGCGACGGTCGCAAGGACAAGACCAAGATCTTCTTCAGCACGAACGAGCAAGCGGTTGTCGTGTTCAGGATCAAGTCCAAGTCCGGCTCAACCGCGTTCAAGATCCCCGGCTCGAACCTGCCGCCTAATCACTACTTCGTGAAATGGAACGGAAGGCACTTCACGACAAACAAGGTGGTCAAGGCGGGCACTTACACCTACAAGATCAAGGCCACCGACGCGTCCGGGAACTCCTCGAGCAAGAGCGGAAGGACGACCGTCAGGCGTTAGCCCGGCGGCCGTCTCGTCCGACGATCATGACTCGATGCGGTCGAGGTAGTCGTCGGTGATCTCAACGAGGTCCGCGACTACCTCGGCTGCCCGGTCGTGGCCCTCTTCGAAGAGACGGTCGCGCAACCCGGCCAGAGTGCAGGCGAGCACCACCATGATGAGGTCCACGGAATCGCCTGTTCTGCGGTCCGGCCAAGCCCGCCCCGCTGTTCTGCGGTCCGGCCGAGCCCGCCCCGCTGTTCTGCGCTCCGGCCGAGCCCGCCCCGCGGTGGACCGGAGGTGACCGCCGCTCACTTCTTGGCGCCGCTCTTGCTCATGACCTCGCGGTGCTTGGCCCAGTAGTGGCGGCGAACCGCCGCGCCGGTGCTCCAGCCCTTCGGGATGCGAATCGGCTTGTCGCAGGCCTTGCAGCGTGGCAGCTTGCGCCCGGCCTTGTTCGAATGCTTCTTAGCGGTGGCCATGATCTACCTCCAAAGCCCCGGGAAGCGCGGCTAGTCGAGCCTACGAGGCGCATGTGACACCTCTGCTGGTGCCCGATCGCGAGTGACAAGCGGGGCCGAGGCGGGTATTGAAGGGCACATGAAAACGATCGCGATTGAAGGCTATGGACTCGACAACGTTGCACTTACCGAGCTGCCCGATCCCGAACCCGGTCCCGGTGAGGTCGTCGTTCGGCTCAAGGCGGCCGCTCTCAACCGTCTCGATGTCTGGACGCTCACCGGCGCGCTCAAGATAGAGCATCACTTTCCGCACACCCTGGGAGCCGACGGCGCCGGGGAGATCGAATCGGTGGGCGCCGAAGTCAAGGGCCTAAAACCGGGGATGCGTGTGGTGGTGAATCCGGGGATTCACTGTGGTCGATGCGAGTACTGCCGGGCGGGCGAGCAATCGGAGTGCACCAGGTTCTCGATGCTCGGGGAGCATCGAGCAGGAACGCTCGCCGAAAGAGTCGTGCTGCCGGCCGGCAACGTTTTCCCGATCCCGGGCCACCTTTCCTTCGGCGAGGCCGCGGCGCTGGGAGTGACCGCGATCACCGCCTACCGGATGTTGTTCACTCGAGCCCGACTACAGCCGGGCGAGTGGGTGCTGATCACTGGTATCGGTGGGGGACTTGCGCAGTCGCTGTTCCAGTTCGCGCGGCCCGTGGCGGGACGCATCTACGTGACCTCATCGAGCGACGACAAGCTGGAGCAGGCAGTCGAGATGGGCGCCGACGCCGGCGTCAACTACTCCAACGAGGACGTGGGCAAGGCGATTCGAGCCAAGACCGGAAAACGAGGAGTGGACCTAGTCGCCGACTCGGCGGGTGGGGACGCCCTCGACCAGGCGCTGCGCGCCCTCAGAAAGGGCGGTCGCGTGGTCATCGCGGGTGCGACCGCGGGACCGAAGGCGACCATCGGCCTTCAGCGCGTGTTCTGGAACCAGCTGACGATCATCGGATCGACCATGGGCAGCGACTCCGACGTAAGCGACATGCTGAGGATGGTGGCGGGGACCGGAATCAAACCGGTCATCGACAGGACCTTCGCGCTCGACGAGGGCGTCAAGGCCCTCGAGTACCTCGAGGGCGGAGAGCAGTTCGGCAAGGTCGTCGTCGAGATCGACTAGTGGCCGACCGCGTTGCGGATCGCGGCGGCCACGGCCTCGGTCGCGAGCACCCCAAGAACGTCGACGTTGGCCTCGGGCCCCTCCTGTTTCGTTGGTGCCGCGATCGCGAAGCACACGTCTCCGTCGTAGCGGGTGTGCGCAGGCCGAACCGAGATGGTGATGCCGTCGGAACCCCGCCCCGCGAGCCACTTGACCTCACGCTTGTCGAGTGGCGCGTGCGTCGCGACCAGGGCGAGGACCGTGTTGACCGGAGCTACCTCGGTTCTCGGAGGCCGCGGCGCGTGAACCCGGCCGGCGGTGACAGACGAGCCCGCCACCGAATTGCCGTCGGGACCGACCACGTCCCCCACCGCGTTGACGACGGCGATGGCCGCGACCCGCATTCCCTCGGCCTCCGCATGGCCGATGCCGAGCCCGCCCCGCACCGCGTCGTCGAGCCCACCCCACTTGCCGACGGTGGCACCCGTTCCGGCGCCGACGTGTCCGGTTGCGGCGTCACCGGCAGCGGCCTCGCACGCGGCGCGGCCCTCTTCGAGACCGGGACGAGCATCGGGGTTCCCCGAGCCCAGATCGAAGATGACCGCGGCCGGGACTATCGGGACGCGCGCCACGGTCGTGTCGTAGCCGATGTCGTGCTCGGCGAGCCACGACATGACTCCGTCGGCCGCCGCCAGACCAAAGGCACTTCCTCCGGTCAGCAACACCGCGTGAACCTCGGTAAGCCGCCGGTCGAGGTCGAGCAACACCAGCTCGCGCGACGCCGGCGACGAACCGCGCACATCGCATGACGTGACGTTGCCCGGGGGTGGGAGCACCACGGTGCAGCCGGTGCGGTTGTCGGCATCGGTGTAGTGGCCGACTTTGAATCCATCTAGAAAAGGGGTCATGTCTCTTGGTAGGAGTAGCGCTCTTCGAGCCAGGGGTCGGCCCGGTTGTGGTAACCGCGCACCTCCCAGAACCCGCGCCGGTCTGCGGTCAACAACTCGAAGCGCCTCACCCATTTCACGCTCTTCCAGCCGTACAAATGGGGAATCACGAGCCGCAGCGGCCAGCCATGCTTGGGGGCGAGCGGCTTGCCGTTGTGCTGCCACACGACCATCGCGTCGTCCGCCAAGAGGGCGTCCAGGGGGACGTTTGCCGTGTAGCCGTGCTCGGCGTGCACGAGCACGTGGGATGCATCGGGTCTCACCCGGGCCGGCTCGAGCAACTCCTTCGTTTGCACGCCCTCCCACCGATTGCCCAGCTTCGACCAGCCGGTGACGCAGTGAAAGTCGCTGGTCATAGCGATTACCGGAAGCTCCTTCAGTCCCGCATAACTGAGGTCGAGGGGCCGTTCGCATGCCCCCTCCACCACTAGGTTCCAGGTCGTCTCGTTGAAACGCGGGATGGGGCCCTCGTGCAGCACCGGCCAGCCGCGGACCACGCGCTGTCCCGGGGGCACGCGCACCTCAGCGTGTGCGGGAGGGAGCGAGGTGATGACGCTCTCGTCGTCCGCTTCGGTTTGTTCAGTCGCCGGCATGGCGGCCCTGCGCTCGAGGTCCGCGATCCGCAGCCGTACCTGCTCGGCGAGTTCGTCGTCGCCGGTCTGCTGAGCGAGCCGCCCCGCTTTCTCGTAGCGTCGCCGGGCGCGGGAGGCGGCCCTCGCTTCCTTACCGGGGGCCGCGTACTTGACGAAGTTGTCGGCGGTTTCGATCAGTCGAAAGGTCTTGCTTCGGTCTCCGGGCACGTTCGAAGTCTAGTCGGGGGCCGCGCGCCGCGGGCGTTAGGGGTATCTGCAGGTGGGGCGGGCAACCTAAGATGCTGACCGATGACGTGTCCGTCGTGCGGTGCCGAGATCCATGATCCCGAGGCTACGTTCTGCGCTCGCTGTGGGACCCCGCTGAGACCCGGCTCCGACCCGACCCGAGAGGGCGCTACGCGCGACGTCGCGACGGTGCCGGTGCGCGACTTTGCCATCGCCCTGGGTCGCTCGTTCACATCCGGTGGGTGGCCTCAGGCGGCCGCGGCCGCGGCTCTGGGGTTCTTGGCGCTGCTTGGGCTCGGAGCCCTGATAGTCGTGGCGATAGCCATCAGCGGCGGACTCGCCCCCGGGCTAAACGCCCTCGATGTGCTTGCGGCCGTGGTTCTCTTTGGAGTGTCGGTCATGGGTGTCGACCTTCAGGCTCAGTTCGGTGGACCCATAGAGGGCTTCCGGGGAGTCGAGTCAGCCGCCTTCTCCATGGTGTGGCTGGGCGCTCTGTTGATGTTCGGCTACGTGCTGAGCTGGGCGGTGGACAGGTCGACGCGCTCGGCCGGACCGCGTGGGGAATCCCCCAAGAGGCAGGCGCTCGAGGGCGCCAAGGTCGCGCTCCCCTTCGCCCTTTACTGCTTGCTCGCGGCGTGGTTGTTCAAGGTGCCCGGGCTCGATACCACTCTACGTGCGCACGCCGGTCAAGCGTTTGTGATCGGGGCGTTCTGGGCGGCGCTGTTCGGGGCGCTCGGCGGGCTGCGAGCTGGAGCCTCGCTGAAGCTGGTGTCGGAGCGGGGGCTTCAATGGTTCAAGTCCAAGCGCCGAACGGTATACGAGGGGATGTCCGCTGGTGGGATCATGCTCGGGACCACGGCGCTCTCCTCCGCTGCAGCCTTTCTGATCATGGTGATCGTGGCGCTGGCTCGAAACGACTTGTTCGACGGACTGGAGATCGGCGGTGTGGTAGCGGGGCTGATCGTGTTTGCTTTCACCGTTCCCAACGTCCTGTCCCTGGTCGCCTCGGTGTCGCTCGGCGCGCCCTTGACGGCGCGGTTCGGAGCACCGATTGGCCCAGCCTTCGGCGAGCAGGGTTTTCTCGGGATCGACAGCCTCTCGATCATCGGCATGGGGGGGCGAACCTCGGGGGCGCTGGCTTTTCTGTTGCTGCTGATCCCGCTGTTGTCTTGCCTCCTGGGGGGCTTCAGCGCCTACCGGCACTCGCTCGACCGGACCAAGTGGCTCGAGGTGCTCGGAGCGGCGGCGGTCGTCTACGCCGGAGTGCTCGCGCTGCTCTCGCTGTTGAACGGCGTGAACTTCGAGGGTGGCGCCGCCCTGTTCGGCCTCACCGGGCGGGTGGCGGTGAACTTCTTCGCCGTGCTGTTTCTCGGACTTCTATGGGGAGCCCTCGCCGGCTTCGCGGGATGGAAGCTGGCCGAGGTTCAGGAATCCGCACCTCAGCCGGCCTCTCCCACACCGCCGGAGTGAAGCTCTTCTTTAAGCGCGCTGTGGGTCCGCTGGCATGCAACTGTTACGTCGTCGGTGATGAAGCCACGCGCCGCGCCATCGTCATCGATCCTGGTGGCGACGCCGACGATCTCGCCGCGGTCATCGCCGAGCAGCGACTCGTCGTCACCACGATCGTGGCCACCCACGCGCACTTCGATCACATTCTCGCGGCGGAGCGGCTGCGCTCGTTGACCGGAGCACCCTTCCTACTTCACGACGCCGACCGTCCGTTACTCGACTGGATGCAGGAGTCGGGCCGTTTGTTTCTTGGGGTCGAGCTTCCGCCACCGCCCGAGGTCGACGCTCCGGTTGCCGAGGGAGATCGCGTGGTGGCCGGCGACGTCGAGCTGGAGATCGTTCACACCCCAGGCCACTCGCCCGGCTCGATCTCGTTGATCGCGCCCGAAGCGGTGTTCTCCGGTGACACGTTGTTCGCGGGATCGATCGGCCGGACCGACCTGCCCGGAGGCGACACCCAGGCGCTGCTGAATGTGGTCCGCTCTAAGTTGTTCGCGCTAGACGAATCGCTGTGTGTCTATCCGGGCCACGGACCGACAACCACGCTGGCCGAAGAGCGAGCCAACAATCCATTCGTGGGTGACAACGCCCCGCGAGGCTAGATGTAGGGGTGGACGCTGGGCTCGGGAACGCCGGGATACCGTTCGACCTCGCGCTCCATCGTGACCTTCATGTGGTCCTCGCGTCCGCCCAGCTTGCGGTCGATCTCCCGGAAACCGAGCTTCGACAAGCGCTTGAGCTCGCCCGCGTAGGATTTCCTGACGTTGCCCCCCGGGGAGGTCAGGAAGACGTCTAGCGTGATCCTCTGGGTGACTTTCTTCTGCTTTCCATCTGCCATATCGCTGCAGATGCTAGCAGCCCCGGCCCCACCTCGATTCCGTGAAGGGGTGTGGCTAGATCCAGTTGCGGTGCCTGAAGAAGAGGTAGAGGAAGACGCCGATGACCGACATGAGGACCACGGCGAACCAAAAGCCGAACGCTCCACCCTCGGGCGGAAAGAGGGCGAAGTTCATTCCGTAGACGCTCGAGATCAGCGTCGGCACGGCGATGATGGCCGCCCACCCGGTGAGTCTTTTGGTCACCTCGTTGAGAGTTCTGGCCTGTTCTCCTCGTCTGAGGTCCAACAGCGCGTTGGTGAGGCCTTCGCCGTCGCCCACCTGGTCCTCGATGCGAAGTGCGTGATCCTTTATGTCGGTGAACAGGGGCACCATCTCCCGGCCGAGAAGATCTTGCTCCTTCGTCTCGAGGATCGCCTGAACCAGCCGCACCGCCGGCTGCCCGTAGCGCCTGAGACGCGAGATCCGCTGCTTGAGCGAGTAGAGGCGGCGTTGCATCATCTGGTCGCTGGCCATTGCCATCCGCGTGCGCGCCGGCAGCTCGAGGGATTCAAGCGTCAGCTCTTCGACCTCCTCGATCTCTCCCTCGAGGTCGTCGGCGATGCGCTGAAAGTCGTCGACGATGGTGTCGATGAGCGTGTAGAGCAGCCAGGCCGACTCGGATTGCTCGGGCGTTGACTGGCTCCAGCGGTGCCTCGCCTCGCGGAGGATGCGCTGCGCACCGCCGTGGAGCACGAGCACGTATTTATGACCCAGGAAGATCGAGATCTGCGCCGGCTCGAGCTGACCGTTCTCTTCGTCGAGTTGGTGCAGGACAATGAAGAAGTGATCGGGAAAGGTTTCGACCTTCGGACGCTGCCGGAGTGTGACCGCATCCTCTACCGCGAGCTCGTGCAGCGAGAACTCCTCGGCGATCATCGCGATGTCGGCTTCGTCGAGGTCTTTGACGTCGGCCTCCGCCCACACGAGCTCACCGTGCTCTCGTAGGTCAGAGATGGTGGAAAGGTCCTCGACCTGATCCCACCCCGTTTCGCGACTGTGACAGATGGCTAAGAGCATTAGGAGACGATAAGGCTAGTTGACGGCGACCGGCATGGCGGTATGCCAATCCGACGAGAGGAGCACGATGACACAAGGTTTTTCGGCCTTCAATGTCATTGCCACCTTCGGTGATGCGTCGCAGGCACGAGAGGCAGTCGGGGCCCTTCACAACCAGCATTTCGACGACGAACAGATATCGCTACTGGCTCAGAGCGATGAGTCGCGCGTGTCGCAGGAAGTGGCGCGCGAGGAGACCGAGGAGCTCCCCGCCGAGGTCGCCCGCACCTCGGCGTCCGGGGCTGCTGTGGGTGGCGCGGCCGGAGGCCTGGCCGGGCTCGTCGCGGGCGCGGCGGCCTTTGCGATCCCCGGCGTGGGTCCTGCAGTCGGAGCCGGCATCTGGGCGGCAACGGCGGGAGGAGCGGCGGCCGGGGCCACGGCGGGCGGAGTCGCGCGCGGCATCACGAAGATGTGGGAGGAGCGCTACCAGGACGCGGTCATGCAGGGGTCCATCCTGATCGGCGTCCATGACGACGATGCCGGCGTCGTGGGCCGCGCCGCGGGGATGCTGGAGCGTCAGGGCCCCGACCGGCTCGACTATTTCGACGGTGAGGGAGCTCCGATCGACAGACCCGGGAGCAAGGCCTAGAGCGAGCAGGGCGAGCACCTGGGAAGATGGAGGACAGTCAGCAACCCATGGGGGTAAGCACATCATGAACGACACCAGGCCGTTCCTCGTTGCAGGTCGATGGAAGACGTCCGATGGCACCTTCGACGTAAAGTCGCCGTTCGATCAAACCGTGGTGGCCACGGTCGCGCGCCCGGGCTCCGCCGACATCGAGGCCGCAACTGCGGCCGCCGCCGAGGTGTTCAAGGAGAGCCGCAAGCTACCGCTGCACGCGAGGGCGGAGGCGCTGGCCCACATCTCACGCCGGCTCGAGGAACGCGTCGAAGAGGTCGCCGCGATGATCGCGAGGGAGGGGGGCAAGCCGCTCAAGTGGGCCAAGGTCGAGGCCGTGCGTGCGGTGTCGACCTTCCGCTGGGCCGCCGAGACGATTCGCTCCGACAACGGCGAGATCATGCGGCTCGATGCTGAGGCATCGCTCGGTTCGCGCGTGGGATTGATCCGGCGCTTCCCGTTGGGACCCGTGCTCGCTATCACGCCGTTCAACTTCCCCGTCAACCTCGTCGCGCACAAGGTCGCGCCCGCGCTCGCGGTAGGCGCGCCGGTGGTGGTCAAGCCTGCGAGCGCGACACCGCTTGGGGCACTACTGCTCGGAGAGCTGTTCGCGGAGACCGACCTGCCAGAAAAGATGATGTCGGTGCTTCCCGTCAGTGGACGCGAGGCGGGCGCTCTCGTCGGCGACGACCGCTACGCCAAGATCTCCTTCACCGGCTCGTCGGAGGTCGGGTGGAACATGCGCGCCGAGGCTCCCAAGAAGGCGATAACGCTCGAGCTAGGTGGCAACGCCGGCGTCATCGTCCACTCCGACGCGGACCTCGCCAAGGCCGCACAACGCGTGGCCTTCGGCGGTTACTACCAGGCGGGACAGTCGTGCATCTCCGTGCAGCGAGTGCTGGTGCACAACGACGTTGCGGATCGCTTCAACGAGCTTCTGGTTGCCGAGGTCGGCAAGCTTAAGACCGGCGATCCCATGGACCCCGAGACCGATGTGGGACCGACCATCGACCATGAATCACTCGAGCGAATCTCCGAGTGGGTCGACGAGGCGGTGCAGGGTGGTGCCGAGATTCTGGCGGGCGGGAAACGGGAGGATCCCTTCTACCTGCCGACGGTGCTCGCCAGCACGGAGGCCAGCATGAAGGTGCGTTGCGAGGAGATCTTTGGACCGGTGGTTACGGTCAGCACCTACGACGACTTCGAGGTTGCAATAGCGGAGGTGAACAACTCGAAGTACGGGCTGCAAGCAGGGGTGTTCACCAACGACATCGCGAGACTGATGACCGCCTGGCGCGATATCGAGGTCGGAGGAGTGATCGCCAACGACGTCTCGAGCTTCCGCGCCGACCAGATGCCCTACGGCGGCTCCAAGGACTCCGGCGCCGGTCGCGAGGGCTTGCGTTACGCGATCGAGGAGATGACCGAGCCGCGCATCATGGTGCTATCCGAAGTACCTCTGTAGGAGTCAGACGTGCAGCGAATCTGGAGGGTCGCGTGGGCGTCGCCGGGCACGCTCCTCGGTCTGATCCTGGCTCTCTTCTTCCGACGGCGTTCGCTCGTGCGTCAAGTGATCGTGTGTGAAGGCGCGACCTGGGTTGGCAGACTGGGCTGGCGCTATCGGGCGATGACGCTCGGGCACGTCGTGTTGTGCGTCGACGACGTCGACGCCGACGTCCTCGGCCACGAGTTGGTTCACGTGAGCCAGTGGGAACGGTGGGGACCGGCGTTCGTGCTCGCTTATCCGCTGGCATCGCTTGCAGCCCTCGTGCGCGGCATGCATCACTACAGGGACAACCACTTCGAGGTCGAGGCGCGCCGCATCTCCGGTCGTTGACCGCGGCTGCATCACCGGGGCTTTCGTCTAGGCGGTGCTGTCCGTATCGAAGGTCGGGACGCCCACGTTTTCCGGTCCTCGTCCCTGGAAATCCGCTCTGAAGGCGTCGATGTCCTCGCCTGAGAATCCGTTGCAGCGCTGGAGGTGGGTCCACGCGGTGAGGATGATCTCGCCGGGACCCGACGCGGCCTCGTAGGGCACCGCGAGCAATCCCACGCGATCCGACTCAACGAGTTCCCGAAGCTCGGCGACCACTTCCTCGGGGACGGTCGGCGAGAAGTAGATGACTATCTGCCCGTGCTCGAGGTTGTGGACGAGCTGCTCTTCGGGGAGCGCGCTGGCGTAGAGGCCCGGACCGGCCGGAGTCGCGTAGTGAGGGCCGGAGGTCGGGGGCTCCGTGTCGTAGTCGACCTCGGCGCCCTCTGCCACGTGCTCGTTGCCTTCGTCCTGGAAGCTCTCCACCGCGCTGCAGCCTCCGGCGGCGCTTGGCGGGTCGTCCTCGGGGGTCGCGAGCGTGGCGGGGGTGGATCCGGCGCAGCCCGCGATCAGGCTCATCGCCAGTAATCGCTGGAGCGCCGCGCTCAGTCTCGACCGGACAAATGCCTGATTTCGCACCGCGTGTTTCTACCAAACAGGTATCCGGGGAGTGGCGGCGAAGCCCTGAGGAAGTCATCGCCGACACTCATGGGGAGACAGAGATCCGATGAAGCCGCTGCTCAGAGCAGCCCTTGTCTGCGCCTTGGTCGCCGCGCTGCTTGCCCCCGCGGGAGCGCAGGCGGCCGAGCCCACGATCGAGAATCCGATCATCGTGGAGTCGTCCGACGGCACCCCGATCGTCGCCACGCTGATGCTCCCTGCGGGCGCCTCCGGGAAGTCGCGCGTGCCGGTCGTGCTCCAGACGCACGGCTGGGGTGGCACGCGTGCGGAGGAACCAACCGGCATCCTGCAACCGCTGCTGAACCGTGGCTACGCGGTCATGACCTGGGATTCGCGCGGCTTCGGCGAGTCCGGCGGCGAGGCCAACATCGGGGCCCCCGGCTTCGAGGTCGCCGACGCCCGCGCTCTGATCGACTACCTCGCCAAACGACCCGAGATCCAAAAGGATGTGCCCGGCGATCCCCGAGTCGGTTGGATCGGCGGTTCCAACGCGGCGGGCGTGCAGTTCAACACCGCCGCCACCGACAAGCGCATCGACGCGATCGTGCCCGAGATCTCGTGGGGAGATCTGGTGCGCGACCTGCTTCCGGGCGGCGTTCTCAAGCAGACCTGGGATCTGCTTTTGTACGGAGCCGGGGGAGCGACCGCGGCGACCCTCGGGATCTGGTCCCCGGCGGGGCCCCAGACCGGCATCTTCGCGCAAGAGATCCACTTGGCCTTCGCGCAGGGAGTCGCCACGGGTGAACTGGACGAGAGTCTGCTCGAGTGGTTCTCGAAGCGCTCGACGACGCGGCGCTCGGGCAAGATCGACGCGCCGACACTGATAATTCAGGGCACCGTCGACACACTGTTCCCGCTCAACGACGGCTTCGAGAACTACCGCAATCTGCTCCGCGTGGGAACGCCGGTCAAGCTGATGACCTATTGCTCGGGCCACACGCTCGGTTGCGACTATCCCGGCGGCGCGAGCGGCGACCCCAAGGACTCGAGCGAGGCTCGCCCGGTCTTCGAGCGGCGCATCCTCGCGTGGCTGGATCGCTACGTCGGCGATAAGAGCGTGGATACCGGTCCCACGGTCGAATGGCAAGCGCAAGACGGCTTCTACTACGGCGCCCCCTCCTACCCGCTGCCGCGGACGCGTATGAAGCCGGCGAGGCCGGTCACCGACGTCACGCTCGTGGGGCCCGGGACGACCGGCGGCGACGGGCCGGCCGACGGGGGACCCGCGCCGCAGGAGGAGATCGGAATCACCGCTCACCGGGCAAGGGTGATGACCGGCGGTGACCGGCGGAGGCCGATCCTAGGGATTCCGCATCTCGCGATCACCGGGCGCACGCTCGGCGTCGCCGGCCATGCCTTCTTCGAGCTCGTCGACGTCGCTCCGGACGGATCACGCGTGACGCTCGACGACCAGGTCATGCCGCGCAAGCTCCCGCTCGGTGAGTTCAAGGTTCAATTCGACCTGCACGGAGTCAGCTGGATGCTCGAGCCCGGCCACACCCTCGAGCTCGAGATCACGACGGGGTCGACGCAGTACTCGATTCCGCGGACCGGCCCCTATCAGGTGACCTTCGACGAGGCCGCGCTGAGCCTGCCGATGACCCCGTTCGACGCGCATCGCCACAAGATCCGGCCGTAACTATTCCTGCTTGAGCTCCGCGGTCGGCGCGTCCGTGGCGCGTCGCAGATCCTCGGGTGATAGAGGGAACACGGTGTCGGGCCTTCCCGCGGCCGCCCAAACCTGATCGTGGGTGAGAAGGTCGGCGTCCATCAGCACGGGAATCTCGGTGGCGTGGCCAAAGGGGGGCGTCGCACCGATCGAGAAACCGGAGGCGGCGCGGGCGGAGTCGGCATCGGCCTTGTCGAGATCGCCGAGCCCAAGAGCGGAGGCCGCCTTGCCGAGGTCGACCCGGTTTGCCCCGGAAACCAACAGCAGGACCGGCCGATCGCCGGCCATGAACACCAGGGATTTCACGATCTGGCCGACCTCACAGCCGACCTGCCGGGCCGCGTCGGCCGCGGTGCGGGTATGCCCGGCGAACGAGATGGGCCGCACCTGGATGCCTCTAGAGCGACCGGCCTCGACCACCCGCAGCACCTTGGGATCGGAATGAGGGATGCCGGGATCGGACATCCGAGGAACATAGTCGATTGCGGTCGCGAAAAGTTTCGGAACCCACATATAGAAACGGCCCCCTGAGCCGAGGGGACCGTTTCGTGTCTGACTCGGCCTGGTCGCGGGTCCACGCCGAGCGAGATAGCAGCGCTGGCTCGCTGCTTGTGTAGGTTTCAGTTGACTTAGGCTTTCGGCGTTCGTACCCGCCGCGGGGCCTCCGAAACAGACAGATGTTGGCAAAACCTTCTAAATCGACCTTCGCGAAGGAGCTTCGTTGAAGCTGGCAGGCCGGGTCTGCGTCGTGACCGGGGCGTCGAGTGGCATCGGCCGGGGCGCCGCAGGCACCTTCGCCGCCAACGGTGCCCGCGTCTGCTTGGTCGCCCGAAGGAAACCGCGGCTGGAGCAGGTGCTCGCTGAGATCGGCGGTGAGGGCGCGGGTCACTCGTTGTTCGTCTGCGACGTGTCGCAGCGCGATCAGGTGGTCGCGCTCGCCGACTTCGTCCGCTCGACTTACGACCGCTGCGATGTGCTGGTCAACAACGCCGGCTACTCGACGGACGGAACCTTCGAGGGCCCCGCTGACATCGATCGCTTCGAGCAGGTCATGGCGGTCAACTTCTACGGGACGCTCTACTGCACCGGGGAGCTTCTCCCTCTGCTGTCGGAGTCGGCACCGTCCAGTATCGTCAACGTGGCGTCTGTTGCGGGGCGGCTGGGGATGGGCGGCAACCCTTCGTACTGCGCCAGCAAGTTCGCGATGGTCGGCTTCTCCGAGTCCCTGTACACCGATGCCGCGCGTCGCGGTGTCTGCGTAAGCATCATCGAGCCTGGGTTCATTCCGACCGAGGGGTTCCCTCAGTCCAGGTTTGTGGCCAAGCCCATGATGAAGCACGCTCTGGGGACTGTCGAGGACGTAGCGGAGGCGATCCTCGATGCGGTGGTCAACAGAAAGATGGAGCGCGTGGTGCCGCGCTGGTACTACCTGCTGCAGTTTCCTCGCCTCCTCGCGCCACCGCTGTACCGGTGGGCGGGAAAGAAGCTGGCCAGGTGAGGGCCTTCGTCACGGGTGCCACCGGGTTCACAGGACGACACGCTGGATGCGCTCTGAGCGCTGAAACTCATGCGGTCCAGACGAATGCCCGGTCGGCAGCGTCCCCGAGTGCGTAGCGACGGTGTATCTCCCCGGACCTGGGATAGACGTCCTGCAACAGGTCCTGGTTGGTGATCTGGTGAAAGCGATACGAATACCCGTGGTCGGTGACGTCCACCAGCGCGTAGCCGAACGGGTAATCACGCGGGATGGCGACCTCGGTGACCGGAACCTGCCCGAAGCGACCCGACACCTTGTTGCGATGGGTGTGCCCGGCGAACACCCCCCAGACGTTGCCCGACTCGCACACCGCGTGCAGGCGACCCGAGTCCGCGTCGCGCAGACCGAAAACGATCGGCGGAAAACTCGTGAACGGCTGCGTTGGATGATGGAGGAACACAAACGCTGGTGGAGAGCCGGGGGCGGCCACCTCCGCAAGGATCTCGTGTTGAGGCACGGTCAGCGCGCCCCGGACGATGGCTCCGCCGTTGCCCTCCATGAATTGACCGGTGACCAGGTTGTAGGGCGCGAACGGCGACGCGACCTCCTCCGCGGAATCGAGTAAGGCGAATTGATGGCCGCGGTGCTCGAACAGTTTTCCATCCGCCTCGCGTCCGAAGAACTCTGCGAAGTAACCACGTCCGGTGAGGTGTTCCTCGTCGGTTGAGTACATGTCGTGGTTCCCGACGATGGCCTCCCACGGCATGGCGAGATCCGCCAGCACCTCGACGGCGCGCTCGAACTCGTTTCGGTTGCCGTGGTCGGCGATGTCGCCAAGCTGAATCGTTAGCTCCACCCCGGATCGATTGATGTCTTCGATGGCGGCGCGGACCATCTGCTCTCCGGTGGGGGAGCCGATGTGCAGGTCGCTCAGGATCGCAAAGCGAAACGCGACGTCGCCGGGCGGTTTGGCGGGCGGTGATTCAACCGGCTCGAATCCCGGTGGCTCGGGCATCTCGGGAGTGGTCAGGAAGCGTTTATCGTCCTCGTGCAGCTCCTTGAGGCGAGCGGCTCCCTCGGCGAGAAAGTCACCCGCGTGGGCGCCCACCCAGTCGCCGAGCCGGGCCACGAACCAATCGGCCAGCGCCCTGGCGTTGGGTTCCACACCCACGAGGTCGGTGATCCATGAGGCGTGGAGCTCGGCCGCGACGGGATCGGTTCGCCGGCCGCGCCGGACCACGTCGGCCTCGAAGATGCCGGCGGCTTGCGCGGCGTTCTCAGCCGGGCCCACAAAGCGGGAGTCGGTCGCGGCCCAACCCCGGTAGACGATGGCTCGTGCGGTTTCGATGACCCAGCCCGAGCGCATCAGGTCACCCAGCACGTTTTGCTGAGGAGCGCGACTCATGGGCCGCAGGATAAGGGGGCCGCGACGGTCTCGCACCCCCGTACAATCTGCCGGATAGCGAGCGCCGCCACGGGCACTACAACGGGGGGACGAGATGTGACCATGGCTTCAACCGGTCGTACCGACTGGGATCGTTACTTTCTCAACCTCGCCTCCGAGACCGCGACGAGGTCCAATTGCGTTCGCCGGAAGCATGGCGCGGTAATCGTGAAGAACCGCCGCATTCGCTCGACGGGGTACAACGGACCACCCAGCGGGCACCCCCACTGTGACGAGGGCGCTTGCCCGCGGGCCAGCGCCGAGACCCCGAGCGGCTGGGCCTATGACCAATGCATCGCCATCCACGCCGAGGCGAACGCGATCCTGTATTCGTCGCCCGAGGAGCGAGAGGGCGCAACCATCTATATCACCGGGGTCCCTTGCTTCGGCTGCGCCAAGTTCATCGCCAACTCGGGCATCCAAGAGGTCGTCGCCGAGGGCGAGGTCTACGACCATTGGGAGGACGTCCGCAACTTCCTGCTGAACTCGAACGTGCGGGTGCGCCTGCTCTAATCGCCGGCGAGCGGCTTGATCGCCTCGATCTGAGTTGCTAAGCGCTGGCTGCGCACCGACCGCAGCGCAAGACCCGCTCCGGTTAGCGCGTCTATCAACTCGCGCCGTGACTTCATCAACGTTGGCAGCCTGCGGCCTGCGGCGGCCGGGAGCAGGGCCGCAACCGGAACCGTGATCACGCACGTGTAGAGCGTGGCGCCGGGGGCCAGCACCCGCGCCAGCTCGCCGATCGACTCCTCGAGGCCGGGGATGACCTGCAGACCGTTGGTGCACATGATCGCTCCGAAGGAGCCGTCGCGGAAGGGAAGATGATGTGCATCCGACTGAACGGCGACGAGATCGACCCCTGCCTCGGCCCCCGCGCGCCGCGCTCGCTGCACCATTCCCGCGGCGAGGTCCGCGCCCACCAACAGCCCGTCATGGCGAGCAGCGGCTTTGACGGTGAAGAACCCGGTACCGACCGGCATGTCGAGGATCGGCCGCCCGCGCGCGCCGGCTACCGCTCGCGCGCCCTGCTCGAGCACGACTTTGTGAAGGTCCCCTCCCAGTAATGGAAAGGCCCGATGAACGACGAAAGGGTCGTAGACGCGCTCGGCCGACCACGAGTACAGATCGCCTATGGCGCGCTTCACTACGTCGCGCGGACCGTTCATAGCTCCCAACCGGCCGCCTTTACGAGCGCGTCGTAGGTGCATTCGCCGGCCGTCTTGTCATCGCGCAGGCCCTTGAACGACGGCGCACGCAATCTCAGCCCTGCGGTCAACTCTCGAAACTCGACGATGGCGACGAGGACGGGCTCACACCAACGAGCGTTTCGCAGCGCTTTGCCGAAACGGCTCGGCGGCAGTCCGGTGGGGTCTTCCACGAATGGGCACTTGTCCGACTCGTGCTCGTGCAGCTTCGCCATGACGTCCTTCAGCACGCTGTCGGTGAATCCGGTCCCGACCGCACCGATGAAACGAAGGCCCTCGTCGTCGAAGACGCCGGCGAGCAGAGCGCCGAACGACGACGATCGGTTGCCTTCCCCCGGCGACCAGCCGCCGATGACCACGTCGGCGTCGTAGGTGATCTTGATCTTGAGCCACTCGCGGGTCCGCTTGCCGACCCTGTAGGGAGAGCCGAGTCTCTTGGCGACGATGCCCTCGAGACTCTGTGCGCGAGCGGCCTCGGAGAGTGCTAGACCCTCGCCCACCACGGCCTGCGAGACCTGCACCCGGTTGTTGGGAACCACCAGGTCCTCGAGCATCTCGCGCCGGCGCTCGACCGGCTCGCGCACTAGCGACCGGCCGTCGAGGTAGAGCAGATCGAACACGATGAACGACACCGGGATGGCTTTCATGGCGCGCTCGATCGCATCGATGCCCTGCAGGTTGATGCGGCTCTGCAGTTTCTCGAAGCTTGGCCGTCCCTTGTCGAAGGTGACCACCTCGCCGTCCACGATGGCGTCGAGCGCGACGAGTTGCTCGTGGAGCCTCTGGAGCTCCGGATAGGTTGCGGTCATGTTCTTGCGGGTGCGCGATACGAGCATCGTTTCCTGCGCGCACACCGCGAGGGCGCGCACCCCGTCCCACTTCGGTTCGAACAGCCAGCGGTCGTCGTCGAACGCCGCGCGCTCGAGGGTTGCCATCATCGGTGAAAGGTCGGGCGCCTCGTCGCGCGGCGGGGCGAAGCTCTTCCGAAAGAAGACAAGCCATTCGGTTTTCTCTGTGTTCGTCTGCGGTCCGGCCGAGCCCACCCCGCGTTTGTTCTGCGGTCCGGCCGAGCCCACCCCGCGTTTGTTGTTGGCGGGGAGGATCATGTGCCACTCGCCGTCGAGGCGTTGCCCGCGCAGACGAAAGGTCAGCTTTCCCGGCTCCTGTTCGAGCAGCTCGTAGGTCCCCGAGTCGAAGATGCGCACCTCGCCGGCTCCGTAGTTCCCCCTGGGGATGGTGCCCGAGAAGTCTCCGTACTCGATGGGGTGATCCTCGACGTGCACCGCGAGGTGGGGACTTCCCTTGGCGAGCGGAAGGTTGCGCGGAACCGCCCACGAGGCGAGCACGGGAGTGTCTTCGTTGAACATCTCGAGCCGCAGGTCGAAATGCAGGCGCGAGGCGTGGTGCTGGTGAATCACGAAGCGCTCGCCGGCCTTCGCCCTGGCGAGGTCGACGTTGCCCGCGGTCGTCGCTCCCAGCTCGGGCGTAGCGTCGAAGGCCCTCTTGGCCGCGTAGTCGCGCTCGGTGTCGGACATCGGCCTCAGGCTCTTGTCTGACCGACGAGCCACTGTGCCAGTCCAACTCCACCGTGGAGGTCGTCGGCGGGAATGCCCTCGTGCTTGGCGAACGCGAACACGTCGCGGGTTTCGGCCTCGCGCCTCAGCAACTCGAGCCATCCGGCGCGCGCCTCGGGTGAGTAACGGTCGGTCCTAAGCCGTACGTACGCGAGGGGGCCCGGAGGGAGCGATTCGGGGACGTCGCCGGTGGCGTTGGAGATGCACACCGTGCCGCCGGCCTCCGCGATCGTCTTGTAGACGTAGTCGTCGATCCAGGAGTCGTGGCGGAACTCGAAGGCAGTGGGGGTGTCGTCGGGCAGGGCGGCCAGCAGGGCTTCGAGCGCCTCGTCGTCGCGGCTCCGGTACGGAGGGAACTGAAATAGCAGCGCGCCCAGCCGGGGCCCGAACTGCTTGACCGACTGCAGGAAGGCATCGAACAACGACCGCCGTTCGCCCTCGATCGAGATCGATTTCCTATGGGTCAGGCCGCGGTGGGCCTTGGCCGTGAAGCGGAACGACTCGGGCGTGGTTGCCGACCACTTGGCGAAGGTCGTGGGGGATTGCAACCGGTAGAATGTGCAGTTGACCTCGCAGGCCGTGAGCGCCGACGAGTAGTGCTCGAGGAAAAGCCTCTGGGGAATGTCGGCAGGGTAGAAGTCCGGCTTCCATTCCTTATAGGCCCAACCCGACGTCCCGATGAACAGAGTCATCTCGCTAGCTTACGGGCGGTCGCGGCGGACCACGCGTGCCTTGCGGGGCTTGGCGTCCAGCCTCTCGATGGCCTCGGTCAGCGACTGGCCGGAGCCCTCGGCCACCGGCAGGAAGGGATCTCCCGCCGCCGCAACGCGCTCGAACATTGTTTCGATGTTGAAGTCCCGGGGGTGAATGTCCGCGATCTCGTCCCATTCGAGCGGCGTCGAAACGGTGGCGCCGGGCTCGGGTCGGACGGAATAGGCCGCCGCGATGTTGGCCCCCGAGCGGTTCATGTTGACGTCGAGGAACACCTTGCCCGAACGGTTGCGCACCTCCCATTCCAAGGTGGTGGTGTCGGGATCGGCGGCGTGCACCATGTCCGAGATCGCACCGATGAAGCCCCGCACTTCGTCGAAGGCGAGTGTGTTATCGAGCGGCACCATGATCTGCATCCCCGTCGCACCCGACGTCTTTGGGTAGGCCGTCACTCCGAGTTGATCGAGCACCACCTTGATTAGCCCCGCGACGTGGGCGACCTCGGCCCAGCCCGCAGGCTCGAAGGGATCAAGGTCGAAGAACGCGTAGCTGGGGTGGGCCTGATCAGCTCCCTTCGCGTGCAGGGGGTGGAACTCGATGCATCCGAGATTCACCATCCACAACATGTGAGCGACGTCGCTCACGCTGAGGAAGTTGATGGTCTTGCCGCCTTCCCCCGAGAACACCGGGATGGTCGGCATCCAGCCGGGACTGTGCACGGGAGCGTTCTTCTCGTAGAAGAAGTCGCCATCGATGCCGTTGGGCATGCGCTTCATCGTCAGCGGCCGGTCGATCAGATGAGGGAGCATCACCGGAGAGACGTTGAAGTAGTAGGTGAGCAGGTCCGCCTTGTTGTAGTGCTCGATCGGCCAGAAGACCTTGTCGAGGTTGACGAGCCGAAGTTCACGCTCTCCGGCGCGGGCCACCCAGTGATCGCGCCGCCGGACCACCGGCAGGTCGACGGGAAAATCGATGGTGGTCACCCTCGTCATGGGCGGACACTCTAACGAGGTGGTTCAGGTGAGCGTGCCCTGCTCCGGTGGAATCGGTGGCCCACCTAGCGGTAGGGCGAGGGTGAAGGTCGAGCCTCGGCCCGGCGAGCTCTCGCAGGTCAGGTCGCCACCGTGGCTCAGGGCGATGCCGCGCGACAAATAGAGGCCCAGGCCGGTGCCGGAGCCCGTGGCACCGAGGCGCGAGAAGCGACGGAACAGCTCACCGGATCGCCCCGGAGGGATCCCGGGCCCCCGGTCGGTGACCGCGACGTGAGCGAAGTCGTCGTCGCTTCGGACCCCGATGCGTATCAACGTGTTCTGCGGACTGAACTTGGCCGCGTTCACCACCAGGTTGGTGATCACCTGCCGGACCCTCACGGGGTCGAGCAACACGACGAGCTCCTCGGCGACATCGAGCTTCACCGTGTGGGTTCGGGCGACATGCGCCAGGTCGCCAACCGTGAGCTCCGCCTGCTTTCCAAGCTCGACCTCGCGCAGGTTGAGCTTCAGCCGGCCGGCATCTAGGTCCCGGACCTCGCTGAAGGAGCGGATCAGTGAACGCAGCGTGCCGGTCGCCCGCTTGATGGCGGCGGAGGTGTCCTGAATGGCCGCTCCGTCGTCGCGCTCGACCGCGCCGGCGAGCGAGATGGTGAAAGCCTCGACCACTGCGAGGGGCGCCTGCAACTCGTGGATTAGAACCGAGAGGACATCATCGATGCTGGCCTCGGGTGGCGGGGGTCCCGGCGGATCGTCGCCCACCGCGGCGTCGAGGCTCTCCGAAGCCCCGGAGAACAGAGCCATGAGGCGGGTCTGCAGGTCGTGCAGGCTGCTGGCCTTGTCGATGAAATCGTCGGCCCCCAGCCTTATCGCCTCGTCCGCCCGGGTCGTGGATTCCGGTCCCGCCATCACCACGACCTTCAAGTGGGGAGCGCGCTGCAGGATCACGCTCAGAATCTCGAGGCCGTCCATGTCCGGCAGATCGAGATCGAGCACCACTGCGTCCGGCCTGGAGGTGTCCAGTCGCTCGATCGTCTCGAGGCCGGTCGAGGTCTCGCCCACGACCTTGAAACGACGGTCGGTTTCGACGAGGCGTCGCATTACGGAGCGGATCTCCGGCTTGTCGTCCGCAATGAGAACCCGAGTCGGGACGCGAGTCTGGGCCATCGCCCTCAGTCACTACCGGCGCGGGGTCACTCGTCGTCGCTCGAGGACAGCGCCGCCTTGGTTCGTATCTCGTCGAGTATCGGCGCGTTCAGAAGTGTTGTTACGTCGCCCAGCTCGCGCTCTTCGGCGACGTCGCGCAACAATCGTCGCATTATCTTCCCCGAGCGCGTCTTGGGAAGATCGTCGGTGAACACGATCGACTGCGGACGAGCGATCTTGCCGATGACGCTCCCCACGTGCTCCCGCAGCTCCTTAGCCAGCCCGTCGTCACCCTCCACTCCGCCCTTCGGCGTTACGTACGCGACGATGCTCTCGCCTTCTTTGGGATCCTTGCGGCCGACGACCGCCGCTTCGGCAACGCTCTTGTGGTCCACCAATGCGCTCTCGACCTCGTAGGTCGAAAGCCGGTGACCCGCTATGTTCATGACGTCGTCGACGCGCCCGAGCAGCCAGAAGTAGCCGTCTTCGTCGAGCTTGCAGCCGTCCCCGGGAAAGTAGACCTCGTCGCCGAAGCGACCGAAGTAGGTCTCGCGATAGCGCTCGTCGTCGCCGAAGATCGTGCGCAGCATCGCCGGGATAGGCCGTTTGAGGACGAGGTAACCGCCTCCACCCAGGCCCACGGAGTTGCCCTTCTCGTCGACTACGTCCGCGACGACGCCGGGGTACGGCCTGGTGGCGCTTCCCGGCTTCAAAGTGGTGATGCCGGGCAGGGGAGTAATCGCGATGGCCCCCGTCTCGGTCTGCCACCAGGTGTCGACCACCGGCGTCTTGCCGCCGCCGATGAACTCCTGGTACCAGATCCAGGCCTCGGGGTTGATCGGCTCGCCGACCGACCCCAGCAGCCGCAGCGACGAGAGGTCGTGGCCCTGGGGGTAGTCCGTCCCCCATTTCATGAACGTGCGGATCGCGGTCGGGGCGCAATAGAGGATCGAGACCTTGTAGTCCTCGACGATCTTCCACCAGCGGTCCTTGTCCGGCCAGTCCGGCGCGCCCTCATAGAGGATCGAGGTGCAGCCGTTGGCAAGGGGGCCGTAGACGATGTAACTGTGGCCGGTCACCCAACCGATGTCGGCCGCGCACCAGAAGATATCGGAGTCGGGCTTCACGTCGAAGATGTTGTGATGCGTCGATGAGACTCCGGTGAGATAACCGCCGGTCGTGTGCACGATGCCCTTTGGCTTTCCGGTGGTGCCCGACGTGTAGAGGATGTAGAGCACATCCTCGGCGTCCATGCGTTCGGCCTCGCACTCGGTCGAAGCCTTGGGCACGACCTCGTTGTAGACGACGTCGCGACCCTCGACGAGGTTCACGTCGTCGCCGGTACGACGCACCATCAGGACCTTCTCGATTGAAGGCGTCTTGGAGATAGCCTCGTCGGCGTTTTTCTTGAGCTCGACGAGCTGCCCGCGCCGGTAGCCGCCGTCGGCCGTAATCAGGACCTTGCACTCGGCGTCGTTGATGCGATCTCGAAGTGACTCCGCACTGAACCCTCCGAACACCACCGAATGAGCCGCGCCGAGGCGAGCGCACGCCAGCATCGCCGCCGGCAGTTCGGGGATCATCGGCATGTAGATGGCGACGCGGTCGCCCTTCTTTACCCCGAAGTCCCTGAGCACGTTGGCCAGGCGGCAGACCTCTTCGTACAGCTCCTTGTAGGTGAGCGTGCGGGTGTCATCATCCGGCTCTCCCACCCAGTGATAGGCGACCCGGTCCGGTACCGACGAGGCGTGGCGGTCGAGGCAGTTGTGGGCGGCGTTGAGCTTGCCTCCGATGAACCATTGGTGATGGGGTGGCGTCCACTCGAGCACCGTGTCCCACTTCTCGAACCAGTCGAGTCGCTCGGCCTGCGAGGCCCACCAGGAGTCGGGGTCGTCGGTGGCGCTCTCGTACACGGAATGATCGTTGAGGTTCGCAGCCTCGGCGAACTCATCGGTTGGTTCGAAGGTCCGCCGCTCCTCGAGCAGGGCCTCGATAGCTCTCTCGACGTCTTTCTCGACCATCACACCCCTCCAGCTAATCGATTGAAGTGAGGTTAGCGCAGCGGCCGCACCGCAGGCCCAGGGGCTGCCCGTTCGGTTTCCGACCGGCCAGATGAGAAGGGGGAAAACCGCCCGGCGGGCTCGAAGGGTAGAGCGGTCCGTCAAGGACCAAAGCACCAATTCATACCGACTGTTTTCAAACGACTACAAACAGGGATGATTGTCGTGTATTTTGAACGCCGCTTCGGCGTTGGACATGAACAGGGCCACCTTTGCTTGCACTCGATGACGCGCTCGCGCTCCCCGATGGTGGTGCGTTTCGCTTCCCTGCGATGGCACATGGGCATAGCCAGTCACCCAAAGTGGAAGGACCTGGTTTACGACGCACACTTTCTGTCAATGAATGACAACTGGATGCAGTCAAACCGTTACGGAGGGGTGGTGCTTGTCGGGGCGCGACCGGACGGAGGATCGCGGGTGCTGGTGATGGCTGAGTGACGGCGATAATCTCGATCGGCTTCTCTACCGAGGCCTTCGTGCCACACCAGGGGGCCATCCCGGCCTTCTCTCACCAGCCCGGTCCCGCCGACACCTTCATCGAGACAGTGCGCTCGGGTATCGAACACACCGGCCACGTGCTGGCCATCTATCCCCAGTACGCAAGCGAGCCCGCGTTGTCCCGGCTGGAGACCCTGAGGGTGGCCCTCAACACCAGGCACCTGGCGAGCTACGGCACCAAGCTTCCGCCGCTGGCGGGCAGCGCGCTGGTTTCGCTCGCCTCGGCGGTGGTCCCATACGTCAAGGCTCCAGGAGTGCTCATCGCCGCGCTGCCGGGACTCGAGCGAGAGCTGTTGATCCTCGCCTGGCTTTCGAGCGTGTCCGGGCTCGACTACCCGTCCCCGAGCATGGCTCAACACGTGGCCTCGCTGTCGCCGACGACGTCGTTCGGCGTTTCGTATTGGCCCGAGCCTGCCGTGAAGACACTGACCAAGAAGGACCGCTCGGTCCCGCTTCCAACCACCTTCAGGCCGATGATGCTGGCGGCCTCCGTGCGCGACGGCGATGCTTCTTGGATCGACGAGGTCGTGGCGCCCGGGCTCGGCGGGCCACCCGTGGCCAGGCTCGAGCCAACGCCACTGGGGCCCAAGTGGTGGGGCACCTCGAAGCTTGTCGAAGCGGTCGCCTATCCCGTCGACGTCCCGGTGACGGCCAGGCGCATCACGCAGAGCCTCTCGCCCTTCCTCTGCCGTTGGTGCGGTGAGGCCATCGCCAATCGTCACTGTCCGTTCTGCGGTCTGGACGTCGCCGAGAAAGCACTTTCCGGAGGAGCCGCATGAATCCACGCCAGCGCCGCGGTGCGCTTCTTTTGACGCTGGCAATAGCCGGGGCGGTTGCGGTGTTCCTCTCGGTCTCCAGCTATGTCGCTGAGGTGCGGCGCGAGACCGGCCCCAAGCTGACCGTGTTGCAGCTCAACACCGACGTCGAGGCCTTTCAGCCGCTCCCCGCCGAGTCCGTCGAGCAGGTCGAGGTTCCCGAGAAGTACGTTCCCGCCGGCGCCCTCTCAGAACAGGACTTGCTGGCGGAGACGCTGGTGCCCGAGTCCGACCTTCCCGCCGGCACGATTCTGCAGGAGGGGGTCTTGGGGGCGCCGCCCGCGCTCAAAGAGGGCGAGCAGGAACTCGCGATCACCGTCGACGCCGAGACCGGCGTGGCCGGCAAGCTCTTTCCCGGGGCGAGGGTGGACATCTACGCGAGCTTCCGCGCCGGCGGTGAGACCGGGAGCGCGGCCAAGGAGGACTGCTCGATGCTGTTGGTCTCAGACGTGACCGTCCTCGAGGTCGCCAGTGAACGTCCCGATCCCGACGAGGTCGAAACCGCCGAGGTCACCGACCCTCAGAACATCCTGCCCGTCACCTTCGCTCTGCCGCCGGAGCTCGGCGTACAGCTCGTCTACGCCGAGAGCTTTGCCGAGGAGGTTCGACTCGCAGTCCTGGCCGCGGCCGGCAACGTCGATGACGACACCACCGGACCCGTTGGTTCAGAGGGCGCGAGGACTCCCGTGCCGGGCCGTTGCTCGCTGCCACCGGGGCTGAACTTCGAGGGTCCGGAGGATCCCGAATGAGCTACAACGTGCTCCTGGGCATCCCCGGGACCGCTCTCGCGGGGCAGGCGGCCGACCTCATGGCGGAGGACGGCGATCTAGCCGTCGTCGGAGTTGCCGTCGAAGCGGGCGGCGTCATGGACCAGCTCGGCTCCGAGCCAATCGACGTGGTGGTGTTGCACGAGGACATCGGCCCGCTTCCCGTCATGGACCTCGCTCGCGAGGTGGGCCAGCGCTATCCCCAGGTCAGCATCGTTCTGGTGGTTGCGGATCGCACTCCCGCCGTCCTTCGCTCTGCGCTGCGGGCCGGGGCGCGCGATGTATTGGCTCTTCCGCTGAGCTTCGAGGAGCTGCAGGGCGTCAAGGCGGCCGGATCCTGGGCTCAGCAGCTCCGCGAGCGGGCGAGGGGAGAGACCGCCGGCGGAATGGGCCTCGGCATCGGGGGCCAGATGATCACGGTCGCGGGGGCGAAGGGCGGCTCCGGTTGCTCGACGATCGCGCTGCATCTGGCGCTGGCCGCGGCGAGTGTGGGTCGAGGCCGGTCTGTCTGCCTCGTCGATTTTGATCTGCAGTCGGGCGACATAGGGGTGATGCTCGATCTCACGCACAGACGCAGCGTGTTCGACCTGCTCGACGTCGCCCACGAGTTGTCGCCGCGCGTCCTCGAAGACACGCTCTACGTGCACCAGTCGGGGCTCAGGGTTTTGCTCGCCCCCGAGGACGGCGAACAGGAGGAGGACGTCACGGCTCCGGCCGCGCGTCGCATCCTCGGCGCGTTGAAGTCCAATTTCGACGTCGTGGTCGTAGACGTCGGCTCGATCGTGACGGAGGCGAACGCGGTGGCCGTCGACATGGCCGATCGCGTGCTGATGATCGCCACCCCGGACGTCCCCTCGTTGAGGGCGGCAAATCGTCTGCTCGGACTGTGGAACCGCTTGGAGATCCGCGACCCGAAGTCCAACAAGGGAGACGAGGTGCTTATCGTGCTCAACCGCGCGCACCGTGACTCGGAGGTACAGCCCGACCTCGCTCGCAAGGTTCTCGAGGCGCCACTTGCACATGCGGTGCTTCCGTCGGGCTTCCGCGACCTCGAACCGGCGCTGAACACGGGTGTGCCGGCCCGGCTGGCCGAGGGATCCTTGCGCAAATCCATAGTTGCCCTGGCCGGCGAGATGGGGCTGCTGCCAACGGGGGGCGAGAAGCGAGGGAGGGCCAAAGCTGGACAGCCGCGCCGGCTGCTCGGTCAGAGCGGGCAGGCCGCGGTCGAGACCGTGGGCGTGATCTCGCTCATCGTCATCCTTGCGCTGTTCGCATGGCAGATGGTGATCGTTGGAGTCACCTACGTGGCCGCGGGCCACAGCGCGCGCGAGGGGGCCAGGGCGATGTCGGTGGGCGAGGACGTCGGCGGCACCGTGCGCGACGAGACCAACTCGATCTGGCGGAACGACCTCGAGATCGACGAGGGCGACGACTTCGTAAAGGTGACGCTCCAGGTGCCTCTCATCGTCCCGGGGGTCAACAGCCCGTTCGAGATAAACGCTCGCTCGGGCGCAGTGCTCGAGGACGAGCCCCTTCCCGATGCATTCGAAACCGAGGCGCCCGAGGACGAGTCATGAGGCGGAGGCCAATGATAGCCAGGAGGACCTACGGCCAGCGCGGCAGCGCCTCGCTGGAGACGATCGGGATGTTGCCCTACCTGCTGCTGGCCGCGCTGTTCGCGTGGCAGGTGCTGGTCGCCGGCTACATCGCGGTCAATGCCGAGAACGCGGCACGCAACGGCAGCCGGGTCGAAGGGCGGGGGGGCGAGGGCGACGCCGCGGCCCTGGACGCGCTTGCGCCCTTCCTGAGGGAAGACGCATCGACGACGGTGGATGGTGAGGAGGCGACGGTGACGGTGAAGATCCCAATCGTGTTGCCTCAGATCACGAGCGAGAACTTCACCATCACGCGCACGGCCACGCTGCCGGCGACCGACCAGTAGGAACGAAGAGGGAGTTGTCTTGGGACTGAAGGATCGGATAGCGGCCGACAACCTCGATCAAGACCTAGCCGGCGCGGGCGAGAAGCACACGGTCGCTCTGTACCGCCGCAAGCTGCTCGAGGAAGTCGATCTCAACGAACTTGCGACGCTCAGCCACTCGCAGCGCCGCGCTCGACTCGAACGCGTGGTCGGGCACATCCTGACGCGCGAGGGTCCTGTGCTCACGACCGCGGAACGGTCGTCGCTGATCCGCCAAATCGTCGACGAGTCGTTGGGCCTCGGCGTGTTGGAGCCCCTCATCAACGACCCAACCATCACCGAGATCATGGTCAACGGCCCCGCCGATATCTGGATCGAACGCGACGGTCTGTTGGAGAAGGTCAACGCCCGATTCGCCGACGAGCATCAGCTCTACTTGACGATCGATCGCATCGTCTCGGCCGTCAATCGACGAGTGGACGAATCGAGCCCGATGGTCGACGCGCGGCTCCCGTCTGGGGAGCGCGTCAACGTCATCATCCCTCCGCTTGCGCTCACCGGGCCCACGCTGACGATCAGGCGTTTCCCTCGCGCTTACAAACTGCGTGAGCTAATGGACCTCGGGGCGATGGACGAGCCCATCGCGCGGCTGATCAGCTCGTTCGTGCAAGCCAGGGTCAACATCATCGTGTCGGGAGGAACCGGGACTGGAAAGACGACCTTGCTGAACGCGCTGAGCGAGTTCATCCCCCCGGGCGAGCGCATCGTTACGATCGAGGACTCCGCCGAGCTCCAACTCAAGCAGCCGCACATCATCTCGCTCGAGGCCCGGCCCGCCAACGTCGAGGGCAAGGGCGAAATCACGATTCGGGATCTGGTACGTAACTCGCTGCGCATGCGGCCCGATCGCATTCTCGTCGGCGAGGTACGCGGCGCCGAGACGCTCGACATGCTCCAGGCGATGAACACGGGCCACGAAGGATCGATTGCAACGTTGCACGCCAACTCGACCGAAGACTCGATCGTGCGCCTCTCGACGCTCGCGTCGATGAGCGACCTCAACGTCCCCTACGACGCGTTGAGAGATCAGGTCAACAGCGCCATCGACGTAATCGTCCAGTTGGTGCGCACCGCGGACGGCCAGCGCAAGATCTCGGAGATCGCGGTGGTGGCCTCCCAACGGCGCGAGAGGTTTCGTCTGGCCATCGTCGCCGCGTTTCAGAGCGACCCGATCGGTCCGGACCGTAAGGTGACCGGTCGCGTCGCGCACTTTCCCTTGCCGCCCTCGATGAGACGCCGGCTCGAGCTTGCGGGAATGGAGATCCCGCCCGAGTTCGCCGAAGCCGCCGAGGCCGAGGTCGCGCCGGAACGCGAGGCCATCTGATGGACGATCCTCGGATCGCGCTCGCGCTGCTCGCCGTCACCATGGTGATGGCGATCCTCGCGCTGCGGCTGTTCGTACGCGATCGCTCCGAGCGGGCCGCGATGGCCGACCGGAGCGCTCTCGAGCATGCCGAAAGGCGCGCCTCGCGACTTCGCTACCGGATCGACCGCCGCCTGCTCCGTTCGTCGATCGGCCGGACCCTCGGGTTGCGTATCGGCTCGGCCGGAGTCCGCATGATGGCCGTCGACTTCGTGATGCTGTGCGGCGCGGCCTTCGCGCTCGGGACGTTCTTGGTCAACCTCTTCGCGCCGCTATGGCTCGCGGTTGCGTCGGGAGCACTTTGCGTGCGCATCTGTTTCGCCTGGGTCGAAAAGCAACGTGAGAAGCGTCGCCTGGCCTTCGTGGCGCAGCTACCCGAGGTGGCACGTCTGATGTCGAACGCGTCGAGCGCCGGCCTCGCCGTCCGGGCCGCCATCGACATGGCGGCGGAGGAGCTGGACGAGCCGGCCTCTTCGGAACTCGGGCTCGTCAGTGATGAGCTCTCGCTCGGACAGTCGGTTGGGCGGGCGTTACAGAACCTCGAGAAGCGCATGCCCTCGCGCGATGTCGGGGTGCTCATATCGACGCTGGTCATCCAGCAGCGCTCGGGTGGGGACCTCGTTAACGCGCTGCAGGACATGGCCGAAACGCTCGACCAACGAAGGGATCTGACGCGCGAGATCCGGACGGTAATGGCGGGTTCAGTGTTCACCGGCTACATGGTGGCCGGGCTCGGCGCGGTCACGGTGCTGCTCATGAACGCGGTTACTCCCGGCGTGCTCGACGATCTGACTTCGTCGCTGCCCGGCCTGATCGCTCTGGGCGTCGCGGGCGGCCTCTACGTCATCGGGTTCCTGCTCATTCGCCGAGTCACGAGGGTGGAGGTCTAGATGAATCCGATCCTCGCGGGCGGGGCAATGACCACCTGCCTGCTCGTCGCCACCTGGGGCTGGCGTCTGTTGCGCGACCGGGGGCCCGCGTCGCGCCTCGAGAGGGAGACCCGCGGCGCGCACCCAACCGAGACCCGAAGAAGCCTCGTGGGCAGGCTCTACGACACCCTCGGCGATCGCTTTGCCCCGCGCGTGATGCGCGGCTTGAGCGAGAGCAGGCGCGCCTCGATTACTCGCAAGCTCAATGCGGCCGGCCGGCCCGGCGGCATGACGGTCGAGGGTTACGCCGGCCGCAAGGCCGGCTACACGATCATCATGGGCGGCGCGGGACTGTTGTTCGCCCTGCGCGGGAGCTTCCTGCTCGGTGGGCTGTTCATCGTCTTCGGCTGGTTCTACACGGACCTGTGGCTGGGCGGCGTGGCCCGGGCGCGACAAGCGCGCATCGAGCACGACCTTCCCGATTTCCTGGACATCCTGGCGGTGACGGTGGCCGCGGGCGTCGGCTTCCGCTCGGCGTTGGGGCGCGTGGCCGAGGCCCTCGAGGGCCCTCTCAGCGAGGAGATCATGACCGCGCTACGCCAGATGGAGCTGGGCATGAGCAGGCGCCAGGCCCTCGAAGGGATCAAGGGCCGCAACACCTCGGAGTCGCTCAACCAATTCGTCACCGCGCTGCTGCAGGCCGAGGAACTCGGCGTGCCGCTTGCCGACGCGCTCGGCCACCTGGCTGAGGATATGCGGCGCTCCTTCTACCAAATGGCCAGGCGGCGCGCCGCCAAAGCCGCGCCGCGCGTGAGTTTGATCGTGTCCACGGTCATCGTTCCCGGCGCGATCATCCTGATCATCGCCTCGGTGATCGCCGGAACCGACGTCGACTTCGGGAACCTGTTCGGTGCGTGAGCTCGAGCGCGAAACCGGGGTGTCCATGGAGCGAGTCGGCGGCCTCTGCCGGCTGATCTTCAACTTCCGGCTGATCGCGCTCACCGTGGTGGTGCTGTGGATCCCCTCACGTCTCGAGGACTTCGGGCTGCTCCTCGGCATCCTGAGCATCGCCGCGCTGACCTCGTTTCTCCCCATCGTGTTCTGGGAGCGCTTGGGGTCGGTGCTGTTGCGCCATCCCGCCTACCTCGTGTGCGATCTGTTCATCGCGATGGGCATCCTGACCCTCACCGGAGCGGAGAGCCCGTTCTTCTATTTCACACTCGGAACCGCGTTGCTTGCAGGCGTTCTGTACGGATGGACGGGAGCCGGCGTGCTATCGGTTGCCATCCTGGCCTTCTACTGGGCGGGGCTGTATCTGAGGGCGGAGGCCGGCGAGGTCGGAACCTTCCAGCTGATCGTCGGGCTACCCGCGTTGTACCCGCTGTGCGCGGCGGGGGGAGCCGCGGTGAGGAACCTGCTCGATCGTCAGGCCAGGACCGAGGCCAAGCTCGCCGAGGCCGAACGCTCGACGGTGATCGAGCGCGAGCGAGCCCGCCTGGCACGCGAGATGCACGACTCGCTCGCCAAGACCATTCAGGGGATCTCGTTGACGGCCAGCGCGCTCCCTGCGTGGGTGCGCAGGGACCCCGAGCGGGCGGCATCCGAGGCAGGACAGGTGGCCCGCGCCGCGAAGCTGGCGTCGGCGGAGGCAAGGGAGCTGTTGACCGACATGCGCACGGACATGCTCGAGGTGCCTTTCGGCACCGCGGTGTGCGCCTTCGCCTCTACCTGGTCCGACCGCACTGGCATCGCGCTGATCTGCGACGCCGATGAGGACTGCGACGCGGCCCCCGAAACGCGCTGGGAGCTGTTCTCGATAGTGCGAGAGGCCGTGCGCAACATCGAGCGTCACTCCGGGGCCGACAAGGTGAGACTCGGCCTCGAGGCAACCGCCGGCGAGATCGTCTTGAGCGTGGACGACGACGGGCGGGGCTTCGACGTCCCCGACGACCTCTCCGAGCTTCGCCATGGGGGCCATTTCGGGATCATCGGCATGCGCGAGCGCGCCGAGCGCGTAGGCGGTTGCTTGGAGGTTGCATCGGTGCCGGGCGAGGGCTCGAGCATGAGGGTCGTGGTGCCCCAGGCAGCCCCGCGCCCCAGTGAGAACGGGAGGCGGAGGCCATGATCAGAGTGCTCATCGTCGACGACAACGCGGTGTTGAGGCGCGGGGTGGTGAGTCTCCTCGAGGTCGCCGACGGAATCGAGGTGGTCGGCGAGGCCGGGACCGGCAAAGAGGCCATCGCGATGGCCAAGGAACACAAGCCCGACGTCGTCCTGCTCGACGTGCGCATGCCGGTGATGGACGGAATCGAAGCCGCCGGTCCGCTGAGCAAGATGGCCAGGGTGATGATGCTCACCTACTCCGAGGACGAGGATCGGGTGTACGGTGCGATCAAGGCCGGGGCGTCGGGCTATCTGGTGCACGGCCGCTTCACTCCAGATGAGCTGACGCAGTCGGTAACCGACCTGGCCGCGGGTCACAACGTGATCTCCCCGGCGGTGGTCTCGGTGGTGTTCGATGCGCTGCGCGAGGGACCGGCGACGGCCGAGCGGGAGGGGCCCGCAAGGCTCACCGAACGTGAGGCCGAGATCATGAACCTCCTGTCGCGGGGCCATTCGAACGGCGCCATCGCCGCCGAGCTGTTCATCTCGGAGAAGACCGTCAAGAACCACATCAACCGCATCTACGCCAAGCTCGGCGTCACCAACCGGGCGGAGGCCATCGCCTCGCACCTGGGGGTAACCAGATGAGGCTTGCGAGCAGGGGGGCCCAGGCCCCATTTGGGCCCGGCCCAGGCGCCCAAATGGGCCTTGGGACCCTCGAAGGACGGACCGGTGATCTCTAGCCTGAGTCTTGTCAAGCGTAATGAAAACGCCAACGGCAGGACTTATCGGGCCCCCGGCCCAAAAGGAGGAGGTAGCAATGGAGGATCTGGCGATTCGCACCTACGTCGCACTCCAGAACGCCCCGCTGCGCCTGCGGGAGACCCTCGACGGCGAGGACGGGCAGACCGCGGCCGAGTACGTCGGCATCCTGGCCTTCGTCGCTGCCGTCGTCGGCGTCATCATCGCCGCCAACTCGAGCATCGGCTCGGCCATCGTCACCAAGATCACGACCATCATCAGCGGCATCGGCGGCGGCGGAGCTTAGACGGCATTGGCGCCGACTCACTTGAAGGGCCACGAAGGAGGACAGGTGATGCCTGTCCTTCTCGTGTTGTTCACTGCTCTTCTTGCGGCCGGCGCCATCCTGTTTCAAGTGGGCCGGGCCGCAGGGCTATCGGCCACGGCGCAGACCGGCGCCGACGCCGCAGCGGCGGCCGCGGCCAAGGACCTGCGCACGCAACTCCTCGACATGGCCTCACGGCTGGGCTACTCGGACCTCGCCCTTGTCGACGAAGGGCGCGTCTGCGCGGCGGCGAACGACTACGCATCTCGGAACGACTCGACCGTCACCTCTTGTGACCTGGAGGGCCTCGAGGTGCAGGTGGCGGTCGTGACCAACGAGAAGCTTGGTGAAGACGCCGAGGTGCTCAACGCCGAGGACTTCGAGGGCGCCGAGGTGTCGCGCGCGGAGTTCGACGCGCAACCCCTCGCCTACACCGGCGGCATCCCGAACCTCGGAATCAGTGGCAACAGCGGAGCGGGTCGAGTCCCCGGCGAGGACTGGAAGGAGTTCAAGGCTGACTTCGCCACCGGCCCCCTGGACATCGTTGCGCTGGGCAGCTTCCTCCAATCGCACGGCTTTCAGGTCGGTGAGCATCCCGCCTTCGGTGGCGTCGCGCCGGTGCACACGGAGGGCTCGTGGCACTACCGCAGCGGCGCCATCGACGTGAACTTCGGAGCCGGCGAGAGCACCTCGGAGAAGGCCGCCATCACCCCCCTTATCTCGCACATCACCGAGTTGGGCTACGGGGTGATCTGGCTGTCAGAGGGTCACTTCGACCACGCTCACTTCGACCTCGGAGGGGCGCGCGCGGGGATCGTCGGCGACTTCGCCGGAGGCGCATACGGGCCGTCGGCTTTCGAAATCAGCTTTGTCCCTGCCGAGGAATAGGGGCCCACTGGTGGGCCGCCCGGCCGGGTAGGGTCGGGCCCGATGAGAATTCGTGCTGCGGTGGCGCGCCCCGGCGGCGCCGCGCCCCGGTGGCTGATCATGGCGCTCGCGCTTGGCTTCGGCTTCTCCTTGCTGGCTCTGCCCCTCGGCTCCCGGAGCGCGGCGCAGACCGACGATGAGGCCCCGCCCGCCCTGCTCCTGATCCTGGACTCCTCCGGTTCCATGAACGCGAGCGACGGAGCCGGAGGCACCAAGATCCAGGGCGCCAAGGCGGCGCTCAACGGAGTGGTCGACGCCCTGCCCGACGACTCGCTCGTGGGGTTGCGGGTCTACGGTCACCGGGTCCCCAACACCGACAAGCGGAGAGGCTGCAGGGACACGGAGTTGATCGCCCCCGTCGGCCCCCTCGACCGCAGCGGCCTGAAGCAGAGGATCGCGTCCTTCGACGCCAAGGGTTTCACCCCGATCGGCCTTTCGCTGAAGAGGGGGGCCGCGGATCTCCCGGCCACCGGTGCCCGCACGATAGTGCTCGTGTCGGACGGCATCGACACCTGCGCGCCGCCCCCGCCCTGCAAGATCGCCAAGAGGCTCACCAGACAGGGGGTCGATCTGAGGATCGACACGGTGGGCTTCCAGGTCGATCCCCGAGCCCGCAAGGAGCTCCAGTGCATCGCTCGCGTGGCCGAGGGCAGCTACGTCGATGCCAACTCGTCGGCGGAGCTGTCGGACCAACTGGCGCAGCTTTCGCTGCGAGCGCTGCGAAAATTCGAGGCCAGCGGAACCGCGGTGACCGGCGGCTCGTCGGCCGCGGACGCTCCCGCGCTCGATTCGGGGCAGTTCACCGATTCGATCTCGCCGGGCGAGAGCCTCTTCTACGCGGTCGATCTCGCCGAGGGGCAGTCGCTGGGAGCGTCGGTGGCGACGGTTGGCGAGATCAACTTCCTCGGCACATTGGACCTCAGGCTTACCAACCCGTCCCAAGAGTTCGTTGCCAACGATGCGGCGGTTTCGACCGGTGAGAGCCTGCAGTCCATCTCGGTGGCAACCGAGACCATCGGTCCCGCGGCGACCCAACCGGTGATGCAGGTGCCCGGGACTTATTACTTGACCCTGTCACTCGACTCGCAGGGCGATCCCGCGGAGGAGTATCCGATCGAGATGCTCGTCGAGGTCACAGGAGATCCGGTCGAGCCCACACCCACGGAGCAACCGGGCGAGGGCGGTACGACCTCGGCCCCCGAGGACGGTGCGTCGAGCGGCAACACGATGATGCTGATCATCGGTGGGCTCGCGTTCGGGCTCCTTGGTGCGGCGCTCGGCGCGATGGGGGCCCGGAGGTTGGTGGGAACTAGATGAGGGGCGTGGTTCTCCTGCTGGTCTCGCTTACGAGTCTGCTCGTCGCTCCTCCTTCGATCGCCCAGAGGGGCTCCCCGGTCAAGGGCGGGGGCAGCTTCACCGAGGCGCCGGTGGTGTCGACCGGTGGCTATTCGGACTCGATCCGGATGTCCGAGGAGTTGTTCTACGCAGTCGAGCTCGCCGAGGGCCAGGCGCTGAAGGTGTCGGCCAAGCTGCTGGGCCAATCGAACGTCGGGTTCGACTCCTTCGGCATCGGCCAGCTGCAGGTCTACAAC
>JBOGWU010000048.1:0-6271 GCA_050693935.1 Actinomycetota bacterium | reverse complement strand
CTGTGATGTCGCGGGGCATCGTGGACAGATGTCGCGGAGCATAGTGGACACCTTCACGATCTGCCTCGGGCCTGATAGTCCTTGCTCGGGTCGAGAGTCAGCTGCCTGAGCAGCTCGCCGTCTTCGGACAACACCCGGATGTCGCGTCCTGCCACGAGCATGATCACCCTGGTGCCCCTCAGCGCGTTGCCCATCCCGATGTGGTGCAGCTTGCTGCGATATCGAAGCGTCACCGAGCCGTCTATGTCGACCTTGTCGTGGCGAACGCGCAGCTCTTTGGCGGGGATGCCCTGCAGCTTGCGAGGATGAGCTTTGTCGCGCGAGTCGAACGCCTGCTGGGGTGGCCTGCGACCCTTGGCGCGATGCGGACGGAACTCGTTGTAATAGGCGACGAAGCGATCGACCTGGGCTTGCAGCTCAGCCAGCGTGATCGCCTGCGGCTGCTTGGCCAGGAACTTCTTGAGGGTCTGATGGAAGCGCTCGACCTTGCCACAAGTCTGGGGGTGATAAGGGCGCGAGTGCTTGCAGGCGATGCCGAGGTGGAACAGCTCGGACTCGAACGCCGAGTAGCCGTAGCGATGGGTGGCCGTGAAGATGCAGCCGTTGTCGGTCAGAAGCGACGCCGGCAGACCCCAGGCGCCGCCCGCCTCATAGAGGGTCTGAACCACATCGGGTGAGCTGGTGGTGGCGAGCACCTTGGAGGCCACGCAGAGCCTCGAGAAGTCGTCGATGAGGTTCAAGATCTCCACCTTGCTTGAGTCTTTGAGCTCGATGAAGGTGACGTCGGCCTGCCAGGTCTCATTGGGAAGGCTTGCCTCGAAGCGGATGTAGGAGCTCTTGGGACGCTTGTGAGGCTCCGGCGTGATGAAGCCGCGCCACTTGAGGATGCGCCAGATCGTCGAGACCGACGGCGGGTGGGAATCGCTCAAGGCTAGGTGGTAGTGGATCGTCTGAGCGCCGGCGTCGAAGCCTTGCTCGGTGAGTTCCTTGCGCAGCCTGACGACGCGTTCTTCGAGCGCTTCCGAGCTGCGGTTGGCCACCCGCCGGGCCGCCTTGCTGCGCGCTGCGATCGCCTCGTAGCCGCCGGATCGGTAGCGGGCCACCAGCTTGGCGGCCCATGACTTCGAGACCCCGTGGGCTCGAGCAACCTCCCGGTAGCTGCGCCCTTCCAGCACCACCGCGTCGACCACGTAGCGGGCCACATCCAAGCGACACCTCCAGGCTAGGGGTGTCCACCATGACCCGCGACATGCTCACTCAGCCGTGTCCACCATCCGGTGGAATCACACACCTGGCGACCCACCCCAAACCCTACTAATCGAGCGATTCAAGGAAGCCGTCCCAGGATTCAACGTCCTCTGTCCGGCCCGTGGCGCCGCGCTTCCTTCCACGGCTGCGCTTCGCGGCCAGATCCACCTCAGCCTGAAGTGCGTCCCGGAACTGAATCAGGCTATCGACCAGGACGTCGACCTTGTGGAGGCTGTTTGCGCGCTGCCTTGCCGTCGACAAATCGAAATCAAAGCTCACGACACGACTGCAATCGGCCAGCGTGAGATCGACGTGAACATAGGGCCAGCCGTACTTGTCCTTCTTGTGCTTGCTTGAGTCTTCGACCTGGGCAAGGACATAAGCACCCGCGTGATAGCCAGGCCTGTTCAAGAACTTCCGGATCCGGACCCGGTAAGGCATCATTCCTCCTCTGTCAGCCCCTATGGGGGCGTGCATATGGAGGGGATGCCTCCGTCACCTCCTTGGATGATTCGCGGGTCCATCATGGCGAAAAGTATACCTCTGCTTCATCCCCAGAAGATGGCCGTGGGGTCGTTGTCAATCTCGGTCAACGCAGCCGAAAGATCGGGAGTCGGAGTAAAGAGGTCATAGAAGTGCCACTTGCCGTTTCGGTCGCTCCAATAGAGCGCCCACTTCTCGTCCTCATATCGAAGCTGCGCGACCGTTAGCCGGCTCCACTCAGATCCGAAGTCTTCCCGCCATGGCGGTCGACGCTCAACGATCGTGACCGAGTTGCCGCGGATCTCGTACTCCATCCTGATCTTGTCTTGAACATGGGAAGGCAGGCGCTCGTCGCAATAGCGACCAACGTCGCGCTCGACTGTCTTCCTAACCAGCTCCGGCAAAGAACCCTTGACCCTCATGCGTCTCCTTCAATACCAGATGGCGACAGTACGTCCGCCTTCGACTTTTTCCGGGACTGGGAATGCTGACGGCTTTGCCTCTGGGAATCTGGTTCGCGGACTACGGCAGCAGCAGCGTCCAGCGCATCATCGACTGGAGCTAGACCCGCCTCCCCAGTCCTACGCCGCAGCAAACCCAGCCAAGTTGTCTCCGTCTGCGCGGCATGGATCCAGAGCGCCGGCATTACCCTTTGGCGAGAACCACGGCTCAGCCTCGTGACGAGATCTGCTGCACGGCCCACCCGTTGCCCTCCGGGTCGCTGAAGTAGATGAACCCCACGTTGTCGAGGGCCTCCTTGGGGAGGTCGGGGTCCGCCGGGTCCGAGCCGACAACCTGAACCTCGCTGACATCGACCCCGCGCTCGACGAGTTGAGCTCGCGCGGTCCTGATGTCAGGGACGACGAGCTGCAGGCCTTTGAGGGAACCTGGTGTCATCTCGCCGATCCCTTCGCCGACGACTATCGAACAGCCCGAGCCGGGCGGAGTGAGCTGGACCACCCTCATCTGACCGTGCCGGTTGTCGTGGTCCAGGTGGAACCCGACCTGATCGGCGTAGAAGGCCTTGGCCCGATCCACGTTCGAGACCGGGACGATCACTACTTCCAGTGTCCAGTTCACGCAATCCCGTCCTTTCGAGAGTGAAGCGAGCGTAATCCGGTCACGAACCCCCGCAGCCTTATACCTTGTGCTACTATGCATATGCCTTCGAGCTATGGGAGGGGCGGATTTGCACATCAACAAGAACCTGGTCGCGGCCTCGGCTACCCCGCTCGTGCTCGCGATCCTGGCCGAGGATGAGAGCTACGGCTATGCCATCCTGAAACGGGTGCGTGAGCTTTCCGGGGGTGAGCTCGAGTGGACCGACGGGATGCTCTATCCGCTGCTCCATCGCCTCCGCCGGCTCGGGTACGTGACAACGGACTGGCGGACGCCGCCAGAAGGGCGTCGCCGCAGGTACTACGCGATCACCAACGACGGGCGAGCCGCACTCGCGGAGCAGCAACGGCAGTGGGGCACCGTCACGCGTGCATTGGGTGACATCTGGCGAGGCTCCGGTTCCCTGCCGATGGCCCTCGGTGAGGCGTGAGCATGGATGGCGTGGAGTTACAGATCGCCGAGTGGCGGGCTTACGTTGCAAAGGCCCCGGCCGTCGACGGCCGCGATGTCGATGAGCTAGAGGTCCATCTTCGCGACCAGATCACCGAGCTGGGTGGGGCCGGTCTCGCAGCCGATGAAGCGTTCCTCGTTGCAGTGAAGCGGATGGGGGACCTCGACACCCTGTCCCGGGAGTTCGCGCGCGAGCACAGCGGCCGACTGTGGAAACAGCTCGTTCTGAGAGGTGACGACCAGCAGGCGCGCTCGTCCAACCAGTGGCTCGAAGCGTTCGCCTTCGCCGCGGCTGCGGCCGTCGCGATGCAGATCGCGCGCCTTGCCGCGGGGTTCCCCGAGGAGGAAGCAGACTGGCTGTTCCGGAACTTCAGTCTGTTCGTGCTGCCTTTCCTCGCCGGCTACTTCGCCCGCAGACGGCAGCTCGACACCCGGGGTTGGGTGCTGACGTTCGCTCCCTTCGTGCTCTTCGCGCTCCTGGTCAACCTCTACCCCTACGGTGCGGACTCGGCTGCCGAGATCTTGGTTATGGCTCACCTCCCCGTCGTTTTGTGGTTCGCGATCGGCTACCCATACATGGGCGGCACGATCAGCTCGCACGACCGACGCATGGACTTCGTTCGCTTCACCGGCGAGTGGGCCATCTACTACGTGCTCATCGCGCTGGGTGGGGGCGTGCTGCTCGGACTCACCGCGCTGATCCTCGAGCCGATCGGGCCCGACCTCGGCGACCGGGTCCTCCAGTGGGTGCTGCCGTCGGGTGCTGCCGGCGCCGTGATCGTGGCGGCGTGGCTCGTGGAGTCCAAACAACATGTGGTCGAGAACATGGCGCCGGTGCTCACCATGCTCTTCACCCCGCTGTTCGCCGTGATGCTGACGGTCGCCGCGGCCACATACATGGTGTCGGGGGCCGCCGGCGAGTTCGACCGCGAGCTGCTCGGCACCTTCGACGCCCTCATGGTCGTAGTACTGGGTCTCGTCCTCTACGCGATGTCCGCGCGGGAGCCTTCCCGACCGGCCGGGCTGATGGACCGCGTCCAGTTGCTCGCCGTCGCGAGCGCTCTCGTACTCGATGTATTGGTGCTCGGCTCGATAGTGGCGCGGATCGGCGATCTCGGGTTCACCCCGAACCGCGCGGCAGCGCTCGGCCTCAACCTCGTCCTGCTCGTGAATCTTGCCCGCGCGGCCTGGCTTTCGATGCAGTTCCTCACGGGACGAACCGCCTTCCACAGGCTGGAGCGATGGCAGACCTCCTACCTCCCCATCTTCGCCCTCTGGACCGTGATCGTCGTCGCCGTCCTCCCCCCGCTCTTCGGCTTCGACTGACGGAGAAGGAGGAAGCGATGCAGGCCCTTTATGGGTCGCTAACCACCCGCCATGGCGCCCACGATCTGGAAGGGCTCCTTTCCGGCGGCGACCTCATCGGGCAGAGGAGCGTCCGGTGATTCATGGGACAGATCCTGCTCACAAGCGTGGAACCTCAGGAAAGGCCGGCGCCGATCGCTAACACGATCGCGAATCGTCCCCCGCAGCGGGGGATAACGCGCCTCGAGAGCATCGATCACTGCACGCTGCGTGACTCCCCCTTCGACGTCGAGTAGGACCTCACCGTCAACGCCGGCGAGCGTCCGCAGATGGTAGGGAAGCACGACGCGAATCATGACAATGTCTGGACCTCGACGGAAAGGACCGATGGGAGATCTCTCACTATCGGAGTCCACGAGTCCCCTGAGTCGGCCGACGCATACACCTGACCTCCGGTCGTCCCGAAGTAGATGCCGCACGAATCCAGTGAGTCAACTGCCATCGCGTCGCGCAACACGTTGACGTAGCAGTCCTCCTGCGGGAGGCCGCGCGTGAGCGGCTCCCACTCGTTGCCGCCGGTCCGGCTGCGATAGACACGCAGCCGCCCGTCGGGTGGATAGTGTAAGGAGTCGCTCTCGATCGGAACGACGTAGATGGTGTCCGGCTCGTGAGCATGGATGGCGATCGGGAATCCGAAGTCCGACGGCAGATTGCCGCTGACCTCCTGCCACGATTCGGCCCCGTCGTCGCTGCGCATCACGTCCCAGTGCTTCTGCATGAACACCACGTCGGGACGAGCCGGATGCATAGCGATGCGATGGACGCAGTGCCCCACTTCCACATCCTCGTCGGGAAGCCCCTCCGAGCGCAGCCCCCGGTTGGCGGGCTGCCACGTCTTGCCCCCGTTGTCGGTGCGAAAGACGCCGGCCGCGGAGATCGCAATCAGCATGCGCTCCGGATCGGTGGGGTGAAGCACGATCGAGTGAAGACACAGGCCTCCTGCTCCCGGCTGCCAGTCGGAGCCCGAGTCGTGGGTGCGCAATCCGGGAAGCTCCTCCCACACGTGGCCGCCGTCCACAGAGCGGAACAGCGCCGCATCCTCGACGCCCGCGTAGACCGTGTCCGGATCCGTAGGGCTCGGCTCGAGGTGCCACACGCGCGCGAACTCCCAGGGATGCGGTGTGCCGTCGTACCACTTGTGGCTACCGGCCTCGGTGGCGTAGGCGAAGTCGTTGCCCACGGGCTCCCACGTCGTGCCCCCGTCGTCGGAGCGCTGGATGATCTGGCCGAACCAGCCCGTCGACTGGGCCGCATAGAGGCGGTCGGGATCGGCCGGTGAGCCGGCCATGTGATATATCTCCCAGCCCCCGAAGAGGGGGCCGCGGACGTCCCAGCTCGCCCGCGTGGCGTCCGACTCCAGAACGAAGGCGCCCTTGCGAGTCCCGACGAGGACCCTCACACTGCTCATCAGCGCTCCTTTCCCGATGACCGAGGGCTCACACGGCCCACTATCGGCTCACTCACGGTGTATCCGTCTTAGCACGGCCGCTCCCGCCTCCGCCCTCGCTCGGCGACAAGCACGTCCCGGCCTGTCCTTATGACTGATTTGCGGCCGGGAAATCATCGCGTCCTAGACGCGGAGCGGGCCGGTTACTGGGCTGAGGTC
>JBOGWU010000047.1:0-10734 GCA_050693935.1 Actinomycetota bacterium | reverse complement strand
TCGCTGGTGTGGGTCAGTCACCAGCACCATCGCGACCCCGGGGGTCGCCCATGCGGATTAGCTCAGATCAGTGAGTGGAGACTTTCGAGTGGCCACAGGTGGGGACTTTCACATGGCCATGGACAGCCGTATCCGTCGCTCCCCGCACGCTACAATCCCTCCCATCGGTTCGCCTCGCGAGCGGCTTCACGAGCGGCCTTGAGGAGAGCTTCGACTCTCGAGGCGACATTGATGCGGAGTTTGAGTAAGTCGATGCCCTCTCTATATCCCCTCGCCCAGGATGCCGTAGGGTCGATGTCGTTTTGCTCGTCCATTCGTCCCTGTAAGGCGCGACACGATTTCGACACGCGCGCGACGCAAGACCATACAAAGCAAAGACAAGCTTTGCGAGTCCACATCATGGCGCTGACCTGGGACGATGCATCATTTCGCCAACACTTGAGAAGCAACGACAACACCCAAGGAGCGGACTCTTAATCCGTAGGTTCACGTGCGAGCTCTTGGCGACCTACCTAAGCTGCGATTATGAAGTCCTCGTCGGTCACCGTCGGTGAGAGTCCGAGAGGCCCAGCCTCGCCGGGGCGCAGGGAATCGCATGCTAGTCGGCCGTCGACCCCATCCAGAGAGTGACGAGATTCACGATGTCGGCCTTTTTCGCTCTTAGATCCTGTCTGTCTGCGACCGTGACCACACCTCGATCCGAGCTTGCCCATTTCAAGAGGCCGGTGCGGTCCTCGAAGGCAAAGGCGTCACTTTCGGACCGCACTTTAGCGCCTCGGTGGAAGATCAGCTCGACGCGGTTTCCCGGCTGCAATCGAAATGTCACTCGGTCGTCGTCGTGGTAGCAGAAGCTCGGAGCGTTCCACTTGATCCGCTCGGTGATGCCCGAACGCGCGCCGAGGATGGAGATGCGTAGCTCCTCGATCTCGCTCTTGCGTGGATGATCCAGTGTCGTCATGAAGCCGTCCACGTTGTCATGGATATTCGCCAATTCGAGTGCTCCCTCCGTTCTTCTTAATTCTATCGGCCGCGCCATCGCAACTCGACGAGCTCGAATTGCGACACGTGCTCGTCGGCCCAAACCACCACGAGGGTGCCCGCCTCGAGATCCACCGATCTTGCCTGAGTCTCGAGGTTCATGTGGAGAGATAACCATGGAGAACCTGCCAGAACGCCCCGTATGAGTCGCGGTGTAGGGAATGGCCTGCGCCGGCCAGCACCCGGAAGGTGACATGCGGATTCGCCGCCGCGATTCCCTCACCCATCTCGGGGGTGACCAGCGCGTTCTCGTCGGGATCCGCCGCGATGAGCAGCGTGGGGCAATCGACCTCCATCGCCAGTGGAACCAGATCCCACGGCTGATTCTCCAGGGCGGTGCGCCGCACGACTTCCGGGCTCGATGCCTCGAGCGCCTCCGCCTTGATGCGAGCGTCCTGTGGGTGCCACCTCGGATACTGAGCAAGGACCGCACCAGCGCTCGGGTCCTCGAAGGGCTTCACATATTCGGTGTTGAAACTCTCCGGCTCAGACAGACTCAGCAATGGGTCTTCGAGCACGAGGCGAGTCGCAAAACTGGGGTCCGTCGTCTGGGCGATGGCGGCGATGGCCCCGCCGAGCGAGTGGCCCACAACCACGTCCCACTCGCGCTCGAGTGCCAGCACGTCGGTCGCATAGGAGGCGAGAAGGTAGTCGTTTCCCCGAGGACTGTCGCCATGGCCGCGCAGGTCGGGTGCGTCAACCCGGTAGCCGGCTCTTGCCATCTCCGCACCCAAGCGCCACCAACTCCGAGCCGAGGAGGTTAGGCCGTGGATCAGCAGTGCGCGGGGACCCCGTTCCCCCCATCGGAGAATCTCTAGCTGCAGTTGCTCACCCATCTCTTCCGTTGGAACAACGCCATCAATCAGCCGCCGATGTAGGACATCTCGATCTTCTCGAGCCCCGCGGTCTCAGACGAGCGAATCTCCGAGTAGCGGTCCTCGCGAACCCTCCAGAGAGAGGCGATCGTGTTCGCGAGCTCGTTGTCGGGAGCCCCGCCGCGCACGAGTGCACGCAGGTCGTGACCCCCGGTTGCGAACAGGCACGTGTATAGCCTGCCCTCGGCCGATATGCGCGCCCGGGTGCAGTTCGCGCAGAAGGGCTGCGTGACCGAGGCGATCACGCCGATCTCACCCCCGCCATCCTTGTACCGGTAACGGTTGGCGACCTCGCCCCGATAGCTGGGATCGACCGGCTCGAGCGGCATCTCGGCGTCGATCGTCGCGACGACCTCTTGGGCGGGGACGATCTCGTCTAGCCGCCAGCCGTTGGTGCTGCCCACGTCCATGTACTCGATGAAGCGGAGGATGTGACCGGTACCGTGGAAGTATCGGGCCATCGGAAGGATGCTGTTCTCGTTCATCCCGCGTTTCAGCACCATGTTGATCTTGACGGGACCGAGACCGGCAACCGCGGCCGCCTCGATGCCCTCGAGGACCCGCTCTACTGGGAAATCGACGCCGTTCATCGCCTTGAAGACATCGTCGTCGAGCGAGTCGAGACTCACCGTGACTCGCCTCAGTCCCGCCTCCCCGAGCGCTCTCGCTCGCGTGGCCAGCATCGATCCGTTGGTCGTCAGAGCGAGATCGAGGCCGTCGATGGCTGCCAGCATCTCGATGAGCCTCTCGATGTCGCGGCGCACGAGGGGCTCTCCTCCAGTGAGGCGGATCTTGTTCACCCCCAGGGCCACGAAGATGCGTGCGACACGCTCGATTTCTTCGAAGGTCAGAAGCTCGGCGCGTTCGAGGAACTGGTAGTCGCGCCCGAACACCTCTTTGGGCATGCAGTAGACGCAACGGAAGTTGCAGCGGTCGGTTACCGATATACGCAGATCGCGCAGCGGCCGTCCGAGGGTGTCGACGACCCCGTTCCCTAAAGATCCGCCCTCACCCATGTCCTCACGATAGCCCCAAGCCCGACTCTGTCGGGCCACGGCGACGAGAGCGGACGACCCTGGACTCTTCGTAAGCGAACTTGTCCAGGCTCCGGCGAATTCACCAGCCTGCGCGGCCAGGAGAAGATCACACAGCGGGGAGGCGCCCTATGTGGGTCACAAGCTGCCGACGCGAGGCCGCAAGTGCCCGTCGAGCTGCCGCTGCGGTCACTCTCGCGTTTTCGGCGTGCAAGCCTTGTGAGTAGTGGGGACGTTCCCTGACACCGCCGCAACCCGAGGTTACTCGTCCTGCGCCGGGTGGGAGCGGAGCGGGCGGAGTTCATCTTCTTCTGGTTGAGGGATTGCCTCGAGGCGATTCGGGCGCTCGCCGGTGAGATCGTCGAGCGGGCCGTGTACTACCCGGAGGACGACCAGTTCCTGCTAAGATCGGACGCCGACCGTGGACCACTGGGAGGTGGCGGCGTACGAGGGGGTTGGGTGAAGGCGTAGCCCGCCTCCGGAGTTCACTAGACGGCGCGGCGTCCTTGGTGCAGGTAGGGCGACAATGCGGATGTGGAGCCCTCTCCTTGGGTCGTCCGTTTTGCCGATCTCGTCGCAGCCGGCGGCGACGTGCTGGACGTCGCGTGCGGGACCGGACGTCACACGCGTTTGTTCCTCGAGCGAGGCCATCGCATCGTGGCCATCGACCGTGACCTGTCAGGCGTGTCCGACCTAACGGGTCACCCCGGCCTCGAGACACTCGAGGCCGACCTCGAAAACGGATCACCGTTCCCCTTCGCGGGCCGGCACTTCGCCGGCGTCGTGGTCACGAACTTCCTGTACCGTCCATTGATGCCGGATCTGGTGGCCGCCGTAGAGACCGACGGGCTCTTCATCTACGAGACGTTTGCGTCGGGCAATGAGCGCTTCGGGCGCCCCAAGAATCCCGACGTCCTGCTACGGTCCGGCGAGTTGCTCGAGGCCGTGCGCGGGCGCCTGCGCGTCGTGGCTTACGAGGATCTCGTGATCGCGGAGCCGGGGCGCGCCGCGGTCCAGCGGATTTGTGCAGTAGGCCCGCACCGCGCAGTCCCGTTCCTTCCGTGACCACTTGGGGAGTTTCGCCAGTGGAGACACAGAGGAGTCGGTACCGAGCCAAACTGATCTCGACCGAGTCTGCTCCGAGTAACCGACACGCTTGCTCGATCTCGTTTTCGAGGTCGAACCGCGCTTTCGGCTCACGGACCCGAACATGAGCGAGGTCACCGCCCTCGATGCCCTTGAAGTACGCCCAGCTCGACAGGACCTGGGTCGACTGGGTCGGACCACGTCGGGTCAGGATGAACGAAGGCGCACCATCTCAACGGCAAGGAAACCCTGCTGGAGGCATGTCGGCCGGCTAGAGGCAAGTTACGGAGGCTGACGAGCTTCGTAACCCATACGGGTGAACTCCGCACTAGACGTTCGTGGAAAGAGCGTCTATACACACGGTAAGTCCGACAATCAGGGGTAGGGCGATGAAGTTCGTCTACATGGCCACGAAGGGGACAGGGGATCCGACGCTTGCCTCCATCCCGCTTCACATGGCCCTCAACGGATCTGTCGAGGTCGGCCACGACGTCGCCATCGTCCTGGTGGGAGATGGGGCCGAGATCGTCCTGGGGGACAACCCCGAAAGAATGGAGGGCATCGGCGTCCCTCCGATGCGCGAGCTGCTGGCCAAGGCGCGCGATCACAACGTCCCCGTCTACGTCTGAAAGGCCTGCGCGATCGCCCGTGGGGCGACCGACGATGACCTCAAGGTCGCGAACGCGCAGTGGACGACTCCACCTGGGGCGGCCAAGCTCGCCGAGGAAGCGGAAAAGGTCCTCGTTTTCTGATCTTCGTGGGCGGGTTGCGACGCCGACCGATCCCACCGAGATGGATGTTGGCGAACGGGGCCCGCAGCCAGCTCCGGGTGACCTCGCTATCGGGCGATGGTGACATCAGAATTGCCCCGGCCATGGATCAGACGGATTTCCAATGACCTCCATCCCTCTGATTTCCGAGAGCATCGCAGCGGGCGAGCGCAAACTTGTGTGACGCAGGTTGAGGCAACGGCAAATGCCGTGGAATGCCCCCATCAGAATCGAGCATCCACGGGCCGCATCCGGGACAGTCGGTGCATTTGGAACTGACGAATACCAAGTTAGGGCTCAGCATCAGGAAATCTATCGCCCGACACACCGAAAATTCTCAACACCGAAAATTCTCTTCAGGCGGGCAGACTTGCGCGATAGCTGACTGCCTGAAGGGTGCACTTATCCGATTCCCCTCGTGACCAGGCCTCCTAATGTTCCTCGTTAGCTAATCGAACGAGGGAGGCCAATGCTTCTATCGCTCATGTACCTGGTGATTCGGATGATGCTCAGGCTGCTGGTCTCAGATGGCCAGGGCGAGGCCGCCAAGGATCTCGAGATCATCGTGCTCCGTCACGAATTGAGTGTCCTGCGGCGACCGATAAAGCGGCCCCGCGTCGTCAGGCTCTCGACGGGAGGAGCTACGAAGTCTCCCACGGCCGTTGGAGGGAAACCCCGACAACGACCCTGTTGCCCGGCGAGGTCCTACGAGTCGGGCCACGAGGAGGACGTCTTCGTCGCCGATGTCGACGAACGCGAACTGACAAGAATCGGCTAGCCGGGGCGTCCCCGAGATGCCGGTGTTCGGACCAGGCGTCGGACGAGATAGACCCTCAGCAGCAGGCTGAGCATGGACGTCGCGGACACGACCCCGAGTGTGAGCATTGGCCGGCCAAAGAGGGCGCCGATCGTTATGAGCAGCAGCCTCCCGTCGCGGCCGCCGAGCAGCCACCCGAGTGCTCTTTCGGGCGCTGGCGTTAGCCCGAGCAGGGCGATTCGGTCCTTCGAGGCCATCGAGAGCATCGCGCCGAAGGTGGCCGCTACCGCGAGGCCAAGCGCCAGCCCCGGATCCGAGGTGTCGCCGTGCGCCCACAGGCCGAGTCCGGCGAGGATCGCGGCATCGGCGGCTCGGTCGAGGACGCCGTCGAGCAAGGCTCCCCTCGGGCTTGCGCGAAGCTGGAGGCGCGCCACCTCTCCGTCGCAGCCGTCAAGCACCGAAGCCAGGTGGACCAGGACGCCTCCCGCGATCCCGTACCCCGTCGCGAGAAGGCCGGCCGCAACCACTCCGAACAAGAACGCGATCACAGAGACCAGGTCGGGCGAGAGGCGAAGCGGAGCTACGGCCATCGAGATCGAGCTTGAGATCGGGCGGTTCAGATAGCGCGAGACGGGTCCGTCGGCTTCCTTGATGAGCGACCGGCGGAGCCGGATCCTCGCGAGACCCAGATCCTCAGGCGTATCCACGTCCTGCCACCAGCTCCCGGCCGGGAGCAAGACAACGGCGAGCGGATGGTCCGTGGCGAAGCGCGTCACGGCGCCGAAGAGAGACGGATCTCCCGCGGCCGCGGCGCGGCGCTGGGCCTCGAAGATCCCCGCGGGAAAGACGAACGCGCCGCAGTCGATCGCCTGCTCCTGAAGTCCCTTGTCGAAAGCGACGGCGCGCCCGCCCGATCGTCGAACGCGCGTGCCCTCGTCCCAGGCGTCGCGCTCGGGCGCTTGGTCGATGAGAACCGCCGGCTCGCCGGCGCGGACCAGCGCGTCGAGTGCTCCTTCGGCGAACACATGGTCCGCCGTCTGGACGACGAAGAACTGCTCCTCGGAGACGAGCGTTGCGGCCGCGGCGAGCGAGGCCCCGTTCCCGGCCTCCCAGCCGTCCGCGTAGACAGCTCGAACCTTGCCGGGCGCCAGCCGGTTGACCACGGCGACGACGGGCCCGGCATGATGGCCGACCACCACGAAGACCTGCTGCAGACCTGCATTGAGAAGCGTTCGGACCGCGCGCTCCACGAGAGACAGACCGCCCACACGAACGAGAGCCTTCGAGCCGCCGCCGGTGATCCTGGAGAGGCGTTCCGAGCGCCCGGCCGCGAGCACCACGCCGACGCGTGGGCGCGCGACCAGGACCGGCGGCTCTTCAAGCGGGGCAAGCTCCGCGCGCCCGATGCCGCCGTTCACCCGGTCGGCTCACCCTTCGAGGGAATCTCCGACATCGCTCCTCCCGGTAGTGCGCCACTTCTCCAAAGCCCGGGGGACCGACACCGGGGTCCTCTGGAAAGAGGACCCTATACTCGATCCGAGGGAGCATCGGCGGCGACGCCGACTGGCCGCCGGCCGAGACGAGCATGCCCGCAGGCACCTTCGGCCGTTTCCCCTGAAGCCTGCTGATACAAGGGCAGCCGGATTCCCAGGTGTAGTGGCCGCTTCCCGTCAAGAGGTTGAAAAAGTCACCAGCGCCATCCTCGGTTTTAGGCGATTCCACACCGCATCCCTGACCCTCGGCCGTGAGCGCGTCGCCGTCACTTGCGGTGTGCCAGTGCAGCTCCACGTGCTTGGTCACGACCTCGTCCTCACGGTGCCTTCAGGTCTTCGGAGAAGAGCGCCATCGACGCGGTGAAGCCGTGCAGGAAGTTCTTGCTCCCCACCGGCCCCAGCTCCCCTGCACAGAAGAAGCCTGCAATCGGAGGGTCGTCGAGCTCCGAGGCGAGCAGGGCGGCGTCGTGATCGGGTGTGGAGAACATGCGCGAGCCGCGTCCGTTGCATGTAAACAGCAGCCCACCGGCGATACCACGGCCATCGACCCTGTCGCGCGCGACTTTCAGTGTGGTTCGCAGGTCTTCGTCGGCGGAGGCCTCATCGCGCACCTGGAACTGGATCGTCTCTCCGACCGCCACCGCGTCGCCCACGGCAATGGCCCCCGAGTCGGGATCGGCGCCGACGACGCTGCGCACGAGAAAATCACCGCGCTCGAGCTCCGTCCTGTATTCGTCGATGACCCGTCCGACCAATAGTCCTTCTGTCATGAGCTTGCGGTCGTGCTCGGGAAGCGACGCGTACAGGTCCTGGATTCGTTGAACCGGAGCCTTACCGCCGAGTTCGAAGATGACGTTGCCTTCCGAGCGAGTCACCGTCAGGACCTGCCCGATGGGGCGGCATCCTTGAGAGACGAGTGCGACGACCTCCACGTTGCCGGTCAGTGCCACACCCACCGCCCCCGAGTCCATCACCTTCCGATCCATGAACAGCCGCGTCTCGCCCGGGCTCCTGCCTCCACTCGCCACTCCCCCGGCGATGAAGGGTGAGTCCGGCGTCTGCTCGTTCATGGACTTCAGCAGCAGGTCGGCGGGGAAGCTGAATGGGTCGGCGATCAACAGGTATGCCCCGGCCGGAGCTTCGGGCCAGCCGGAAAAGGCCGCGTGGCCACCGGTTTGAGTGAACTGGGAGTGGAAGGTGCGAACCTCTGTCTCTAGGCTCGCGAGCCACACCGAGACGGCCGGCTGCGCTTCGACCTCCTTGCCGGTTCCCACCACTCCCTCGGCCACGCATCCCGCCAGGGCTTGGGGGGTCGCTGCCTCGTGGACGGCGTCCACCACTGCTTCTGCTTGTGGCGCGTGATGAGCAGACGCAAACACAATGGCCAGGCTCGGGTGTCTATCGCCGAGGCGGCGCGCCGCCTCCAGGGTCGCCTCCGCGGCAGCGTTGCGCGCGTCTGGTTTTGTGGACAGTGCCGCCCCGATCTTCACGCCCGGTTCACCTGCTCCGATCTCTCATGTCACCAGCCTATCGACCGTTGCGGCCCATGAAACCCATGCGCCTGAGGCCATCTGGCGTGGGGGCCAAATCACACCTGGATGATCAACCTGTCCTGGTCCGACTCCACAGACGTTCCGAGCTTTTCGCATGCGAGCGAAAATCGCCTGCCGATCCATTCGGCGTCGTTGCCCGCAGCGAGGCGCGTGTGGCAATAGTCGAGCCTAAGTGGAACCGCTTCGATCTGAGAGATCCGCCCGATGTCAGTGTTACAACGAACAGCAGTCCCAGGTCATTGCGCAATCGTTGGTCCACCGCGTAGTCGTCGATGAAGTCCCCGAGGTCATACAGGATCGGTGGTTTCACACCGTGGAAGAGATGCGCGGAGTGACCGGCAACCAGAGCGGCTCCCGCCGCGACCATTGCGTCGGCCGCGGCTCGGACGCGAGGAAGCGGCTCTGGGTTCATGTTCGGACCCCAGTGTGGCGACACGAGCACCGGGTCGTGCCTGTGGTCCTCTATGGCGGCCAGCAACCATGGAGATACCTTGCCTCCGAGTTCAGCGAGCGCGATACCCGGCTGATCAGGCCCCGCAGCGAAGTCGGCAACATGGTCGCTCGCTCCCAGAACGACCAAACATGAAGCGCCCTTCTTCAACGCGGTAGGCGCCCGCGCCGCGTCGACATCGCGGCCCGCGCCGTCCCACTGGATACTCGCCGATCGCAGATGCTCGAAGGTATCGAGGAGCGCGTCGCAGCCGAAGTCGAGAGCATGATTGTTCGCCAGATTCACGCAATCAACTCCCAGCTCCGTTAGCACGTCCAGGGCGACCGGAGGGGCACGAAAGTGGAACGGCTTATGCGGATATGCCCGTCGCTCGCCCCGGTCAGAGATGCAACATTCGAAATTTAGTACGCAGAAATCGGCTTCCCGGCAGATCTCAGCAACCGGAGGATCGAAGAGCAGCGCGCGAGGATCGGCCTCGAGTGTCTCGGCGACCCCACGCCCAAGCATGGTGTCCCCGGCCAGGGCAATCCGCATGGGTTAGACGATAGATGGATACCGACCGAAGGAAGGAGTGGCACGGAGGCATCCGGCCGGTCCACTGCGACAAGGGGACCTGGGCCGAGGCGGAGACTGGAGCGCACTCCACCCATCTTTTGCCGCCGAGTGGACACGACAGCGATCGTAGGTATAGGCCGTACTGGAGGAGGTAGCCCAACAGGGTGAGCGATGCCGTCGCACCCGCAGCCGCATGGAAGCGCGACTCGATGCACGATTTCTCCGGCGGCACACCTGATCTCTGAGCAGGTGATCTCGAGGATGTCAAGGCTCGTCGACCGGGGAGGTGATGACCTTGGAATAGCCCCTCGTCATTCGGATCAAAGCCACGCCAAGGGGGAAGTTTCATGCCAGGTAACAAAGCACTCGCCTACCTCGAGCCGGGCAAGGTCGAGGTCCAGACCATCGATTACCCGGAACTCGTCCTCAAGGATGGGCCTGGGGTCAACCCCGCAAACGTCGGCCGCAAATGCGAGCACGGCGCCATCTTGAAGGTCGTGTCGACCAACATTTGCGGCAGCGATCAACACATGGTCAGGGGTCGCACCACCGCCCCTCGAGACCTCGTGCTTGGTCACGAGATAACAGGAGAAGTCATCGAACTCGGCCGCGACGTCGAGTTCATCAAGGAGGGCGACCTCGTTTCGGTACCGTTCAACATCGCCTGCGGGCGATGCGTCAACTGCAAGGAAGGAAAGACCGGCATTTGTCTGAACGTCAACCCGGAGCGACCGGGTTCTGCCTACGGCTATGTCGACATGGGCGGTTGGATCGGTGGCCAGGCCGAATATGTGTTGGTGCCGTACGCGGACTTCAACCTACTGAAGTTCCCGGACAGGGATCAGGCGATGGAGAAGATCCGCGACCTGACCATGCTCTCGGACATCTTCCCCACCGGCTTCCATGGCGCTTACAGCGCTGGTGTCCGCCCTGGATCCACGGTCTATGTGGCCGGAGCCGGTCCGGTGGGACTCGCGTGCGCGCACTCGGCTCAGTTCCTCGGTGCATCGGCCGTGATCGTGGGCGACCTCATCGACGAAAGGCTTGCCCAAGCGAGGAGCTTCGGTTGCGAAACAATTGACCTGAAGAAGGATGCGACGTTGCCGGAGCAAATCGAGCAGA
>JBOGWU010000046.1:0-10846 GCA_050693935.1 Actinomycetota bacterium | reverse complement strand
AACAGGGGCATCTACAACATCGTCGACGATGAGCCCGCTGCGGTCGCCGAGTGGCTCCCCGCGCTAGCCAGCGCCCTGGGCGCCAAGCCCCCGCCGCGCGTGCCGCGGTGGGTGGGGCGGGCGCTCGCCGGAGAGGCCGCGGCGGTCATGATGACCGATGTGCGAGGTGCATCGAACGAAAAGGCGAAGCGGCTGCTGGGCTGGCGCCCGACTCATCGGAGCTGGCGTGAGGGATTCGCCGAGGTCGCAGCGCATCGGGGGCCGCTGACGACGGGGAGGCCGGTGTAAGAGTGTCGGAAGACGAGCTGCTCGAGGAGCTCCGGCCCCGGGCGTTCGCCATCGCCTATCGCATGCTTGGAAGCGTCGCCGAGGCCGAAGACATCGTGCAAGAGGCGCTGGTGCGGGTCTACCGCGCGCTCGAAGACGGAGAGCAGATCGAGTCCCCGCGCGCCTTCGTAGCAACGGTGGTAACGCGACTCACTATCGACGCGCTGCGCTCCGCGCGGGTGCGTCGGGAGTCCTACGTCGGCGAGTGGCTGCCGGAACCGCTCGTGGCCGACGCCGCCGTCGATCCTGCGGAGGAGGCCGAGATGGCCGACTCGCTCTCACTCGCATTCCTCGTCTTGCTCGAGAGCCTGTCTCCCGCGGAGCGCGCCGTGCTCTTGCTGCGCGACGTGTTCGACTACGGCTACGACGAGATCGCCGCCATCGTCGGCAAGAGCGAGGCCAACGCGCGCCAGCTGGCGGCGCGAGCGCGCCGGCGGGTGGGCGAGCGCCGGCCTCGCTTCGAATCGTCCCGGGAGCAGCGCGACATACTCGCGCGCCGCTTTCTCGCGGCCGCGGAAGAGGGAGATCTCGGCGCTTTGGAGACCCTCCTTGCCCATGACGTCGAACTGCACGCCGATGGTGGCGGGAAGGCGCCCGCGATTGCCCGGCCGCTTGTCGGTCGCAGCCGCGTCGCGCGCACCCTCGTGGCCTGGGTGAGACAGCGCCTCAAGATCCCCGGAACCGAAGTACGCCCGGTCGAGGTGAACGGCCAGCCCGGCGTCTTCCTGCTCGACGGCGATGGACGGCTGGTCGGTGTGATGGCGCTCGATATCGCGGGGCAAGAGATTCGGTCGGTGGTCGGGATCGTCAACCCGGACAAGCTCCAACACCTCACAACAGACAAGGGGATGAAACCGATGAGCGACCGACAGGCCATTGCTGATCGCGTCGAGATCGAGGCGTTGCGCGGCGAGTTCACCGACGCGGGAGATGCGTTCTCTTGATTCCTTTGCGGAGTTTGCTTTCGCTTGGAGGGCGATCGTATTGTCAGATGTATGCGGGACTCCGGTCATCGACCAGATGCGCTTCCCCCGACCACCAAAGCGCGCGGCGTACGCTTGGGGTGTCGAGCACGGTGCTCTGGGACGAGGCGATCTACCGTTACGTCGTCTCCGAGCCTTGATCTTGGTTGAGGTCCGCGACCTCGGTGAGCCCGAGGCTGTGGTGAGCTACCCGCTTGGTGCGACCTACCAAGTGCGCATCGCCGGTACGGTGATCAGCCGTCACGTCCTCCAACCAGGGTGGAGCTGGGAAGAGCACGCGAAGCCCCTGGCCGGCACCGCCTCATGCGAGCTTTACCACCGCGGCATCGTTATCCGCGGACGGATGGGCGTCCGTACCGAAGAGGGCGAGGGGTTGATTATCGAGCCCAACCAGGTCTTCGACTTGATGCCCCGGCACCTTACCTGGGTCGAGGGCGATGAAGAACTCGAGATGATCGACTGGGCCGGCGGGGCCGGATTCGGCACCCAGATGGGTGAGGAAATTCGCGAAATGATAACGATCCTGTTCACCGACATCGTGGATTCCACGGTACTGGCGCGCAAAGCCGGCGATTTGGCATGGCAACGAACCCTGTCCATGCACAACGATGTTGTCCGCAGCGAGTTCGTTCGTTTCGGCGGCCGCGAGGTCAATACCCTTGGCGACTCGTTCCTGATCACCTTCGACGGCGCCGAGCGCGCCATCCGCTGCGGGTTGGCACTCGTTGAGGCATAGCGGCGATTGGTATAGCGATCCGGGTAGGCATCCACACCGGCGAAGTGGTTCTGAGCAGCGACGACATCCGAGGCGTAGCGGTCCACACTGCAGCCCGCGTCGTGGCCCAAGCAGGAGCCGGTGAGGTTCTGGTGTCGGGCAGCACTCACGACCTCGCGGAGGGCGCAACAGGGCTGACGTTCGATTCACGCGGGCGCTACCGCCTCAAGGGCCTCGAGCGCGAGCACGAGCTGCTCGCCGCAGCATCAACCACTTAGCTGGGTCCGGTCTAGGTATCGCCTGTCACTACGACGACGTGTGCAGCTTTGGGACCATGGATACCGGTGACCAGCTCGTTCTCGATGTCTCCTGATTTGCTGGGTCCGGTCGAGACGACGAGGTTGGAGGGCCGCAGCGGCATCGCGGCGATGCATCCGAAGAGTTCCGCGATCGACGTCAGAAGCCGCTCGGCCGGCAGGATCGCGATGTGCGTCTCCGGGAGCAGGCTCGGTGCCCTGCCACCGGGCGGCGCCGAAGAAAGAAGGACGCTACCGGTCTCGGCGACTCCCCAGAGCGCAGAGGTGATCCCGACCTGGGCTCCTGCTGCTTCCGTTGTTCCCGCCTCCGGCCACCACAGCAGCCTGCCGCCTGCCTCGGCCACGACGTCACCGACGTCTGAAGGCACGCCATCCTCGCGCGCGATCAACACGGACGGGCGTTCGTGCAGCGCAAGGATGTCTCGCAGGATCGACCGGACCCCAGCCGGGGGAGAGCGGTGAAAGTACCCTCCGGCCGCCGCGAGCTCGATCCCGAAGCGGTCGAGGCGATCGTCGACCTTTGCTCCCCAGTCCGGCGGGATGTCGAGTCGCGCGCCCTCCACCGGCGGGAGTCGGGATCTGAGCTGCTCGAGGAAGTCCTCTTTGCGCATCAGCCGCCCCGCTTGGATCGACGTCGTTCTCCGGGCGGAGGAAAGCCGGGAAACTCACGTCCATGGGTCCAGCGAGACATGATCGGCAGATAGAGCCGGCGCAGCGACCGTCCCCTGGTGACCCGGCCCATGAGGTTGCTGAGAAAAGTGAACAACTTGAATCTCCTCGGCGTTGCCCAGGCGAGTGACCAAGCTCTGTACGCGGCGCGCTCGGACCCCGAGGCCCCATCCTCGGCGAAGTCCTGCCTGAGATGCAGCAGGTGATCGTGCAGCGGGATCCTCACTGGGCAGACCTCGCTGCAGGCCCCGCAGAGCGTCGAGGCGTGAGCCAGCTCGCCGGCCTCACCTTTCAACAGAGGGGTGATCACCGCGCCGATGGGGCCCGAGTAAACGGGGTCGTACGCGTATCCGCTGACCTGTCGAAACACCGGGCAGACGTTCACGCACGCACTGCAGCGGATACAACGGAGGGCGGATTGATATCTGGTGCCGAGTATGTTCGAGCGGCCATTGTCGAGGATCACGAGATGGCTCTCCAGCGGCCCGTCAATCTCGTCCGGCCTGCGCGGTCCATGCAGCAAGGAGGTGTACTGGCTGATCTTCTGGCCGGTGTTGTTGCGGGCGAGGAGGCTGAGCATGACTGCAAGCTGCTCGAAGTCCCAGACGACGCGTTCCATGCCCATTATGGCGACATGCGTCGGTGGAATCGACGTGCACAGCCTGCCGTTGCCCTCGTTCGTTACGAGACACAGGGTTCCGGCGTTCGCGACGCCGAAGTTGACTCCCGAAATGCCGAGCCCCGCCGTAAGAAATCGAGAGCGAAGGTTGGCGCGCGCGAACGCGGTCAGCACATCGGCGTCATCGGGCAACCGTTCGCCCGCCGCGTTAGAGAACACGTCGGTGATGTCCTGCTTCGACTTGTGGACCGCCGGCGCAAGGATGTGGCTGGGTGGTTCTCCGGCCAACTGCACGATGTACTGCCCGAGGTCGGTCTCAATCGGCTCGATCCCTGCCTCGGACAATGCCTCGTTGAGTTCGATCTCTTCCGACACCATCGACTTGGACTTGACTGCTTCCGTCGCCCCCACCCTGCGCCCGAGTGAGACGACGTAGTCGCGTGCCTCCTCTTCCTCGGCGGCGAAGAACACCTTGCCCCCGGCGGCCTCCCACGTCTCCGCGAGTCGGTCGAGGTGCTGGTCGAGGCGCGCCAGGTTGATGTCGCGTATCTCGGCTGCAAGCGTCCGCAGCCCCTCCGGGTCTGCGAGCGTCGCCATCCCCGCGGTGCGGCCCTCGGAATTGCGGTCGACGGCAACTCCGATCTTGGAGCGCATGCGCGGCTGTTGGAGCGAGACGCGCGCGCGCTCTTCGAACGACTGCGAGTAGTCGTACGGGAAAGTCACGGGTCGGGGCCGCTCCAAGCCTCGTCGAGGATCTCGGCGATATAACGACATCTCAGCCCGATTCCTCGAGCCTTGGCCCGTCCGCAAATCTGCATCAGACAGCCAAGGTCTGACGCAACGACCTCATTCGCTCCGCGCGCGACGACGTCGTCGACTTTCTCATCGGCCATCGCTGCCGAGAGCTCCGGGTAACGGATCGAGAAAGTACCACCGAAGCCACAACAGCGTTCCTGCGCCGCAAGTTGTGTGACCTCGAGTCCATCGATGCCCTCGAGAAGCTCACGCGGCTCGTCCGATACCCCAAGTCCGCGCAGCATGTGGCAGGAGTCGTGATAGACGACGGTCCGCTCGGGTTCGGCCCTCAGTGGTCCGCGAGCAGCTTGCCCGACTTCATGTGCCATGAACGAAGCAAACTCACGCGCCCTCGAAGCGACGTCGCGCGCTGCGCTTTCTTCCTCGGTGCCCTCGAACAGTTCGGGCCAATAGTGAGCCACCATCGTCGTGCACGACCCAGAGCAGAGAATCACGGGGTCGGTGCCGCCAAGTGCCTTCAGCGCTCCCTTCGCAACACGTCGCGCGTCGTCGATGTGGCCCGAGTTCCACGCAGGCTGACCGCAGCAGACCGCGTCATCCCTCGATTCGACCTCGAATCCGGCGCGCTCTAGAACGCGCCGCGAAGCAGAGGCCGCATTCGGGAAGAGTAGCGATGCAAGACATGTCGGGAACAGCACAACCTGGGCCAGTCGATTTCTCCTTACTTGTGGCCTTCGCGACAGAAGCCTACGACCGCGGCCGGACCCTTGTCGCAGGGTGATATCGCGGGACTACTGCTTCTCGGGTAGTGAGCGGGCGTACGTCGCGCCGAGCCCTACCCACTTGGCGAGCTGCCTCTTGGTGCGCACATCATCCGGTTCGACTCGTAGCCACCCCTGCATCCGCCGGCCGCGCATCTCCATGAGGGCAGCGTTGGTCGTGGCGACTAACGCTCCCGACTCCGCTGGGTCGACACGAACCAACACGCCGCCCTTACCGCTTGCTGCGACAGCCATGTTGCCCCCGATGAGAAAGGCGAGCCCGCCGAACATCTTCTTCTCCGTCAGATCGGCTTCGCCGCCGAGCAGTTCGCGCATGCGATCCGCAAGTTTTTCGTCGTACGCCACGGAGGCGATCCTACGTCGCGAGCAAGGTCGCTGCGCCTAATGGCCAGAAAGTCGGCAGATGGCGGCTACCGGCACCGCGCTGCTCCGCTCTGGCACCGGTCGCGAAGTAAGCTCTGGCCGTTGAATCCGTTGTGCTGGACGATTCGCAAACGAAAGGACGAATCGTGGGCAAAACAGTCATGGGCGCGGTGGTCTCCCTGGACGGGTTCATGGCCGACGACAACGACGGCGTCGGGCCGCTGTTCGACTGGTTGGGCAACGGCGATGTCGCCTGGAGCTTCCCGGGCTCCGACGACGAGTCCCGGACCACCCAGGCGTCGGCCGACTTCATGCTGGACCTGTACGGCGACATGGCTGCGAATGTCATCGGACGGCGGCTGTTCGACATGACCAACGGCTGGAACGGCAAGCCGGCCGCCGGCGAGCACGTCTTCGTCGTCACCCACCGGCCGCCGACGGACTGGGAGTACGCCGACACCGCACCGTTCACGTTCGTCGACGGCGTCGAGAAGGCGATTGCCGCCGCCAAGGAGTTCGCCGGCGACCGGGTCGTCGACGTGGCCGCCGGTCAGATCGGCGGCCAGGCGCTCAGGCTCGGGCTGATCGACCAGGTGGTGGTCAACCAGGTCCCGGTGGTCTTCGGGTCCGGCCGCCCGTTCTTCGCCACCGGCGGCCTGGCCGAGCCGCTGCGACTCGAGAACCCGACCACGATCGTGCGAGGCGACCGGGTCACCCACCTGGTATACGACGTCAGCCGCTGAGGCCCGCGGTCGTCGGCGTTCCGGCTCGCCGGCGACGCGTTCGATGCGGCGACGGGCGAGACGCTTCGGACCGGAGCGGGCCGAGGCTACTCCAGCGTGAGCGGCAGCCGTTCGTCCTCCGGTGAAAGGACGAACTGCTCGGAAGCCAGCGCACGGTAGAGGCGCACGCGGCCGGAGGGACCGACGTCATCGGGCGTCCAGACCCGGCCGCCCTGCGCAAGCGACCGCTCCGAGAAAACCGATATGCCTCGCGCTACCTCGTCGTCGTCCGTCACCTGTTCCGCCAGGGCGTCCATGTACACGGCCTTCCCGGTGCTGATCGGGACGGTCGAGTCGAAGATCACGATGCCGACCTGAGGGCGGACGGCGATGCTCTGCGAGTGCCTCGCGCCGGGCTTCGAGACCCAGAAGTACTCACGGTACGAGGCCGGCGCGTACCAGACCGGCGAGGCCCAGGGGACTCCTGCGGCGTCGGCCGTGCCCAGCGTCATGTAGCTGTTGCCGTCGACGATGGCCTTCGCCATAGCCTCGCGCTCGGAGACATCCATCAGGCTGGATTCTGGCACACTCCGCGAGGGTCGCGACGAAAGCCGCCGCACGGGCCTCGAGCGCGTCGAGCCGTCGTCGAACCCAGAGCGCTGACGTTGCGCAGCGCAACATCCTTTCCGTCCGGCACCGTCGCTGTGATCTACTCGACGTGATGCCGGTCGGGAGATCCGCGCTGGAGCCGACTGACCAATCAGCGGCGGGAGAGCCAGACATGAAGGCGTTCTTATGGGAGAAGTACGGGCCGCCGGAGACGCTTCGGATGGCGGAGGTTGATAAGCCTGCGCCGGACGCCGATGAAGTCCTGGTCAAGGTGCTGGCCGTGTCCGTCAATCCTGCGGACTGGCATTCCTTGCGCGGCAAGCCGCTTTTTTCGCGCGCCACTCTTGGCTTGCTGCGGCCGAAACACAAGTTCCTCGGCGTCGACATCGCCGGGCAGGTGGACGCGGTCGGCAGCGGCGTTACACAGTTCAAGCCCGGCGACGAGGTCTATGCCAATCTCTTAGATCACGGTTACGGTGGCTTTGCAGAATACGTTTCGGTGCCGGTTGACGTCATGTCGTCGAAGCCGGCGAACATGTCGTTCGAGGAAGCGGCCGCAGTTCCGATGGCGGCGGTAACCGCACTCCAGGGCCTTCGCCACCACGGAGAGATCCAGCCCGAGCAGAAGGCGCTGATCAATGGCGCCTCCGGCGGTGTCGGCACCTTTGCCGTCCAGATCGCCAAGTCATACGGGGCCGAGGTGACCGGCGTGACCAGCACCCGGAACCTCGACCTCGTCCGTTCGCTCGGCGCCGATCACGTCGTCGACTACACCACGACCGACTTCGTCGATGGGGGGCACTACGACCTCATTCTCGACACGATCGGAAATCAATCGGTGTCCGATCTCAGACGTGCCCTTACCGCGGGGGGCAAGGCCGCCGTCACCGGATTCACGAACATGTCGAACCTGTTGGGTGTTTCGCTGCGCGGCGGCAAGGACATTGCTCAGGTGCAGGCGCACGTGGCCACCAAGGATCTGGAGCTCCTTTCGGAGCTGATTGAGGCCGGCAAGGTGCGTTCGGAGATCGACCGGCGCTATCCGTTCGCCGAAATCCCCGAAGCGATCGCCTACCTGGAACAAGGCCACGCCAGAGGGAAGGTGGTCGTGGGGATGGCTTAAGCCCTGCGAGCGCATCGCGACCGCGAGGCGCACCACCGGAGGAAGGAGCAGATCGATGGATCAACCAACCGCGGAGCGAGCGCTACGCGAGCTCGAGCCTCTGGTCGGCGAGTGGACCATGGAGGCGAAATAGCCCGACGGAGAGCCGTGGCCGGGTGGCGGAAGAGTCACCTTCGTGTGGCACGCTTCGGGGGCACATCTGATCGAGCGTGGGACGGCCGAGCTTCCCGAGGCGCCCGACAACGTCTCCATCATCGGATGTGATGGGGCGAACGAGACGTACTTCCAGCTGTACTCCGACGAGCGCGGCGTTTGCCGCGTCTACGAGATGAGCATCGGCAACGGCGAGTGGAAGCTCTGGCGGGAGGGCGAGCCGTTCTCACAGCGCTTCACAGCGACTTTCAGCGACGACGGAAACACGATGACCGGACGCTGGGAGATCGCCGAGGACGGCACCAACTACACGACCGACTTCGACCTCATCTACCGCAGAGTCGACACCTGACGATGCACCTAGGGGCTGTCAAGGCGCCCGGCGTCGCCGGACGCGACGAGGCCCCCGACGCTGCGGGCGGCGCCTGGCGGCGCCGTCCTCGGCCGGGGGCCTCGGGCATCGGCTGCCGGCGCATCCACGCGGGCAGCTCTGTCAGTTGGGGGTCGGCCTGGTCCTTAGCCAGTCCTCCGGGGCCTCGGATCAGCGCCGCCACATCGGGACGTGCCCGGCAGCCGCCGTCCTGGTCCACGCCGCATGGCGAACACCTGTCCGTGTCGCTGGACCCGGTCATCAGTCCCTGCTCACGGGGTAGCAAGCCGGCCCGCGTCAGTTCTCGATGCCGCACTCCTCGGACATGTAGGTGTCGATGCGATCGGACGCCTCCTGCATGCCGGCGCTCTCGAGCTCGGCCAGGGCCGCGGGGTCGGGGTTCTCCAGGTCGATGTTCTCGAGGCCGTCGAGCGCGCTGACCAGCGTGTTCCAGTCGTCGGCGATCTCGGCGGGGGGATCGACCTCGCGGATGGCGTCGAGGGCCGCGGCGAACTGCTCGCTGGTCGGATCGTCGATCTCGTTGAACCGCTCGTTGAGAGACTCGGCCTGGTCGCAGAACGAGCCGCCGGCGCTGTCGTCGTCGTCGCCGCAGGCAGCGACGCCCAGCAACAGGGCCGGGACTGCGGCGAGGCCGGCGAGGCGGCGCACGAGAGGATGGGCGGTGGTCGGGTTCATGAGAAAGCCTCCGTTGGTACTGTCGTGTGCGGACCCGAGCACCAGACCACGTGCGGCGCTCGGGGGGCATGGGGGTTGACCCTCGATCTGAACCCCGGGATCAGGGATCGGTGGGGTCGTCGTCGTCGGGGACGAGCAGATCCCAACGGTCGAGGCAGTCCTCGCACCGGTAGACCACCAGGTCACCGGGCTCCCAGTCGCGCTCGGTGGGCGGGTACGAGATCAGGTGAGCCCGGCCCCCGCAGTCGATGCACGTGATGACCTGGTCGACCTCCACCGACCGGACGCTACTGCGGCCGGTGGCCCGCCCTGTCACTCGGCCCGGCGTGCCTGCTGGTGATCGCCGAAGCGACCGACCCCCGCGGCGAAGTCGTCGGACAGGATGACCTCGCGGCTCAGGCGGTCCTCGTTGGCCAGTGCCTCGGCCACGTCCAACCCCAGGCCGTCGTAGACGGCGCGGCGGTCGCTCACCACGCACGCCCACGGGAACGCGGCGATCTGCTCCGCCAGCTCGACCGCGGCCTCGAGCGCCGTGCCGGGCGAGACCAACCGGTCCACGAAGCCGATGCGGTGGGCCTCGACGGCGTCGATCTCGCGACCGGTCAGGACGAGGTCGAGCGCCCGGCCGAGACCGACGATGCGGGGCAGCCGGTAGGTACCGCCGTCGACGAGCGGCACACCCCACCGGCGCTCGAGGCACCCGAACCTGGCGCCGTCGCCGGCCACCCGCAGGTCGCACCACGCCGCCATCTCCATGCCGCCGGCCACGCACCACCCGTCGATGGCCGCGATGACGGGCTTGGACAGGGTGAGGCGCGTCGGCCCGAGCGGCCCGCTGTCGCGGAGCCTGGGCAGGTCGCGCAGGTTGGCACCCGCGCAGAACGCCGTCGTGTCGCCCGTGAGGACGGCCACCTTGGCGGCGTCGTCGTAGTCGAAGGCCACGAACTGGTCGTGCAGTCGCTGCGCCGTCCTGGTGTTGATGGCGTTGCGGACCTTGGGCTGGTCGATCCTGATGACGTGCACGGGGTCTGTCATGCGTCGAGAATGCCACCCGGTACGGTGCCGCCGATGCGAGTCGTGGCCGGCACAGCCCGGGGCCGGACGCTGGTGACACCCCCCGGCGCCCGCACGCGGCCGACGACCGACAGGGTCCGCGAGGCGATCTTCAACGCCCTGGGGAGCCGCGGCGCCGTCGAGGGCGCCCGGGTGGTCGACCTGTTCGCCGGCAGCGGCGCGCTCGGGGTCGAGGCGCTGTCGCGCGGCGCAGGGCACGCCACCTTCGTCGACACCGACCGCGCCGCTCGTCAGGCCATCCGGCGCAACGTCGAGGGCTGCGGGTTCGCCGACCAGGCGACGATCGTGGCCGCGCCCGTGGCCCGGTGGCTCGCCGGGCTCCGCGACGAGCGGTTCGAGCTGGCGTTCTGCGACCCGCCCTACGCGTTCGAGGGGTGGCCGGCGCTGCTGGCATCGATCCCCGCCGACCTGGTGGTGGTCGAATCGTCCGGGGCGGTGACCCTGCCCGAGGGGTGGTCGCTGGTCCGCGACACACGGTACGGCGGCACGTGGGTGGGCTTCGCCGTGCCGGATACCTCAGCCTGACGGGCGGCGAGACTACCGTGATCACGATCGCACGGCTCTCCGC
>JBOGWU010000045.1:0-2616 GCA_050693935.1 Actinomycetota bacterium | reverse complement strand
CGCTGCCGAACGAGGACATGAAGGGCCGCATCATCGGACGAGAGGGCCGCAACATCCGGGCCTTCGAGGCGGCGACGGGCACCAACCTGATCATCGACGATACGCCCGAGGCCGTCGTGCTGAGCTGTTTCGACCCCATCAGGCGCGAGATGGCCAGGCACACCCTGGAACGGCTGATCGGCGACGGGCGGATCCAGCCGGCTCGCATCGAGGAGATACACGAGAAGTCCAAGTCCGAGGTCGAGCAGGAGATCCGCGAAGCCGGCGAATGGGCGGTGCTCGAAACCGGGATCACCGACATGCATCCCGAGCTGGTAAGGGTGCTGGGGCGGCTGAAGTTCCGCACCTCGTACGGCCAGAACGTTCTTCGGCACGTCGTCGAGGCGAGTCACGTGGCGGGGATGGTCGCGTCCGAGCTCGGCACCAACGTGCACCTGGCCAAACGCTGCACCCTTCTCCACGACATCGGCAAGGCTGTGACTCACGAGGTCGAGGGCTCCCACGCACTGATCGGGGCCGAGATCGCCAAGCGACTCGGCGAGAAGTCCGAGGTCTGCCACGCGATCGAGTCGCACCACGGCGAGGTCGAGCAGCGAACCGTCGAGGCCGTGATCACCCAGGTGTCCGACGCCATTTCCGGTGCACGTCCCGGGGCCCGGCGCGAGACGCTCGAGACCTACATCAAGCGACTCGAACGGCTCGAGCAGATCGCCATGGAATTCGACGGGGTCGACAAGGTGTACGCCATGCAGGCCGGTCGCGAGGTGCGAGTGATGGTCAAGCCCGATCAGGTCGACGACCTGCGGGCCGAGGTCATCGCCCGCGACATCGCCAAGAAGGTTCAGGAGGAGCTGCAATACCCGGGCCAGATCAGGATCATGGTCATCAGGGAGCTACGGCAGTCCGCCTACGCGAAATAGCCGTCGGGAGTTGGCTCGGCGGTGGGTTGCTCAGGGCCTCCGCTGAGCGACGTCGCCGATGACCGTGGCGAGCTCGCGCGGGCGCGACCACATCGGCCAGTGGCTCGTCGGCAGGTCGACGTAGGTCACGTCGCGCAGCTCGGCCAGCCCGGCAAGGAAGGTATACCCCTCCTTGATCGAATCCTTGTACTGCTCGGAGGTGAACGCCGTGCACACGACCGTGCTCGGGACGTCGAGGCGCGCTTCGTTGGTCAGTTCGGCGGCCTCGCGCAGCGCGGCACCCGGCTCGGGCACCGCTCGCCGCCGGAAGGTCTCGAGCTGTTCCTCGGTAAGCCCGTCGAGGTTCTCCTCGGCGGCAAGCTCCTCGGGCGAGGGCAGCGGCTTCTCCGCGTCGGCGAAGTCGGGGGCGGGCTCACCGATCGCGGGGCCGGTGTCGACGTAGACCATCTCCGTGATCTGCTCGGGGATGCGGTCGGTGACCGCATAGCCCGGGGCTCCGGCACCGCTGTGCACGGCGAGTACGGCCGGACGCCCCGCAGCGGCCACCGCCTCGCAGATCGCGTCGACGTGGTCGGTGAGCGTGATCGAGGCCCGCTCTGCGTCGGCCGACTCGAGACCGGGCAGCGTCACCGGCGTCACGTCGTCGTGCCCATCGGCCCGCAGGGCGGCGACGACCTCGTCCCATGCCCACGCGCCGAGCCAGAAACCGGGAACCAGGACAATCGGTGTGGTGTTCATGTTCCCAACCCTAGGTCATTTGCGGATGGCCACTCTGGAACCCTTTAGCCCTTAGTCTCGAAGGCATGCGCGACGGGGACGAGAAGAGCTACTTCATCACCACCTACGGGTGTCAGATGAACGAGCACGATTCCGAGCGTATGGCCGGAATGCTCGAGAGCGAGGGCTATACCAAGGCGGTCTCGCCTGGGGACGCCTCGCTCGTGCTGTTCAATACCTGCTGCATCCGGGAAAACGCCGACAACAAGCTGTACGGGAACCTCGGCCACATGAAGGCAATCAAGGACATCCGTCCGGACATGAAGCTGGTCGTGGGCGGATGTCTAGCGCAGAAGGACAAGGCCACTATCCAGAAGCGGGCTCCATGGGTCGACGTGGTGCTCGGTACGCACAACCTGGCGAGCCTGACGCGTCTGCTCGCCGAGTCGGAAAGCGGCCCCGCGTTCGAAATTGTCGAGCAGACCGAGGTGTTCCCCTCGGCGTTGCCCAGCCGGCGCAAGTCGCCCTGGCACGCCTGGGTGTCGATCTCGATCGGGTGCAACAACTCGTGCACGTTCTGCATCGTGCCGGCGGTGCGGGGCAAGGAGATCAGCCGCAGGCTCGGCGACATCGTCAACGAGGTCGAGTCACTGGTCGACGACGGAGTGGTCGAGGTCACGTTGCTCGGCCAGAACGTGAACTCCTACGGCAGGGATCTCGACGGCACCCCAATGTTCTCCCGCTTGCTGCGGGCTCTGAACGAGGTCGATGGTCTCGAGCGCGTACGGTTCACCAGCCCGCACCCCAAGGACTTTCGGGCCGACACGGTCGCCGCCATGGCGGAATGCGGAGTGGTGTGCGAGCACATCCACCTGCCCGTGCAGGCCGGCTCCGACCGGATGCTCAGGCGCATGAAGCGCGCCTACACGCGTAAGAGCTATCTCGACAAGGTCGAGATGGTGCGAGCCGCGATTCCCGG
>JBOGWU010000044.1:0-7749 GCA_050693935.1 Actinomycetota bacterium | reverse complement strand
CGACCGGAATCGGGTCCTGCGCCATCAGCTCGTCGAACCTGGCCTCGGGCAAGGCCTGCACGTTGACGCGGAACTTGGGGTTCAGGCTCTCGATTCCGTCCTTCATGATGAGCGCCTGATCGGTGAAGCCACTGTCCTCCTCGGCAATGACCGACACCGTGAAGCCCTCCTCCCACCAGCCCGCCTCCTTGAAGAGCTCCTCGGCACGCTCGAGGTCGTAGTCGAAGATTGGCGCCTCCGGGTCGTACCCATAGAGACCCTGCGGGAGGACGTAACTGCCTCGCGTCGCCGCTCCGAACAGCGGCCCTTCGATCATCGCCTGATAGTCGAACGCGTAGTTGAAGGCTTGCCGGACACGCACGTCGTGGAAGAAATCCGCCGGCACGGTGTCGCCCTCGGGCAGGTCCTCCTCCCTGAAACGCAGGTTGAAACCGATTTGCAGTAGCTGCAGACCGGGAGTGTCGGTCTTCAATTCGACGCCCGGCGCCCCCTGAATGTCGCCGATTATTGACGGCACGCCCTCGATCATGTCGTAGTCGCCAGCCCTCAGACCAAGCGTCGAGACGTTGGGGTCCTGAACGTTCAGCCAGCGTAGGTCGAGTTTCGCCTGTTCACCCCAGTAGTCCTCGTTGATCTCGAGGTTGAGTCGCTCGCCTCGTTGCCAGCTCTCAAACTTGTACACGCCGCTTCCGGCCATGTTCGCGTCCATGAACTCGTTGGGTTCGTTGTCCACCACGCCGCCGTTCTCCTCGACGACGTCGGGGTTAACAATGCTTGCGGGCATCGCCCCAACGGTCCCGTATAGGAAGGACGCGTCGACCTCCTTCAGTGTGACCTCGAAGGTGTAGTCGTCCACCGCCTTCATCTCGGCGATGTTCTCGAACAGGAAGGCCTGCCCCTCGGGGAGGTTCATGGTCTGCACGCGCTCCCAGGAGTACACGACGTCCTCGGCGGTCAGATCGCTGCCGTCGTGAAACTTGACGTCCTCGCGCAAGGGGAAGGTGTAGGTGAGTCCATCTTCCGAGATGAGCCCGTTCTCGATCGTCGGTACCTCGGCCGCGAGCATCGGACTCAGTTCGATCGTTTCTGCTCCGACGTCGACCAAACGGTCGTAGCCATACATGATCGCCGCTCTTCCCAGGCCGTTGTCCGCCGCGCCGGCGGGGTCGAGGGTTTCGGGCTCGTCGTCGGTGGTGATGACGAGGAAATCGGGGTTCTGAACCTCGCCTCCTCCGCCTTCGCTATCACTCTCTTCCGCGGCGGGATTGCAGGCCGCAATCAGTAGCGCAACGACCAACAGCGCGCCGATCCTCCATCGCCTCAGAGGCCGACTTCCAGAGATTGCGTCCATCCCACCCCCCTGGTGGTAGATGTGGTGACCCGCCGCAAACGATTGCAGTATAGGCAGCGCCGCGAACGGGTGTCAACGTGTTTTGAGCGGATGTGCTCGAATCCCGACCCCGTGTTGTCACCTGGGGACGGGTTTCTTGACAGCCGGAGAACCCCTCGTTACCCTTGCTCGGCAAACGTTTGCAGTGGGTTGCGCGGCGCACAATGAAGCGATGAAGAGAGGGACAAGCACGCTCCTTACCTTCTAGCGCGGGAGGCCGCATGCCACTGCTCGATTTCTCGGACGTTCGCGCAACCCTCGACAACGGCAAGAACTTCGGCGGCATCACCAACACGGGTTGGCATGCAGACGCTGTCTACGAGCGCTTCTCCGACGGGGAGTACCGGCGCCGGTACGCCGCGACGCACGCGGTCATGGACACCCTCGGGCTCGACGCGTTGATAGTCGGAGGTGGGCCCAGCCACTGGAGCTCGGGCGGTGGAATGCTCTGGCTCACCGGCCACTTCGAATGGCACGCCCTTGCCTGTTACGTGCTCGTCCCGCGGAACGGGGAACCAACGCTCGTTTACTCGATGGGCGGAAGTCATATCGAGACCGTGCGCAGCACCTCTTGGGTGACCGACGTCCGCCCGTCGCGAATGGGCGCCTTCGGTGAGGTACTCGTCGAGGCTGCGAAGGAGGCCGGGCTCGAGAGCGCGCGCATCGGCCACCCGCCGATCGACGCCCGCTTCAAGGACTACATGCCGGTCAATCAGCACGAGGCGATCACCGATGGACTGCCCGATGCCGAGCTCGTGCTGATCGACGATATCTTCCACGACCTCCTGCTGATCAAGAGCGAAGAGGAGCTCGAGTGCATCCGAAGAGCAGGGTCACTTTGCGTCGACGCGTTCGATGCGATGGTGAGCAGAGCGCGACCCGGCGCTACCGAGGAGGACCTGAGAGCGGCCGCGGCCTCGGCCGCGTACGAGGGTGGAGGAGACGTCGACTTCCTGATCATCGCCTCTACGCCGACCTCCGATCCCCATCTCATCTTCGGGAGCCCCAAGCCATCCAAGAGGGTCCTGGACAACGGCGACATGATCGCCAACGAGCTGGCGGTGGGATACCGCGGCTACACCGCTCAGATAGGCATGCCGGTGTTCGTCGGCGAGCCCGAGCCATCCGCCCGGCGTTTCTTCGAAGAGGTCACGCTTCCGGGATTCCTCTCGATGGCCGAGCAGATCGGTCCCGGAAAGTCGATGGAGGAAGTCCGGCGGGCGGGTCAGTTCTTCCGAGAGCGCGGCCATCAGTCCCGTCCGATCCTGTTGCATGGAATCGACCTCGTGACTTCGGCTCCGCACGTCTTCGTCGAGGAGACTGAGGAGGGAATCATGCAACCGGGACAGGTCGTCATGCTGGAACCGAACCCGATCACGGCCGACGGCAACCTGGGAATGTTCTTCGGACACACCTACGTAATCACCGAGAACGGCAGCGAGATGGTCACCGAGCGACCTTTGGAAATGGTAATCGCCGGATGAAGGGTGGAAGTCGTGGCTGATGCACTGGTCGAAAGAGTCCTCAGCGTTTGGACTGCGCGCTTTCTTCGCGTCGGGATCTTCATGGAGGACATCGACGCGACGGTGGCCCGCATCGATACATGGGACGACTGGTGCGCCGAATGGATCAGGACCGCGGAGATGCACGAGGGGCTTGCCGAGGAATGGCTCGAACTCGGAGACGATCTCAGTGCGGTCGAGGCGCTGCAGCGCGCGAGCCTCTACTACCACGTGGCGGGATTCGTGTACTTCAGGGATCTCGACCTCCACGATCACGCCTACAAGAAGATGGTGGAAACCTACGACCGTTCGCTCCCGCTCACCGGCGGGAAGATCGAGAAGGTCGAATTCCCCTTCGAGGACATCTCGCTCAAGGGACTGCTGTCCAGGCCGGCGGGGATAGACCGCCCTCCCGTCGTGATCCTGATTCCCGGGCTGGACAGCAGCAAGGAGGGGCGCCACGCGGGTCGCCGTCACTTCCTCGAGCGGCAGATGGCGGTGTTCAGCATCGACGGGCCCGGGCAGGGCGAGATGAGTCTGACCACGAAGATTCGTCCCGACTACGAAGCGCCGATCGCCGCGGCCATCGACTATCTCGAGACGAGGGAAGACGTCGACGCAACTCGAATAGGACTGGTTGGCTCGAGTCTCGGCGGCTACTACGCGCCCCGCGCGGCCGCATTCGAGCCGAGGGTGAGCGCGTGCGTGGCCATCTCGGGTCCCTTCAAATCGTCGTCGCGGCGGCGAGAGATGATGCCGGTCACGAGGGAGGCCTACGTCTACTACCTCGGCGCCTCCGGAGAGGAAGAGGCGGAGCGCATGGCGGAGCGACTGACACTGCAGGATTGCGCTTCGAAGATCACGTGCCCACTGCTGGTCATCGGGGGCAAGAAGGACCCGATCGTGCACTGGGAGAACTCACAGATGCTCTACGACGCGGCGGGGGGACGAAAGGACCTGTACCTCTTCGATGAGGGAAATCATTCCTGTCAGAACATCCCCTACCGAGTCATTCCCGTGCAATCCAATTTCCTCGTCGACCACCTAATAGGGAAAGGGAGCAACTGATGTCCAACGGTGATCACTACCCGCGTTTCTCGCAAGAGGAGTTCGATCGCCGTCACGCCGCGACCAACGAACTCATGAAGCGATCCGGATGCGATGTGACGATCTTCTTCGGAGCGTCATCGCAGGCCGGTACCGGCCAGGCCGACGTCTACTACCTCTCGCACCATATGGGCCGGCAGGAGAACATTCTCGTCTTCTTCGCAGATCAGGATCCGGTCTTGCTGGTCGAAGCGTTCAACCACGTGCCGAACGCGCTGAGGCAATCGGTGATCGCGGATACCCGCTACGGCGGCCCTAAGCCGTGGTTCGCTCAGACGCTGCTCAAACTCTTCGAAGAGAAGAAGGTGAAGCCCAAGCGCCTCGGCATCGTCGGTTGGATGCCCTATCAGGTATACAACCCGTTGATGGAGGGATTGCCGGACGCGGAGTCGCGGGACCTGACCCGAGACTTCCGCCTACTGCGGCTGCACAAGAGCGCAGAGGAGCTCGATTGGCTGCGGCTCGGAGCCCAGCGAACGGATGCGGCGATGGTTTCGATGGTCAACGGGATGAAGCCGGGGATGAAGGAGTACGAACTCGGAGCCTTGCTCGTCGACGGATATCGCGAGCAGGGGGGAGAGGACTACCTCCACTACATCAGCTCGACCCCGCAGGAGAACCCCGACCGCTGCGCGCCTGCCCAGACGGCATCACACCGGACGCTCGAACGAGGAGACATCGTCGCCATCGAACTGAGCATCGGTCACCATGGCTACGCCGGTCAGGCGCTGCGCACGATGATCATCGACGACACCCCCAACGAGCTCTTCTCCGATCTCTACGAGGTTGCCGAGCTCGCGTACGACCAGATGTGTGCTGCGATCAAGCCGGGTGCGACCACGGAGGACGTTCTCACCGCCGCAGAGATCATCACCGAGCGCGGCTATCACATCGTCGACGGGCTCCTCCACGGCTACGGTATCGGGCTCCTCCTCCCGTCCGTTCCGGGCGAGGGCTACCCCACGACACTCACCCGCCCCGTTCGGATCGGAGGCGAAAAACAAAAGCCCTTCGCTTTCGAGAAAGGCATGACGGTCGTGGTGCAGCCAAACGTGGTGACGCCCGATGGCCGTGCGGGCGTGCAGGTGGGCAACCTCTTGCTCATCGCCGAGGACGGCACCGAGTCGCTCCACAACTGCCCCTTCGAGTTCATGCGGGCGTAGCCGTGATCATCTCGCGCTCTACCTACGACTACGTGCAGCGGCCCGGCCGCCTCGTCGTCGACCCGTTCGAAGGGATGGAACACGATGCCTTCTCGGTTCGCGTGGTGAAGCTGGATGGAAACCTACGCCGGACGCCCCACCTTCACCCGGATAGTCAGGAGATCATCTTCGTAGTAAGGGGAGAAGGAATGCTGTGGGAGGACGGCAAGTCGCAGCGCTTCGTTGAAGGAGATTGCGCGCTCGTCGACGCCGGTGTCCCGCACGCGACGGTTCCCGACACCGGGACGAAGATGGAGCTGGTCTGCTTCTTCGCTCATCCGGATCTCCCGGCGAATACACAGGAGTTGCCCGACATTTCCGTCCCCGCCTCAGAGAAACCGAAGCTTTCCTGAAGGCTCGCATCAGCCTCGCAATGGCCGATTGGCTCCACGAGTGAGCTCATTTAGTTCTGGTTCTCGATTGACAGGAACCCGCGCTCATAGTCGTGGAGCGGCTGTGCCCCCTCCTCTTCTATGAGAAGGAGCTCTCCTGTCTGAACGCCGGCGCGCTCGTCGGGGGTGACCACGTTGGGCTGGACCACGACGGTCATGCCGGCCTCAAAGGTGAAGTCCGGCACGGGCTCCAACGTCCTGCTCTTACTGCCGAGGATCGGGGGCAGGTATCCGCCCACGAATCCGTGGACGAGATCGTCTCGAGTCGTGAAGCCCGCGTCCTCGATTACCGACGCGGCGTCGACCAGATCGGCCGCGGTTGCCCCCGCGCGTAGGCGGGAAAGGATCGCCTCGAACGCATCGTCCGCGGCCTCGTGAAGCTCTCTGTAGAGCGAGTTCGGTTCGGACCCGACGGCAAAAGTGCGAAGAAGTTGACCCGGGTGGTCCCAAAACGACGCGCTTATCTCACCGGTGAGCACGTCTCCCTTCTCGATCCTCCGGGTAGACGGCCATTGCGCGGGGACGCCGAGAGTGGGCTCGGTCATCGAGGTCAGGCCGAAGTAGTGGATGTGCGTGGTACCGCCCTCGCCCACGTAGGCGCGCTCGACGAGGTTGCCAAGCTCACGCTCGTCCATGCCGATCGATGCACCCGAGTGCAGAGCGCGCACTGCTTTGTCCGTGAGAGTGGCTCCAACCCTCAGCCATTCGATCTCTTCGCTCGACTTTTTAAGTCTGAGCTCTGTGTAGTGAGGGTTGAAGTTGACGATCTTGGATGCGAACGCGCTGAGTTTGCCGTAGGCGCTGAAGTCCAGCGGGCCGAGCACGCCGATGATCCTGCCCTTGCCTCCACGCGCGTCCAGCTCTTCCAGCGCCGTGTCGATGGTCGCACCCCCCCACCGAACTTCGGCCTCCGTCGCGATTCGCTCGGCGTTGGGAACGTGGTTGTAGAAGTTGACCAACAACGTGTCGCGTCTACCGGGAGTCAAGATGACCAACGCCTCCCTGGTAACCGGCCATCTGGTCAGCCACCCGACGGCCGACCCGAAACGGTTGGCACCGTAGACGACCAGGTGCTCCGTGGCGTGCGCCGCCATGAGGGTCTCGATGGCGTTACGCCGCGCCGCCATCTCCCCGTCGCTGAACCGAGGGTAGGGCTGCGAAAAGGGGCCGGTGACTGACATTCCGGGGTAGGTTATCTTTGACCGCAAACGATTGCAAAGCTCGGCCCCCGATCCGTGCAAAGGAGACCGGCATCGACGAGCGAGTGGCGAGCGCGATAGCGCACTGGCAGCCTCGCTTCACGGCCAACGGCGTCGCCCCGCCGGACTTCGAAGCGATCACGTCCGGCCTCGAGCGCTGGGATGACTGGTGCGACGCCTGGTCGCGCGCCGGAGCCGGCCACGAGGCCCTCGGGCGTGAGGCGCTGGCGGCCGGTCGAACCCGGTCGGCGGGGACTCATCTCGCCCAGGCGGCCGTCTACTTCCACTTTGCGAAATTCGTGTTCGTCGACGACCTCGACCAGATGAAGGCCGCACACCTGTCCGCGGTGCGGTGCCTGAACGACGCGCTCCCCCATCTCGATCCGCCCGGCGAGCGCCATGAGATGCCCTTCGAGAACGGCGCCATGGTCGGCATCCTCAGACGACCGCGGGGCGACGGGCCACACCCCGCGGTCGTCCTCATTCCGGGGCTCGACTCGACCAAGGAGGAGTTCCGCTTCGCCGAGGGGCTGTTCCTCGAGCGGGGCCTTGCCACCTTCTCGGTGGACGGACCCGGCCAGGGCGAGGCCGAGTACGACCTCGCGATTCGCGGTGACTGGGAGGTGCCGGGAGAGGCGATCATTCAACATCTCGCGGCACAGGATGGGATCGATCCCCGGCGGATCGGAATCTCGGGTGTGAGCCTTGGTGGCTACTACGCACCGCGCGTCGCCAGCGGATGCGACGAGGTCAAGGCATGCCTCGCGCTGGCCGGTCCCTACAACTTCGGTGAGATCTGGGAGGGCCTCCCACTGCTGACGCGTGACACATTCCGGGTCCGTTCCAAGAGCGCCACCGAAGACGCCGCTCGTACCAAGGCGCTGACGCTGTCACTCGAAGGGCGGACACAGCTCATCACCGCGCCGATGCTGGTCGTGATGGGCAAACTCGATCGCA
>JBOGWU010000043.1:0-5195 GCA_050693935.1 Actinomycetota bacterium | reverse complement strand
TCGGCTCCCCGTAGAGCAGCTGGTGGAGCTGCTTCTTGGTGAACTTCCCGATCGGCTTGTCCATGGGCAACCCGGCGCCGCTGAAGATCCGGCCGTACCAGCCGTCCATGCTGTAGCCGGGGACCTTGAGCGCGCCCTCGCTGAGCGACTTCGTGTCGTCGTACAGGGCGGTCAGGTCGAAGTCGTTGACCGCGCCCATGCCCTCGCAACGCGCGCACATGCCGCCGAGGTAGACGCGCTTGCGCACCACGGTCTTCTCGCCCTCGCCCTTGTCGGCTGTCATGATCCCGCTCGCCGTGCGGGTCGGGATGTTGAAGGAGAAGGCCTGGGGCGAGCCGATGTGCGGCTTCCCGAGCCTGCTGTAGAGGATGCGCAGCATCGCGTTGGCGTCGGTGGCGGTGCCGACGGTGGAGCGGGGATTGGAGCCCATCCGCTCCTGGTCGACGAGGATCGCGGTCGTCAGCCCTTCGAGTACGTCGACCTCGGGCCGGGCCAGGTTCGGCATGAAGCCCTGCACGAAGGCGCTGTAGGTCTCGTTGATCAGCCGCTGTGACTCCGCGGCGATCGTGTCGAACACCAGCGAGCTCTTACCCGAGCCGGAGACGCCGGTGAATACCGCCAGCCGGCGCTTAGGGATCTCGATGCTGACGTCCTTGAGGTTGTTCTCGCGCGCGCCGTGCACACTGATCAGATCGTGGCTGTCGGCATCGCGCAGCGCAGTCGACTTGGTGTCCGTCTTCTTCGCCTTGCTCTTGATCTTGCTCTGGGTCTTGGCCGGGCTCATCGTGTCTCCATGTGTTCGGCGGGCTGGGCTCAGCTCGCCGCTTTCTTCACGAGCGCGGCGATCTTTTTCTCTTCGGTGGCGGTCAGCTCCTTCAGCGCGAACGAGGTCGGCCACATGGCGCCCTTGTCCAGGTTCGCCGAGTCGTTGAAGCCGAACGTCGCGTACCTCGAGTTGAACTTATCCGCGCTTTGAAAGAAGCAGACGATCTTGTCGTCCTTGGCATACGCGGGCATCCCGTACCAGGTTTTCGGCGAGAGGGCAGGCGCATTGGCTTTGATGATCCCGTGAAGCCGCTTGGCCATGGTGCGATCTGACTTCGGCATCTCGGCGATCTTCTCGAGCACGTCGCTTTCGGACGCTTCCGCCTTCAGCTCCTTCGCGCGCTCCTTCATCGCGGCTCGTTCTTCGGCCGTGAACTTCTTGCCCCTCGTGCTGGTCCTCGTGGAGGACTCCTGCGTGGCCTTCTTTGCGTTCATCGTTCCCTCCCGTGCGGGCTCTCCCATGTCCTGCATATCTCTCTTACCAGCTTTGCGCGACCAACTCGATCTTGCCTTCGTCCCCTTCGATCGTGCTGATTCGTGCCTGCATAGCCATAGCCTGTCCTTTCGTCTCGTACCGAGGTAAAAGCCTGATGCACATGCGTTTCAAGCTACCGGCGGGGGGGCGGGTTTCGCTTCTCGATTCCTGATCGGTCTGGTCACTGTTTCGCGACGCACGAACGGGATCCTCGCCGTCGCGCGCAATCACTGGTTTCTGCGCCGGGCCAGCAGCAGGATGCACGCGACGCCGCCGAGCGCCACGGTGGCGAGTCCTGAGCCGCCGAGCGTCGCTCGCGGGCCCATCGCCGTGGTGAGCGGTCCGCCGAGCGCGGTGCCGAGGGGCGAGGCGGTGAGCAGCGCCGCGCTGCGGGCTGCGAGCATCGCGGCCAGGTGTTGCGGTGGCGACTTCGCCTGCATCAGCGTCACCGAGAGCGCTACGAAGGGTCCATAGATCGCGCCGCCGAGCATGAAGCACGCGACGGTGACGGCCGTGGGCGCGTCGAGCCCGAACGGTAGTAGCGCGAGCCCCCAGGCGACCACGATGCCGACCGTCACCGGCCAGAGCGGCAACTGCCGCAGCGCGGCGACCGCGAGCCCGCCGAGCACCGCGCCGATGCCGAACAGCATCCAGTAGAGGCCGAGCAGCGTGCCCGATGCCTGTAGGTCGTTGGTCACGTGTAGCGGCAGAGCGACCTCGACGGGTCCGTACAGAAAGTTGAAGAACCAGGTGAGCGTCAGCAGCCCGAGCAGCTCGGGATGGGACCGCAGCAGCCCGAGCCCGCCGCGGGCGGCCGCCTGGTCGACGGGGGAGACGTGCCCCGACTCAGGCAGCCGTATCCGCGCGACGAGCACGGCGAGGAACACGTAGGTGAGCGCGTCCAGGCCAAGCACGAGCGCGGAGCTGACGTACGTCACGAGCACACCGGCGATCGCGGGCCCCGCGATCGTGCCAGCGAAGTTGAGCGAGCTGACCAGCGTGTTCGCGGCGAGCCGCTGCCCGTCGGGCAGCACCTCGGCCAGCAGGGTGTACATGCCCGCGCTACCCCACGCGTGCAGCAGCGACGAGACCGCGAGCAGCATGACGTACAGAGGCAGCGTAAGCAGCCCGGCGAGCCAGGCGAGCGGTACGGCGCCGAGAAACACCCCGCGCACGACATTGTCGGCGAGCAGTAGCCGCCTGGCCGGCACCCGGCGCAGACGGCGACCGAACGCCAGCGCGCCGACCACACCCGGCAGCGTGTACGCCGCCACCGCGCCGCCGACCCACAGCCCCGCGGTCGCCTGCGGCGCGAGCTCGATGGCGAGCCACGCCACCGCGACGAAGCTCATCCCGTCCCCGAGGTACGAGACCGCAAAACCGAGGATCAGTCGCCGGAACACCCGGTTGGCGAGCACCGGCCGGTAGGCGGAGGGTACGAGTCGTTGGATCACCAGGGGCACCTCGTGATGATGCACCCGAGATCGATCTCGTCTCAGCGTTCAGTCGGGCCCGCGATCGCCGGACGGCTTAGCGCAGCTCCTGGATGCGGAGCAGGTTGCCCGCGGGATCGCGGAAGGCGCAATCGCGAACGCCGTACGGCTGATCGATCGGCTCCTGGACGACCTCGGCGTCGCCGGCCTCCAGCCGCTCGAATGTGGAGTCGACATCCTTCGTGGCCAGGTTGATGGAGGCGTAGGTGCCCTTGGCCATCATCTCGGCGATGGTGCGGCGCTCGTCGTCGGTGAGGCCGGGGGTTGCGCCCGGCGGGTAGAGGACGATTGACGTGCCGGGCTGGTCGGCAGGGCCCACCGTGATCCAGTGCATCCCGCCGTATTCGACGTCGTTGCGGACCTCGAAGCCGAGGGTGTCTCGATAAAAAGCGAGGGATGCGTCTGGGTCATCGTGCGGGAGCATGGTCGAGTAGATGGTGATGTCCATGGCGTTCATGCTAGCTGCGGCTCGGTGACCGGCGCTTCTCGATTCCTGATCGGTCTGGTCACTTGTTTCGCGATGCACGGCGGTATCCCCGCCATCGCGCCCGCCGCCTGGCGCCGGTAGGTGCTGGGCGGCATACCGACCAGTTCGGTGAAGCGAGTGCTGAAGGTGCCCAGCGACGAGCAGCCGACCGCGAAGCAGACCTCGGTGACACTGAGGTCGTCACGACGCAGCAGCGCCATGGCGCGCTCGATGCGCCGCGTCATCAGATAGGCGTACGGCGACTCGCCGTAGGCAAGCCGGAACTGGCGGCTGAGGTGCCCGGCCGACATGTGCGCGCCGCGGGCGAGTGCCTCGACGTCCAGCGGCTGCTCGTACTCCCGGTCGATCCGGTCGCGGACGCGGCGCAGCAGCGCGAGGTCGCGCAGGTGCTGCGCCGCGGCGGGTCTGCTGGTCACCTGGGCGATCGTGCCACGTCGCACCGGCGTTGTCTCCGCGAGTCCGTAGGTGGTGGAAGCGGCATCATCGCTCTAGTCGTGCTGGCCGGGGAAGACGTCCTCCTCCGTCTCGTGCCACACCGGGTGATCGCCCGAGGTCTCGACGTTGAAGCCGTAGTCGAACACCATCGAGCCTCCATAGGTGGCTCCGAGGCTGACGAGCAGCCCCACCAGCAAAGTCAGGATGAGTCCGATGGTGTTCACGCTGCCGTCGGTCAGACTGCGCGCCAGCAGGTCGATCACGACGATCGCAGTCGCCGTCAGCATCACCGCCATGTGCCAGTTGGCCGTACGCCACGCCTGGGTGTGCTTGGGCGTCGACTTGAGCCAGTCCCAGAAGCCGGTGAGCGAGGTCGGGATCGATACGATCAGTCCTGCAATGAGGGCATAGGTGGCTGCGTGGTACATGTTCTCGCTCAGTTCTCCGCTCGAGAAGAAAGAGACGAGGTCGAAGGTCGCGGCGAGGACGTAGGCCCCGATCGGGACGTCGGTGAGCGGGGGATGGAAGGGCTTGCCGGCAAAGCCACGAATTCCCTTGAAGGCCCGGCCCCGGAACGTAATAGCAGGTTTGATCGAGAACAGCCTTGCCATTGCTTGCTCCTCCTCGCTCACCTATAACGGGTTGCGCCCACCGTACGCCCACCCTCGCACCTTCACCCCGTTAACAACGTGATTCACGTTGTCTCAGGGTTCAACCTCATGCTTCGAGGGGCAGCCGAACGTGGCCTAGCAGGCCGGCAACCTGGCGCGGGAGAGCGTCGGGATCCTGGCGCAGCGAACGGTCGGTGGCGCGCACCATCTTCCAACCCATCTCTTGAAGGAGATTGTGTTTTCGGGCGTCCCGCTGCCACTGCTCAAAATCCGAGTGCCAGCGGAAACCGTCCGCCTCGATGCTTACCTTTTGCTCGGGACACGCAAAGTCGATCCTGAACTTGGTTCCGTCGGGGCAAGTCACGGTGTATTGACGTTGAGGTGGCTCGAGGCCGTGCCGTCTCAGGGACCGCTCGACCTTCACCTCGAGGGGACTCTTGGTGAGGCCTGCGCCGATCTCCCGCTCGAGAAGGAGTTTGCGCATCGCCGCAACTCCGCGCCTACCCCTGGTGTTCATTGCCTCAAGACGGCTACGCATCAACGGAATGAAGGTCAGCCCCTCACGCAACGCAGAATCGAAGGCTCCGGCGAGAACCTCCTCCTCCAAAATGCCGCCGAGGTCGATCAAGGTCCGGGTCGGGGTGGTGACTAGGAGCCCCGTATGCCGGACAAGATCCTCGGACGAAAAACTTGCACCATGGTGCACGATGATCCGTCGTGGCGCTTTCGTGTTGCGGTCGCGATCTCGAGCACCCCGCGAGATAGGCCGGCGAAGCCCCAGAGAGCCCCCGAAGCGCGTCCCGTGATGACGGCGTCGCCCGTCCACAGTCGCGTCGCTTCGAGCTCCTGCATCCAGGGATCGCCCGCCT
>JBOGWU010000042.1:0-16536 GCA_050693935.1 Actinomycetota bacterium | reverse complement strand
GCCGTTTGTTCGAGCTCGAGGTGCCCGAGACGCTCGACGGGGTGGTCGAGATCAAGGCCGTGGCGCGAGAGCCCGGGCACCGCAGCAAGATCGCGGTGGTGTCCAACGATCGCAACGTCGATCCGGTGGGGGCCTGCGTCGGTTCCAAGGGGTCGCGCGTCCGCATGGTGATGAACGAGCTTCGCGGCGAGAAGATCGACATCATCAAGTGGACGGACAACATCGAGGATTTCGTCGCCAACGCACTGTCCCCGGCGAAGGTGACCGAGGTCCGCATTCAGGACGATGGGCAGACCGCCCTCGTGATCGTGCCCGACTATCAGCTGAGCCTGGCGATCGGGAAAGAGGGTCAGAACGCCCGGCTCGCAGCCCGCCTGACCGGCCTGCGAGTAGACATCAAATCGGAGACTCAGATGCGCGAGGAAGAAAAGCGGGTCGCGGCGGAGGCCGAGGCGAGCGAGGCGCCCGCCGAGGAGGCCACGAAAGTCGAGGAGCCCGTACGTGAGGGCGAGGAGACCGCCGGCGACTAATATTGCACCGGTCCGGACCTGTGTGGGATGCCGCTCCAGGCGGCCCAAGACGGACCTGATCCGGATCACCGTGGCACCGGACGGCGCCGTCATCGCCGAGGGACGCGGTGGCCGGGCACCCGGACGGGGTGCGTATGTTTGCAGCAACCCGTCTTGCGCATCGAGGGCGCTGAAATCGGGCGCCCTGCGCAGGGCGCTGAAGTGTGAGGACGTCAATTCCTCGGAGCTCACCCGGGAGCTCGGAGGGTTGATCGACATAGTCAACCAAGGAGATCAAGGAAGGACGCAGGATGGCGAAGCCCAGGGTTCATGAGGTAGCCAAGGAACTTGGGCTGACCAGCAAGGAGGTGCTCGCTCACCTCGAAAAGATCGGTCAGCCGGTGAAGAGCCACTCCTCCAGCATCGAGGAGTCGCTGGCCGAGCGCGTCCGCTCCGAACTCGGCAACGGCGCCAAGGCCGACCCGGCCCCCAAGCCGGCCGCCAAGAAATCGGCCAAGGCGCCCAAGGCGGCCCCGAAAACGCCGGCGAAGACACCCGAGCCGGCCGCGAAGTCTCCGGCTCAGGAGACCAAGGCTCCCCCCAAGAAGGCGGCCGGCGCGCCCGCTACCAAGCCCGCCGCCAAGCCCGCGCCGAGCGAGGCGGCCGCGCCCCCGGCTAAGCCCGCGCCGAGTGAGGAGGCCGCGCCTCCCGCCGAGCCGGCCCCCGCGGTCGAGGAGCCGGCGGCGGCCGCGGACGGCGAGGTCACCGTCCATCGCGGCATCACCGTGCAGGACTTCGCCACCAAGATCGACCGGGCTCCCAACGAGATCGTCAAGGCTCTGCTCGGGCTCGGCGAGATGATGACCGTCAACCAATCCATGAGCGACGAGGCCGTCGAGCTGGTGGCCGAAGATCTCGGCCTTTCGGTTCGGGTAGTCGATCCGGCCGAGGAAGAGGCCGAGGCGGCGGGAGCCGCCGACGAGGAACCCGACGACGGCGAGGAGGTCGAGCTCGTCGACCGGCCCCCGGTCGTCACGGTCATGGGCCATGTCGATCATGGAAAGACCACGATCCTCGACGCGATCCGCAAGACGGATGTTGTCGGGGGCGAGGCCGGCGGGATCACGCAGCACATCGGTGCCTACCAGGTCCACTTCGACAATCGCGAGATCACCTTCATCGACACACCGGGACACGAGGCATTCACGGCGATGCGCGCACGCGGGGCGCAGGCGACGGATGTCGTCATTCTCGTCGTGGCCGCCGACGATGGGGTCATGCCGCAGACCGTCGAGGCCATCGACCACGCCAAGGCCGCCGGAGTGCCCATCATCGTTGCGGTCAACAAGATCGACCGTCCCGAGGCGGACCCGCAGAGGGCCCGCCAGCAGATGTCCGACCACGGCCTCGTCCCCGAGGAGTGGGGCGGGGAAACCGCCTTCGTGGATGTCTCGGCGAAGACGGGCGCCAACCTCGACGGCCTGCTCGAGATGATCGTGCTGACCGCCGACGTCACGCTCGATCTAAAGGCCAACGTCTCGGCCCTGGCGCGCGGAGTCGTTATCGAGGCTCACCTCGACAAGGGTCGCGGCCCCGTCGCAACGGTGCTGGTGAAGAAGGGAACACTGCTCAAGTCGGACGCCATGGTCGCGGGCGTCGCCTGGGGCCGCGTAAGGGCCATGCTGAACGAGCGCGGCGAAGAGGTCGAGCAGGCCACTCCGGGACAGCCCGTGGTGATCCTGGGCTGGCAGTCGGTTCCCGAGGCCGGGGACGACTTCCGGGCGCTCGTGGACGAGCGCGAGGCGCGCGCCATTGCGTCGGAGCGCGAGCAGCACCGTCGCGCCGCCGAGCAGGTCGCTCGCAAGCCCGCCTCGCTGACCGCCCTGCTTGCGCGGACGACCGAGGGCGAGATCCCCGAGCTCAACCTGCTCATCAAGGCCGATACCCAGGGCTCGGTAGAGGCCCTCGCCGATCAGCTCGACAAGCTCGACCAGTCCATGGTCGAGATCACCGTGCTCAGAAAGGGCGTCGGCGCCATCACCGAGAACGACATCACGCTCGCCCAGGCGTCGAACGCGATCGTCATCGGGTTCAACGTGATCGAGACCGGCGGCGCGCTGCAACTCGCCGACACCGAGGGCGTCGACGTCCGGACCTATCGGGTGATCTACCAGGCGATCGAGGACATCGAGCAGGCCGCCAAGGGCAAGCTCGGACCCGAGTTCAGAGAGCGCCCGATCGGTCAGGCCGAGGTGCGCGCTACCTTCCGGGTTCCGAGGGCCGGCACCATCGCAGGTTGCATGGTGCTCGACGGGGTGATCCGCAGGAACTCACGCGCTCGTCTGGTGCGCGACGGCACCGTCATCTACGAATCGACCGTCTCTTCGCTCAAGCGCTTCAAAGACGATGCGCGTGAGGTCGCCGCCGGATACGAGTGTGGTATCGGTATCGAGGGCTATAACGACATCAAAGAAGGCGACGTCATCCAGGCGTTCGAGATCGAAGAGGTCGAGCGGTAACAGTCCGAAAAGGGGTCGGTCAAGGTGTTCATCGGGGTCGCCCGTTTCGAGCTGTTCATTCCCGAGGCAACGTCGCTGAAGGACAAACGCCACGTGCTCCGGTCCATCACGATGACGGTGACCAAGAAGTTCAACGTGTCGGTCGCCGAGGTCGATCACCAGGACCTGTGGCAGCGGGCGGCGGTCGGCATCAGCTGCGTGTCCGAGTCGATGGGGCAGTGCAGGAAGGTGTTGCAGGAGGTCGAGAAGGCGGTCGGTCGCAGCGCGCTCGACGGGGCCGACATCATCGACCGGCAGATCGAGGTGTTCGCGATGGAGGACATCGAGGCATGAGCCAGAGAACCGAGAAGGTGCAGCGTCTGGCGCGCGAGGTTCTGGGCGAGGAGATTCAGAACCTCAAGGACCCGCGCCTGGGATTCGTCACGGTAACCGCGGTGCGCGTCACTCCCGACCTGCGCCACGCCAGGGTGTTCGTCAGCGTGCTGGGCTCGGACGACGAGAAGACCGCGACGATGGAAGGACTCAAGAGCGCAACGCCGGTTCTGCGTAGTGAGCTCGGCCACCAGATCCGCATGAAGTTCACTCCCGAACTGGTCTTCGAGCTAGACACCATGGCCGACGAGGCTCAGCGGCTTCAGGAGATCCTCCACCGGATCGAACAGGAGCCGCACTCACCCGCCGACGAAGGAGCCGAACCAACCGGAGGGACTCAGTGACGCGCTACGACGTCGAGGACTGGGACGTCGCGGTCGACGCCATAGGCAAGGCGAAGACCATTGCTCTCGCATGCCACGTCAACCCCGACGGAGATGCCATGGGCTCGCTGCTGGGTATGTCGCTGGCGCTGCGCACTCTGGGAAAGACCACCTATCCGACCTGGGGAAGCCCCAAGGTGGAGGTCCCGCCGTCGTTGATGTTCATGCCCGGCGCGGACACCCTGGTGCAGCCGGCCGACGTCCCCGAGGTCGACCTCTTCGTCGCCCTTGATTGTGGTGCCGCTCACCGGCTCGGCGACCTCGAGACGATTGCGGTCGAACACGAGCGCTCGATCAATATCGATCACCATCCCGGTAACGACAACTTCGGGACCCTTAACGTGGTCGTCGACTTTGCTTCGTCGACCGCGGAGATCGTCGCGTTCCTGCTGAAGGATGCGGGTGTGGAGTTCGACCACGACATAGCCACCTGTCTCTACACCGGAGTGGTGACCGACACCGGGCGCTTCCAATACGGGAACTCGAGCCCCCAGACCCTTCGCCTTGCGGCCAACCTCCTTTCCTACGGGGTGCAGGCGCCCAAGATCGCACTCGAGGTGTTCGAGTCGGCGCCGTTCAGCTACCTCAAGCTGCTCGGGCGCGTGCTCGAGCGCGCCACGCTGTACGAGGCCGAGCGCTTCGTCTACTCGTGGATCACGCGTGCCGACCTGGACGACACGGGCGTCGGCGCCGACGAGACCGATCTCCTGATCGATGCAGTTCGGGCGACGCGCGACGCAGACGTTGCGGCGATCTTCAAGGAGCAGAAGGACGGTAACTACCGAGTGAGCCTGCGGTCGAAGGGCTCGGTGAGCGTCGGCGAGATCGCCCGCGCTAACGGCGGTGGGGGCCACGAGCTCGCGGCCGGTTACACCGTGGTCGACGTCGAGAGCGCGGTAGGAGCGATCCTCAAGTTTCTGCGGTCCGAGTAGCCGATGAGCCGGGGACGCAACTCGGGGCCGGACGGAGTTCTGATCATCGACAAGCCCCCGGCAATGACCAGTCACGACGTTGTCGATGTGGTCCGCAAGCGCTTTCGCACCAAGCGAGTCGGACACGCGGGAACCCTCGACCCGGACGCCACCGGCTTGTTGATGCTGGGCTTGGGAAAGGCGACCCGCTTCCTGTCTTACGCACAGGCCTCGCCAAAGCGCTACCGGACGACGGCGGTGTTCGGTGTGACGACTTCGACCCAGGATGCCTCCGGCGAGATCCTAGAGAAGCGTCCCGTCGATATCAGCGAGGCCGGCGTGCGTGAAGCGATGTCGTCTCTCACCGGCGATATCGAGCAGATACCCCCGATGGTCTCGGCGGTGAAGGTCGGCGGGGAACGGCTCTACCGCAAGGCCCTGCGCGGCGAGTCCGTCGAACGCACGGCTCGCCCCGTCACGATCCACGCCTTCGAGCTGCTTTCGCTCACCCCGGACCCTCCCGAGGCGGAGCTCGAGGTCCGGTGCTCCGGCGGCACCTACGTGCGTACCTTGGTCCACGATCTCGGAGCCAGGCTCGGCTGCGGCGCCCACCTTCGCGAGCTGCGCCGGGTCGAGAACGGGGGGTTCATCGAGTCCGACGCGGTTCCCCTCGACGCCGTCGACGATTCACATTTGTTACCCATCCTCGACGCCGTGCGCGAGCTGCCTCGGCTCGAAATAGACGCCGCGGCGGCGCGGTTGGTCTCACACGGACGAAGTCTCCCGCTCGCGACGGGCGAGTTCACCGAGGGCAAGGCGGTGGCCGTGGTTCACGGGGGAGAGCTCGTCGCGGTCTACCTGCGAAAGGACGAGGAGTTGGTTCCCGACAGAGTGGTGCCCGGCTGATGATGAAGATCGTGGGCGCCGATGCACTCGCTCCGATGAAGGGCGGCGCGGCGATCACCGTTGGGACCTTCGACGGTCTTCATCTCGGTCATCGTGCCCTCATCGCGGCCACCATCGACTCGGCGCGCGCGACGGGCGGAACGTCGGTTCTGGTGACGTGGGATCGTCATCCTCTTGAGACGCTCAGGCCGGGAACGGAGCCCAAGGTCCTCACCACGCCCGCGCGGAAGGCCGAGCTGGTCGAGGAGGTGGGTATTGATGCACTCGTCGTGCTCCCATTCGACAAGGAGTTCTCGACCTGGAGCCCGGAGCGGTTCGTGACCGACGTGCTGGTCCGGCTCGGCGCGCGGTCGGTGTTCGTGGGCGACGGCTGGCGCTTCGGACACAAGCGCGCGGGCGATGTCCAACTGCTGCAGACGATGGGGGCCGAACACGAGTTTGTGACGTCGGGCCTCGAGCTTGTGGAGGTGGACGGCGAGCCGGTGTCGTCGACGAGGGTTCGCTCCGCAATCGCCGCCGGGGACATGGAGACGGCACACGTGTTGCTCGCCCGCCCCTTCGACGTCGATGGGGTCGTGCTGCGAGGTGACCGGCGGGGAACCGGTCTGGGCTATCCGACGGCCAACCTGATGCTCGATCGCAGCATCGCCCACCCCCCGCGCGGCGTCTACGCGGGCCGCGCCAGGCTTCAGAAGGGCCTCAGCTACACGGCGGCGATCAACGTCGGCGTCAACCCTCAGTTCGGCGGCGATCCCGAGGCCACCCCCTGGAGGGTCGAGGCCTTCCTGCTGGACTTCGAGGGCGACCTGTACGACCGGCCGCTTCGAGTCGAGCTCCTCCATCGCCTCCGCGACGAGTTGACGTTCGAATCGGTCAACGCGCTCCTAGACCAGATAGTCAAAGACGTCGAGAGGACCCGCTCCCTGATCGACTGAGGAGCGTCCAATCGTCCGCCCTAACTTCTGTGCCTGGGAATCCGAACGTGCATGTGGTTGTCGTGATGTGCGAGCGACTGCACGATGCGCGGGGGCCCGGTGAGTTTGGTGTTGGGGCCAACGAAGACGAACTGCGCTCCTGCGGCGACGAATCGGTCGACGAGGTCCTGGGCAAGGCCGCGATCGATCTGAGCCGGTCTCCTCGGTTCGCGTTCGCGCCCGTCGCGGCGGGGGTAGTAGACGTCGACGTCGAGGCCATTCTGATGAGACGAGTGGCCGAGCCCGCCAAAGCGTTTACCGAAATCCCCGCCGTGGCGACGGCTGAGATCACCGATGCCCACCCGCGGCGCGCGCGGATGTTCCGCCGCGTGAGATCTCAGAACTCCCAGCGTTAGTCGAAGGAGACGACTCGTTGCGAAGCGCCGGTAGGCCCGGTTGGGAGACGCGTTCCTGACCGGGTCCCAGGTGAAGAACAGCCGACCTTCGGGGGGAAGCTTCACACCCCTGACAAGTCGCCCCGACCAGGGCGCGCCGATGGCCTTCGAGCGTCGCCATCGAATCTGCGTGTCGACATCACCGCGTGGGGAACGATCGGTCTCCGCCAGATCGCTTGGCCCGGCCGCTGTCGAGGGCGAGCCCGGATCCTGTGCTCCTCGTTCCTCGTCAACGGCACGGGCGATAACCGTGACGGCGAGGAGCGCAAGCGCGACTACAAGAACGGTCACGCCGCGCGCCAGTCGGGACTCCTCAAAGCGCATTGATGCCTGCCGCGATCTCGTACGTCATCTCGTTCCTCTATATCCCCGATTGTCGCGATAGTTGATCCCTCACGAGGGCCCTCATTCCTTCGTCACGACCTCCTCGGCGCTGTGCCATGGAATTTTCAGGCACCGCATATGGCCGGCCCTTCGTTTGGTTTCGGCCCATGACCTGCTAGGATGTGCGTCGCTCGCTAGACGTGTTCCCGGCGTGCGCCACCAAGAAATAGAAGGGACTTTGAACACGCGCATGGCTCTGCTCAACGAACAAAAGAACGAGATCATCTCCACTCACGCCCGGAGCGAGGGCGACACCGGGTCGCCAGAGGTCCAGATCGCCCTCCTCTCCACCCGGATCTCCGAGCTGACCGAGCATCTCAAGACGCACCCCAAGGACCACCACTCCCGTCGCGGCTTGCTTCGAATGGTGGGGCGTCGCCGGCGTCTCCTCGGCTATCTCCAGCGTGAGGACATCGAGCGCTACAGAGCGATCATCAGCAAGCTCGGACTACGCCGATAGAACGCGTGCAAGCGATCTTCTCGACGATCGCGAAAGAGACAGCAAGAGGGAAGGAGAGCGCCGGCAAGACTCCCTACTAAGCAAGAGGAGAGGGCCGGCTTACAGGCACTCGTCCGCAGGGCCGGTTCTCAGTTGCAAGCCCATCCGCAGCAGCGAGGCAGATGGACTTCCCACTGACAATCGGCCAACGGCTGGCACCTCTCCTGGAGATCGACGGCGGGCAAACACGCTCGCCACCACTAGTTCACAGCGATCGCCGAAACGATGCGCTGAAGAGATCAGGAGGGTTATCCGCATGCAGCCGGACCCGAAATTCGTAGAAAGAAAGATCGGCGGAAAGCTATTCCGCTTCGAGACAGGACGCCTCGCAGGCCAGGCCTCGGGCGCGGTGATGGGACAGGTCGGCGAGACCACGATCCTGGCCACCGCCACGACGTCGTCACCTCGTGGTGATGGCGACTTCTTCCCGCTAACGGTCGACATCGAAGAGAAGATGTACGCCGCGGGCAAGATCCCGGGCGGGTTCTTCCGCCGCGAGGGCCGTGCGGGCGAGAAGGCGACTCTGCTCGCCCGCCTCATCGATCGTCCGCTCCGCCCCGCTTTCCCCGACGGCTTCCGTCACGAGGTGCACATCGTCGTTACCACGCTGTCCGTGGACAACTCGAATCCTATGGACATTCTCAGCCTCAACGCCGCCTCGGCAGCGCTGGCGATCTCCGATGCTCCCTTCCAGGGTCCCATCGGCGCGGTGCGCGTCAGCCACATAGACGGCCAGTGGGTTCCTCACCCAACTCACGAGGAGGAGGAAGAGGCGACGATCGAGCTCGTCATCGCCGGGCGGATGAACCCCACCTCCGGCGAGGTCGACATCATGATGATCGAGGCCGGCGGGTCCGAGCACATGTTCGACCTCATCGAGGCCGGAGCAACGGCACCCAACGAGGAGATTCTCGCCGACGGCATCGAGGCGGCAAAGCCCTACATCGCCGAGATCATCGACCTGCAGAACGAATTGGTGAACGTCGCCGGCAAGCCCAAGGGCACCATCGACGGCGACAAGCCGGACTTCCCGCTGTTCGTCGACTACATCGACGGGATCATGGAGCGGGTGCGCGCCGAGGGCGAGGCCGCGCTGAGCGAGGCACTCGCCATCCAAGTCAAAGCCGACCGGCGCAAGCGTCTGGCCGAGGTTACCGAGGACCTGATCTCCAAACTGGCCGACGAGTCCGATGACGTTGCCGAGAAGATGGTAGCGAACGCGGTGCGCTCGCTTGCAAAGAAGATTCAACGCAAGCGCATCATCGAGGAGAACGTTCGTCTCGACGGCCGCCGCACGGACGAGGTCCGTCCCATCTGGGCGCAGACCAGCATCATTCCCAGAGTGCACGGTTCCGGCCTGTTTACTCGCGGCGAGACGCAGGCACTCACGATCACGACGCTGGGTATGGGTCGCATGGAGCAGATGGTCGACGACCTCAGCCTCCAGGAGACCAAGCGCTACATGCACAACTACAACTTCCCCCCGTACTCGACCGGAGAGGCCGGGTTCATGCGGGGGCCCAAGCGACGCGAGATCGGTCACGGCGCGCTTGCCGAGAAGGCGATCCTGCCGGTCATTCCCGCACGCGAAGACTTTCCCTACGCCATCCGGGTGGTCAGCGAGATCATGTCGTCCAACGGCTCAACCTCGATGGCCAGCGTCTGCGGCTCATCGCTGTCGCTGATGGACGCCGGTGTCCCGGTGCGCGGCGGCAAGCACGTCGGTGGTGTGGCCATGGGCCTCGTCAACGAGGGCGACACCTTCGTCCCGCTGACCGACATCCTGGGAGACGAGGACGCTGCCGGCGACATGGACTTCAAGGTCGCAGGCACCGAGGATGTCGTCACCGCGCTCCAGCTCGACACCAAGATCCAGGGCATCCCCGCGGAGGTGTTGCGCAAGGCGTTGATGCAGGCGCGCGACGCTCGGCTGCACATCATCTCGAAGATGAACGAGAACCTAGCGGCACCGCGCGACGAGCTACAGCCCAGAGCGCCTCGCATCGAGGCCATCAAGGTGCCCACCGACAAGATCGGTGAGGTCATCGGCCCGAAGGGGAAGCACATCAATCAGATCGTCGAGGAATCGGGGGCCGAGATCGACATCCAGCAGGACGGCACGATCTTCATCGGTGCCGCGGACCAGGCTGCGGCGGACCGGGCAATCGAGATGATCGAGGAGCTCGCGAACCCGAAGCTGCCGGAGCCGGGCGAGCGCTATCAAGGCACCGTGGTGAAGGCCATGCCCTTCGGAGCCTTCGTAAACATCCTGCCCGGGCGCGACGGGCTCGTTCACATCTCAAAGCTCGGCGAGGGTCGTATCGACAAGGTCGAGGACGCGGTCAACGTCGGCGACACGCTCGAGGTCGAGATCACCGAGGTGGACTCCATGGGCAAGGTCAACCTGACGCCGGTTGCTTGGCTCGACCGACAGGTCGCTCAGGGCAAGTCGCTCGAGGAGGCCCGTGCGGCCGCCGGCGAGAGCGGTGGAAGCCGTAGGGGCGGCGGCCGCGATCGTGATCGCGGCCGCGGACCGCGTCGCGACGGTGGCGGCCGCGACCGGGATCGAGGCCGCCGCAACGGTGGCGACGGGCCGCGGCGCGAGCGAGCCCCCCGCAGGGACGATGCCTAGCCCATGACGTTTGCACGGACCACGCTCGATTCAGGGGCGACGGTGGTCACCGAGCACATGAGCGAGGTGCGCTCGGTGACCGTGGGGTTCTGGTTCGACATCGGGGCTAGGGACGAGCCCGGTGAGCTCGCGGGGACGTCACACTTCCTCGAGCACCTGCTCTTCAAGGGCACTCCGACTCGCAGTGCAAAGGACATCGCCGACGCGTTTGACGCGGTCGGAGGTGACGTCAATGCCTTCACGGGCAAGGAGTACACGTGCTACTACGCGCGCGTGCTCGACGACGATCTGCCGATGGCGCTCGACGTGCTCACCGACATGATCACGAACTCGGTGATCGACGCGAGCGAGTTCGAGTCCGAGCGAAAAGTGATTCTCGAAGAGATCGCCATGCACGAGGATGCGCCGGACGAGCTGGTGCACGATCTCTTCTATCGAGCGATGTGGAGCGACCATCCCCTGGGCCGCCCGGTGCTCGGTTTCAACGAGACGGTTGGGGGCGTTACTCGCGATCAAGTCGCGTCCTACTGGCAGGAGCGCTACACGCCCAAGAACCTGGTGGTGGCGGCGGCGGGGAACGTGGATCACGACGAGCTCGTGAACCGCGCCGAAGCGTTGCTCGCCGATCGGAGCCACGGACGTAAGACCCTGCGCGAGGGCGTGGCACCATCGATGGGACGCGGCGTTCAGGTACACAAGCGGCCGACCGAGCAGGCTCACATCATCCTGGGGACCGAGGGCCTGCCGCGCAACCACGATGAACGTCACGAGCTGGGTGTGCTGGACACGATCCTCGGTGGCGGGATGTCATCTCGCCTCTTCCAGGAGGTGCGTGAGAAGCGTGGCCTCGCCTACGCGGTCTACTCGTACCGGGCGATGTTCGCCGACTCGGGTTCGTTTGCGGTGTACGCGGGAACGACTCCGAGCAACGCGGAGACCGTGATCGACATCGTGCGCACCGAGATCGACTTGCTGGTGACCGACGGGATCACCGAGGGGGAGCTCGAGCGTGCCAAGGGGCATCTCAAGGGTTCATTGGTGTTGAGCGCGGAGGACCCTTCGAGCCGCATGAACCGACTCGGTCGCCAGCAGCTCACCACCGGCGAGATCGTGTCGGTGGACGAGCTCATCAAACGCTTCGACAGCATCCAGATGGACGACATGCGCCGGATCATCGACCGCATCCTCGGTGAGATGAACCACCTCGTGACCATCGTCGGCCCCTTCGACGAGGGCGCGTTCGACAGCTACGCCGCGTAGGGCGCTATGTCGATCCGGGTGGGGGTGCTCGGCGCGGCGGGGCGCATGGGCGCCGAGACGTGCCGGGCGGTGGAGTCGGACAACGAGCTCGAGCTCATCGCGCGCATCGGACGGGATGATCAACTCGACCAGGTCGTCGACGCTGGGGCCGAGGTCGCGGTCGAGTTCACCACGCCGGACACGGTAAAAGCCAACGCGTCCTTCTGCCTGCGCAACGGGGTGCATGTGGTCGTCGGAGCAACCGGGCTGACCCAAGAGGACCTGGACGAGCTGCGCAAGCTTTCGGGCGAACACGGTGTTAACTGCTTCGTCGCCCCCAACTTTGCGATCGGTGCGGTGCTGATGATGCGGTTCGCAGCCCAGGCAGCCGCGCACTTCGACGTCGCCGAGATCATCGAGCGCCACGACAAGGGCAAGCTCGACGCGCCCTCGGGCACGGCTCTGCGAACCGCCGAGCTGATGAACAAGGCGCGGGGCGAGCCCTGGGACACCGCCACCGCGGGCCGCGAGGCGGTGGACCACGTTCGAGGAGGCGACGTCGGGGGAGTGCGCGTTCACTCGTTGCGCACGCCGGGATCCGTCGCCCATCAAGAGGTCGTCCTCGGCTCCGTGGGTCAGACCCTCTCCATCCGGCACGACTCGCTCGACCGGTCGTCGTTCATGCCCGGTGTGTTGCTCGCGATCAAGAAGGTCTCCTCGCTGCCGGGGCTCACGGTAGGGCTCGAGCACCTCCTCGATCTCTGACGTGGCGCGCAAGGTCATGGTTCTTGGCGTCGTCTGGCTGGGCCTGGCGGGGTGCTTCGGGCCCAGCCCCAACCTCACGGAGGGTGGTCTCGGCAAGCCGGTCGTCACCTCCGATTTCCCCGCCCGGGTCGAAGCCGGCTCGGCCGCCGAGCTGACGGTCGGGATCGAGAATCCGGGGCCGGGTGACATCAACTCCTTCAGCATCGCGTTTGCGGTGGTGGCGGTGGGCGGCGGCCAGGGGAACGCAAAGCCGCTGGTTCTGCCGGCACCGGCTCCGGCGCGACTGGGCGGGGATCAGAAGATCAGCTCATCCATCGACTCGATCTCCCCGGAGCCAACCACGGTGGGCCAGGGTGGCGTGGTGTTCCAGTTTGGGCCTCTCGGCGAGGAGGAGTCGACCGAGGTGGTCTTCGACATCGTCGCGCCCACCGAGGAAGGCAACTACGCGAACTCGCTGCAGGTGTACGACAGCCAGGCGCTCGACCGGATCGGAGCGATCAAGGTTCAGACGGAGGTGTCGGGCTGAGAGACGGTGGATGGGGGAAACTGGTGATCCATGGGAGTAGCGTGATGCTCAACCAAGCTGAATGACATTGGACCTCGAGCTGGAGGTGGGTTGATGGCCCGCGCGATTTTCGGGGAAGTCCTGACCGCGATGGTGACGCCGTTCGGCGCCGACGGGTCGCTGAACGTCGACGGTGCTCGCAAGCTTGCGTCTCACCTGGTGGAGCACGGCTCGGACGGGCTCGTCGTATGTGGCACCACGGGAGAGTCTCCCGTGCTGAGCCACGACGAGAAGCTCACGTTGTTCGCAACCGTGGTGGAGGAGGTGTCCGAGCGGGCCACCGTCATCGCCGGTACGGGGACGTACAACACCGCGGAGTCGATCGAGTTGACGAGGGAGGCCGCCGAGCGTGGCGTCGACGGATGCCTCCTGGTTACGCCTTACTACTCGAAGCCTCCCCAGAACGCCCTGCTGGCGCACTTCACCGCGATTGCCGACGAGTCGAGCGTCCCCCTTATGCTCTACGACATACCCGGGCGTACCGGCATGCGTATCGAGCGCTCGACCATGGTGAAGCTCGCCGAGCACCCGAACATCGTGGCCGACAAGGACGCGGTGGGAAATCCGCTCGAGACCGCCAAGCTTCGACGTGACCTCGACGATGCGGGCCATGAGGACTTCGCTCTGTACTCGGGCGACGACCTGATGTTGATGCCACATCTCGGCGGCGGCGTGGTCGGCGTCGTGTCGGTTTGCTCACACCTGATTGGGTCTCAGCTCAAGCAGATCATCTTCGCGTTCAACGACGGCAAGAACGAAGAGGCGATGCGCGTCTATCTCGAATACCTGCCGCTCATGAGCACGATCATGGGCCTTACGACGAGCCCCATCCCCGTTAAGGCGGCGGCCGCGATGATCGGGCTCGACGTGGGCCGGCCGCGCCTGCCGCTGGTGCCGCCGACGGCCAATGAAGCGTCGGCGATACGGGCGTCCCTCGAGGGCGCGGGGCTGATTTGACCCGGATAATCTTCCTCGGAGGTATCGGGGAGATAGGCCGCAACATGCTCGCGGTCGAGCACGACGGCAAGATTCTGGTGATCGACTGCGGACTGTCGTTCCCGAACGAGGAGATGCTCGGAGTCGACCTCGTCCTCCCCGACTTCTCCTACATAACCGAGCGAGCCACTGACTGCGTCGGCGTGCTGCTCACCCACGGACACGAGGATCACGTCGGGGCGCTGGCCTGGTTCCTAAAAGAGGTCGATGTGCCCGTCTACGGCACGCCGCTGACTCTGGGTATCGCCCGCCGGCGGCTCGAGGAGCACGGAGTCAAGGCAGAGTTCGTGGACATCGCCGCGCCCGGTCGTCGGACGATAGGTCCTTTCAGCTGCCGTTTTCTTGCGGTCTCGCATTCCATTCCCGACGCGATCGCCACCGTCATCGACACACCCGACGGTCGCATCCTCTACACGGGCGATTTCAAGATCGACGAGTCTCCCATCGACGGGCGGCACACGGACATCGAGGGCTTCGCCGAGGTTGCGCGCGAGGGCGTCGACATCATGCTCAGCGACTCCACCAACGCAGAAACTCCCGGCCGGACGCCTTCCGAAGCCGTGGTGGGAAACACGCTCAGGAACATCTTCGCGTCGGCGAAACAGCGAATCATCGTCGCCTGCTTCGCATCCAACCTGCATCGCATCCAGCAGGTTTGCGAGATAGCCGAGGAGACCGGACGCAGAGTCGCGTTCATCGGCCGTTCGATGGTCAACAACGTCGAGGTTGGTCGTGATCTCGGCTACATCAAGATCAAGGACACCACCATCATGTCTCCGGACGACATCGACCGTCAGCCCCCGTCAAAGTCGGTGCTGGTGTGCACCGGATCTCAGGGAGAGCCACTCTCGGCGCTGGCGCTGATCGCCGCCGGCAGCCATAAGTTCGTCCACGCGGCGAGTGGCGACACCGTGATCCTGTCCGCAAGTGCGATTCCCGGCAACGAGTCGGCGGTGCATCGCGTTATCAACTCCCTCTACAAGGCGGGCGCCGACGTTCATTCGGCGGAAACCAGCGCGGTCCACGTGTCGGGACACGCGGCGTCCGACGAGCTGCGCGAGATGCTGAACGTGGTCCGGCCGCGCCATTTCGTGCCCGTTCACGGCGAGTACCGGCATCTCGCTCTGCACAAGAAGATCGCGTCGAGCGTCGGAATCGCCGAGCGAGACATCTCTCTCGTCGAGGACGGCGACGTGCTCGAATTGGAGGGCGGCAAGGTCAAACGGGACGGCCGGGTCACCTCCGGGATGGTCCTGGTCGACGGTCTCGGGGTGGGCGACGTGGGACCGACCGTGCTGCGCGACCGGCGTTTGCTGGCGGAGGACGGCTTCCTCATGTGCGTCATTACCATCGACTCGCAGAGCGGCGAGATTCTGGCGGGCCCGGACCTCATCAGCCGCGGCTTCGTTCACATGGACCAGTCACGTGATTTTCTCGACGAGGCGGCGGATCGGGTCTTCGACGCGCTCGAGCAGCTCGAGGGTGAGAAGGTGACCGACTGGCAGACCATCAAGAAGACCTGCCGGCGGGCGCTGGGCGAGTTCGTATGGCACTCGACTCACCGGCGCCCGATGATCCTGCCGGTCATCATGGAGATCTAGCCCGGGCGCGACCGCCGCGATCTACGACGGGGCCGTGGCTGAGCCGCCTTGGTGTCGCAGATCGCCCTAGGAGCCCGCAGGAGGTCCGGTCCACGAGTTCCCTCACAAAATCCTGTTGCTGGTGTTAACTGGTGTTACTTTTGTGATCTATTTGCCGGCAGCATCGAGAAGGGAACCCTCCGGTGGCCACCAGGACGCGCCGTAAGGCCCGCAAGCCAAGGGGCAGGTCGAGCTCGTCATCCAGGCGGGCTCGGTCGAGCGCGTCCCGAAAGCGCCCGGGAAGGACGCCCGCCCGCCGGGCTCCCTCCCGCAGGGCTCCGGCAAAGAGACGCCCGCCCCGGCGGCCCAGTCCCTTCGTCACCTTTCTGAAGTGGGCCTACGTCGGGATCGTCAACGCCCCGGTCGAGGTGTGGGGACTGGTCGTGATGTTCGGCGCCGTAGTGGGCGGCCTCGGCGTGTACGCAGGAGGCGCCGGCCCGCTCGGGCGCGGACTCGAGTACCTCACCCGGCTGTTCGTGGGCGATGTCGCGGTGGCGTTACCCCCGGTGGTTTTTGCGGGTGGAGCCATGCTGCTGGTTCCCGTACTGCGTCTGCACGTCGGCAGGATCATGGCCGGGAGCACCCTGGGCCTCGTCGCGGCGACCGGGATGATTCATCTCGCCGAGGGCAACAAGCCTCTCTACGCCTCCCTCGAGAAGCTGTCGAACAGAGGAGGCATCTTCGGAGCGATGGCCGCGAACCCGCTGTCGGGCCTCATCGGCGTGTGGGCGACGTGGGCGCTCCTCGGCGTGCTGCTGGCCGCAAGCCTGATGATCGTCACCAAGACCCCGCTCAGCCGGGTGGTGGGATGGATCCAGTTCGCGCTCGGCCACGCGGTGGCCTTTCT
>JBOGWU010000041.1:0-5373 GCA_050693935.1 Actinomycetota bacterium | reverse complement strand
GAGATGATTACGTCGTCCGAGCGCCCGACGAACCAGAAGTAGCCGTCATCGTCGACGTAGGCGCGATCTCCCGTGTAGTACCAGTCGCCCCTGAAGGCCCCGGTGGTGGCGTCGGGATCTCGCCAGTACTCCTGGAACAACCCCACCGGCCGGGTGGGTTTGACGCGGATGGCGACGTGGCCCTCGCTCCCGGAGTCGAGCACATCACCGTCGTTGTCGACGACGCAAACGTCGAATCCGGGAGTCGGTTTTCCCATGGAGCCGGGTTTGATCGGCATGCACGGGTAGTTGGCGAGCACGTTCACGGTCTCCGTCTGGCCGAAACCGTCGTAGATCGTGAGTCCCGTGGCCTCCTTCCACACCTTGATGACCTCGGGATTGAGCGGCTCGCCCGCCGACACACAATGCCGGAGCTGCGACCAGTCGTAACGCCCGAGGTCCATCAGGAGGAGCGCGCGGTAAACAGTTGGTGGGGCGCAGAACGTGGTTACGGCGTGTTTCTCGATGAGCCGGAGCATGAGGTCAAAGTCCGGCTTTCCCCGGACATCCCACAGGAAGTTTGACGCTCCGATGCTCCACTGCCCGAAGAGCTTCCCCCAAGCGGCCTTGGCCCAGCCGGTGTCCGAGAACGTCCAGTGAAGGTCGTTGGAGTTCAGGTCCTGCCAGAAACGAGCAGTGATCTCGTGGCCGATGCCGTAACTCGCCTGGGTGTGCAGCACCATTTTCGGATACGCCACCGTTCCGGACGTGAAGTAGATGAGCAACGGATCGTCGGCCCTCGTCTCGAGATCGGGTTCCCCATCGCCTGCGATCGCAGGGTCGTCGAAGCGGGTCCAGCCGCCGGCGTCACCTCCTACCACGACGAGATGCTCGAGCGAGGGGCAGGAGTCTCGAACCGCGTCCACCTTGGCCGCCCCCTCGGCGTCGGTGATCGCGGCGACGGCATCGGAAACGGTGATGCGGAACTCGATGTCGCGCTCGGTCAGCAGCGGGGTTCCCGGCATGGGGATGGCGCCGATCCGGAAGCACCCAAGCAGGACGTCGTACCACTCGGGCACCCGTTGAAGCATGACGAAGAGGCGGTCGCCCTTGGCGACTCCGAGCGAAGCGAGGAAGGAGGCGGCCCTCTTCGAGCGCTCGGACAGCTCGCCGAACGTGATTCGTCGTTCATCGGTTCCGTCGGGCCCGATCGCCAGCAGCGCAAGCTTGTCCGGGGAGCGCCCGGCCCAGGCGTCGATTACATCGCGGGTGTAGTTGAAGTGCTCGGGAACGTCGAGCTTGAACGACCGATGGGTCGCCTCGTAGTCGGTCATGTTCGGAGATACGTCGTTCATCATCCGGGACCGGTGATCGCTCCTCGTTCCGCCGAGGACACGGTGGCCGCGTACTTGGCGAACACGCCCGCTCGATAGCGGGGCGCGGGAGCCGTCCAGTCGGCTAGGCGCTTGTCGATTTCCTCATCGGTCAGCGCCACTCGTAGCTCTCGACCGTCGACGTCGATCTCGACGACGTCCCCTTCGCGCAGCGCGGCGATGGGGCCTCCGCGCGCGGCCTCGGGCGCGATATGACCGACCATCAGACCGCGAGTCGCCCCCGAAAAGCGGCCGTCGGTGATCAGGGCTACCGAGTCCCCGAGACCCTCGCCGACGATCGCGGCCGTTACCGCGAGCATCTCGCGCATACCCGGACCTCCCGCCGGTCCCTCATAGCGGATGACCACGACATCGCCCGCCTCGATCAGGTTGTTCTTTACGGCCTCGAAGCATTGCTCCTCGGATTCGAAGACGCGCGCCGGTCCGCTGTGCGAGCGACGCTCGTGTCCCGCCAGCTTCACGACGCAACCCTGGGGAGCAAGATTGCCGCGCAGAATCGCCAGGCCCCCGGTGGCCTTGAGTGGATCATCGATCGGAAGCACCACCTTCTGACCGCTCTTCTCGGTGGCCGCCGCCGCGATCTCCGCCAGCGTCCGGCCGTCCACCGACCGGGCCGAGCCGTCGATATGTCCGCCCTTCAGGAGCTCGCGGGCGAAGAGAGCCGTTCCCCCCGCGTTGTGAAGGTCGGTGGCGACGTAGCGGCCTCCCGGCACGAGGTCGGCGACGACGGGCGTTGCTCCTGCGATGCGGTCGAACTCCTCGAGCTCGAGCTGGTAACCGAGCTCGTGGGCGATGGCGATCAGGTGGAGAACCCCGTTGGTGGAGCCTCCACTCCCGGCGATGGACGCGATCGCGTTGCGCAGAGCGACGGGCGTGATTAGCTCCGAGGGTCGCAGGTCGTCCTTGACCAGCGAGACGGCGATGCTTCCGGCTCGCTCCGCGGCGGCGCCCTTGTCGGGCGCTACGGCGGGGATTCCGCTCAGTCCGAACGGGCTGATGCCGAGGAAATCGGCGGCCATCGCCATGGTGTTGGCGGTGAACTGCCCTCCGCAAGCTCCGGCACCGGGGCAGGCGACCTCTTCGAGGGAGTGGAGCTCGTCGCCCGACAGCCGGCCCGCGGCGTGCTGCCCGACGGCCTCGAACACGTCTTGGACGGTTACGTCCCGGTCGCGCCATCTGCCGGCAGCGATCGAGCCGTTGTAGAAGACCAGGCTGGGGATGTCCAGGCGACAGGCGGCCATGATCGCGCCCGGGATCGTCTTGTCGCATCCCACCAGGCACACCAGTCCGTCGAACAGATGGCCTCGTGCCACGAGCTCGATGGAGTCGGCGATGAGCTCGCGGCTAACGAGCGAAGCGCGCATTCCCTCGGTCCCCATCGAAACGCCGTCGGAGATCGAGATGGTGTTGAACTCCATGGGCGTCGCTCCCGCGGCGCGAATTCCTCGCTTGACGTGCTGAGCCAGCTCCCGCTGGTTGTAGTTGCACGGCATCGTCTCGATCCAAGTGGTGGCGACGCCGATGATGGGACGCGCGAGATCCTCGTCCGTGAAGCCGACCGCTTTGAGCATGGAGCGGCCGGGGGCTCGGTCCGCCCCATCGGTCAGGGCCGCGCTCTTACGCTTGGCCGGGTCGGAGGGCTGCTCGTAAGGGTTCGTCATGATCGCGCACCATACCGATACGAGACGCGATGCGTCGACGTCCTCCTCAGCAGGAGGGCATCCTGAGCGTCGTACCCGGGTTCCTGCGCGACTCGAATACGACGGTTGCCCAAATCCTGCCGCTCTTCTTGACCACGCCCACGCCGAAGTTTCGGTATCCCCGCTTCAGGATGTTCGCCCGGTGACCCGACGAGTTCATGAACGCCCTCTGCACTTTCTTCACGGAGCCCGCATAGCCCACGTTCTCGCCGAGTGACCTCCAGCGGGTGACGAGTGAGCCCAGCGATGAGGTGTGATACAGGGTGTTCTTGTTCGCCATCCGGCGCGAGTGCCGCCGCGCCACGTACGAGATCTGGGGATCGAGCGAGAGCTTTCCTATGCCGTGGTTCGAGCGCGCCCGGTTGGTCTTCTTCGCCAGCGAGCGGTCCTTCTTCGAGTACGAGTAACACGACCCGGAGCCGGCCCCCGCGACGGATCCGACTACGACACACACAGCAGCGGTCAGTATCACGACCGCCGACTTGAGCAGACGAGGCATGCCGGTTCCCCCCTCGTTTCTCCGCCCATCCCCCTTGGTCAGCTTGGCAGACTAGTCACTTCCACCTAGTCAGGTAAACCAAACCAAGCATTTGACCTAAAACGAGACTTTCTTCGCAGGTGGGTGGATAAACCCCCCGAATCCGTCGGCCACCGTGCGACAAGCACGCCAAAAACCGGCATCAAAGGAGGAGGGTGGGACCAATCCGCCGGCAACTTGACGCATCCGGCAGGCTCCGCCATACTTCGCCACTTACCTCGTCACCGTCGCCGGGGTCGCGAAGCAGTACCGAAGCGACCAGTTAAAGCCAACCGGAAGGTGAGTCGAACACCACAACGATGACTACCATCACCGAGGCGACGGACAACTTCACAGCGAGGACCTCCTCGTCCTCGCTCGTCTCCAACTCCGTACTTCTTATTACCTAGCGCGCGCTCAATCGGCCCTGGGCCGAAACGGCGTGCGCAACCCTCCGACCCTCGGGGGGTTTTTTCGTTCCCGGGAACTACTGCGGAGGTGTTGAACCGGAAGAGCCACACGAAGGCAACAAAAGCGAGAACAGCTAGATGCAAGCGGATAGTCGACAGGAGGCAGAGATGAAGATCGAGATTTACAACGGTGAGCGCGAGGCGGGCTCGGGCGGGTCGCGGGGCAGGAGCGTAGGAACCGCCGAGTGGCAGGGCCCCGGACGGGTTGCCATCGAGGTCGAGGATCCCAACGAGCGCGAATGGTTCGAGTCGTTCTTCTCGGCCGAGGATTCGACGCTGGACGGCCCGGTGGAGTGCGCGTCCATGACGACGGCCGAGCGTGGCGACTCCTCTGAAGAGGCTTTTGCTCGTGCCCTGTACCGGTTGGGCTTCTACGCCTACAAGTTCCGAGATGCCGCCGGACACGCGCCGTGAGACAGACTCGCATCTCCAAGAGGAGGCCGCGGCCGCGTCCGCTCTGCAGATTGGAGGCGACATGACCGAGATGACCGGAGCCCAGTCGCTGATCGCATCGCTCGAGCGAGTCGGCACCGACGTCGTCTTCGGCATCCCCGGAGGCACGATCCTGCCGGCCTACGATCCTCTGCGCGACTCGTCGATCCGCCACATCCTCATGCGCCACGAGCAAGGCGCGGGGCACGCCGCCGAGGGCTATGCCCATGTCACCGGCAGGGTTGGGGTGTGCTTCGCGACATCGGGGCCGGGAGCCACCAACCTCGTCACGCCGATTACCGACGCCTTCATGGACTCGGTGCCGCTGGTTGCGATCACCGGCCAGGTTCCCCGCGCCGTGATCGGCAACGACGCCTTCCAGGAAGCCGATATCACCGGCATCACCATGCCCGTGACCAAGCACTCCTACAAGGTCATGGACCCCGACGAGATCCCGACCGCGATCGCGGAGGCGTTTCACATCGCATCGACTGGACGCCCCGGCCCCGTGGTGGTCGACATCCCCAAGGACGTGCTGACCTCGCCGACGGCCTTCGACTTCCCCTCCACCGTCAATCTCCCCGGCTACAGACCGACGACGAAACCCAATCGCCGTCAGATTCGAGCGGCCGCCGACCTCGTCCGAAAGGCTCGCCGGCCGGTGCTCTACGTGGGTGGTGGTGTGTTCAAGGCTCGTGCGGCACACGAGCTGATCGCGCTCGCCGAAACCATCGGCGCGCCGGTGGTCACCACTCTCATGGCACGCGGGGCGTTCCCAGACAGTCACCCCCTCTGTCTGGGGATGCCCGGCATGCACGGCAACTACGCGGCCGTGACCGCCATGCAACGAGCCGACTTGCTGATAAACGTCGGTGCTCGTT
>JBOGWU010000040.1:0-5589 GCA_050693935.1 Actinomycetota bacterium | reverse complement strand
GAGGCGGCGATCGCGGCCGTCGAAGCGCGGGGTGTCCGGTGCGCGAGGGGCGTGTTCGGCGCCGATATGAAGGTAAGTCTCGTCAACGATGGGCCCGTAACCATCCTGTTGGATTCGTCGAAGTCCTTCTGAGCGGGAACCCGGTGACTCGGTCGGGCGTCCAAGTGTTTGACCGGGTTTTGCCCTCGAAGGGATGAAGATGCGTCCATCAGGATTCGCCCTGGCGATTGCGATCATCGGCGCGAGCCTGACTATTCAAGTTTCCTCCTCAAAGGCCGGCTGCGTGGGACCCGAGGTCGAGATAGATCGGCGCAGCGCTCGACCGGGTGAAACGATCCTTGTCACCGGCCGTTACTGGTTCGATGGATGCAACGACACCGGCGGCAGCTCGTGCTTCGGCCCCGCGCGCGAAGAGACTGAAACGCCGACCGAGGGTATCGACATCGAGATCAAACGGAGGGGTGGCTCGGAGTGGAAGCGGTTGGTCGAGAACGTCGACGCCGACGAGGACTTCCGAATTCGTTCCCAAATCGAGGTTCCCAATCTAAAGCCCGGACGCTATGTCATCTTGGTGCACGACCGAGGTAATGACGGTTACCCCCGCCTGAAGCTCAGAATTCTCTAGCGTCCGAGGGGGGATCGGCTGCCGGCTCAGTCCTTCAATACCCGCCGGGCCGCGTCCAAGACCGCGTCGGGCGTGAGCCCGTAGTGCTCGAGAAGCTCGTCGGGTTTTCCAGACGTCGCATAGGTGTCGCCGATGTCCACGAAGGTCATGCGTGTCGGCCTGTGCTCGCCGACCACCATGGCGACCGTCGAACCGAGGCCCCCGTAGGCCAGATGCTCCTCAGCCACCACGATGCCGCCCGTCTCATTCGCGGCCTTCACTATCGCATTGACGTCGATCGGCTTGACGGTGTGCATGTCGAGCACGCGCGCCTGCACTCCATCCGCGGCCAGCCCCTCGGCCGCGTCCAGAGCCATCGCCACCATGATGCCGTTGGCGATGATCGTGATGTCGTCGCCCTCGCGCAGGGTGTTGGCCTTGCCGATCTGAATCTCGTGCTCGTCCGAGTACAGCAGAGGCACTCCCGGCCGCCCACAGCGCAGGAAGGTCGGACCCTCGCGTTCTATCAACGCGCCGGTGGCGGCGTGGGTGCTCGGGCCGTCGGCCGGCACCACTACGGTGAAGCCCGGAAGAGCGCAGGCCAGGGCCACGTCCTCGATGGCCATCTGGGAAGGTCCGTCCTCGCCGATGGAGATGCCGGCGTGAGTGCCGACGAGCTTCACGTTTAGATTGGGGAACGCCACGCTCATACGGACCTGGTCGAACGCGTTGCTCAAAAGAAACGTCGAGAAGGACGACACGACGGGGATCTTGCCTGCTGCGGCGAGCCCGGCCGCGATACCGATCATGTTGGACTCGGCGATACCTACGTTGAAGAAACGATCGGGAAAGGCGTCCTTGAACTTGTTGGTGTACGTCGAGTTGTTGACGTCTCCGTCCACGACCACGATGTCCTCGGAGGTTCCTGCTTCGAGTAGCGCCTCGCCGAACGCCTCACGAGTGGCGGGTCCGGTTTCAAAAGAGACCCTGCTAAGTCCGAAGCTCATGCCTGCGCTCCAATCTCTTCGAGGGCCTTGGCCTCCTCGTCCTTGGGGATGGGCTTGCCGTGCCACTTACCCGGAGCCGCCTCGAGTAGCGACACGCCTTTTCCCTTGACCGTCCGCGCGACGATGGCTTGAGGTATGCCGGAGGTCGCGCGCGCCCACTCGTAGGCAGAGGCAACCTCACCGATGTCGTGGCCGTCGATCTCGCGCGCCGCCCATCCGAACGCCTCGAGCTTCTCGGGGAGCGGGTCGAGCGGTTGCACGTTGGCGACCGCGTCGGTCTGCTGGAAGCCGTTGTGGTCGACGATCAGGGTGAGGTTCTCGAGACCATGGTTTCCCGCGTACATGAGGGCCTCCCACACCTGGCCCTGCTCGATCTCGCCGTCGCCGGTCATCACGTAGGTGCGGTAGTCACGGCCGTCGAGTTTGGCGGCCAGAGCCTGGCCGATTCCAATCGACAGTCCCTGCCCGAGGGATCCGGTCGAGGCCTCGACCCCAGCAAGCCGCCGCATGTTGGGGTGACCTTCGAGCGGAGATCCCATCCTGCGGAGGGTCATCAGATCCTCGGTGGGAAAGTAGCCGGCCTCGGCGAGCACCGCGTAGAGGCCGGGTGCTCCATGTCCCTTGGACAGAATGAAGCGGTCGCGGTCGGGATTCTGCGGCTGCTGCGGGTCGTGGCGGAGCACGCCGCCGAAGTACAAAACCGTGACGAGCTCGACCATCGACAGCGACGTAGAGGGGTGACCCGAGCCGGCCGCCGTGGTGGACGTGACGATGTTGTGTCTGAGGCTTCGGGTGATGCGTTCCAACTCGGAGCGCTCCTCGTTGCGGGCCAGCATGCAGCCTCCCTGAAGTGTGGTCCCAGTTTGAACTATCCAACCACACGACCTCGCGCCCACCGGAAGCCCGACCCGAGCGCTAACCGGCAAAAGGGGCGACGATGAGAGCCATGGCGACGAGCTCGAAGGCAATCATCGGATTGTGCATCGCCGTGGCCGTGGTAGTCGGCCTCTCGGGGACGCTCGACTATGCGCGCGAAAGGGCGAGCAGGGCCGATTCGACTTCCGACGACGACCCGACGCCAACACGGGAACTGCCACGAATCGAGCCGGGGCGGCGGTTTCCGGATGTCGATGATGTCGGGCTGGCAAGCACCGGCGATGTCGTCGGTGCGCTTCGTCGGGCGGGTTTCCGCCGTGTCATCGTGCTGGCCGGGGGCCGGCCGACTCGCCTCATCGTGAGGTTTGCCGGCGACGGGCAAACGGTGGCGCGCACCTTCTACGAGTTCGAGGGCCGCACCGTGGCGCTCGGCCAAATCAAGAACGGACTGGCTCCCGTGACCGGAAGAATCACCAGGCTCACGCCGTCGCGGATCGCACTCGAGGTGCGCGGGATCTACTACCTTTCGGAGCGAGGCTTCATCGTGACGATCGCATCCGGCGCTGCGGACCTGCTCGAACGTCTGCGGTGGCGCCGCCGCTGATCACACACTGGATAGGATGGTCTCCATGTCCGACCAGCCCACCTCTTTCAGCGCGCCCAGGGGGACGCGCGATCTTCTGCCGCCGGAGTCCTGGCGCTGGCAGAGGGTCGTCGACCTCGCGGTACACGAGATCTTCGCCCCGGCCGGCTACGCGCCTGCCGACACTCCGGTCTTCGAACACACCGAGGTTTTCGAGCGCGGTGTCGGCGACACCTCCGAGGTCGTCACTAAGCAGATGTACACCTTTTCCGACCGTGGCGGCCGCTCGCTGACGCTGCGCCCGGAGGCCACCGCCGGGATCGTCCGGGCGGTGCTCGAAAACCGCCTCGACAGGGGGCCCCTGCCGATCAAGCTCGTCTACTGGGGCCCGATGTTCCGCCAGGAGCGCCCTCAGAAGGGGCGCTACCGGCAGTTCGCTCAGATCGATATCGAGGCGATCGGCTCGGATCTTCCGGCGGTTGATGCCGAGATCATCGAGCTCGGCGCGCGCTTCCTCGAGTCCACCGGCGTCGAGAGCACCCTGCTACTGAACTCGATCGGCCACCTGGATGAGTCCTGCAGGCTGGGCTACTTGAAGACCCTGATCGCCTACCTGCGAGAGCGCACCGACGAGCTGGCGGTCGACGACCGCGAGCGCATCGACACCAACCCACTACGAATCTTCGACTCGAGGGAGGCTGCGACCATCGAGGTGATGAAGGACGCGCCCGCGATCACCGATCATCTGTGCGACGCGTGCGCGAAGCACTTCGCCGACGTCCGAGGGTTGCTAGACGACCTCGGTGTCGCGTACGAGATCGCGCCGAGGCTGGTGCGGGGGCTCGACTACTACACGCGCACCGCGTTCGAATTCGTGTCCGAGGAGCTTGGGGCGCAGTCGACGGTGTTGGGTGGCGGCCGCTACGACGGGCTCGCGGAGTCGCTCGGCGGCGGACACCTTCCCGGTATCGGCTTTGCGTGTGGCATCGAACGACTCGTCCTCGCGTCGCGCACGCTGGGGGATTGGGAACCGCACCCGGTGTCCGTGTTCGTCGTGTCGTTGGGCGAACGAGCCGCCCGTGATGCGTTCTCGCTCGTCACCGAGCTGCGGAGGGCCGGGGTCGGCGCGGACATCGACCTCATGGGCAGGGGAATGAAGGGGCAGATGAAGGGGGCCGATCGCTCCGGTGCCCGCTGGGCGGTGATCATCGGGGACGATGAGATCGCGGCCGGCGAGGTCACGCTCAAGGATCTCGCCTCGGGCGACCAAGTCAGCGTCGCCCGCTCGGAACTATTGGGCAAGCTGAAGGAGTCCTGATGTTGCGCACGCATCGTTGCGGTGACCTGAGGGCCGATCATGTCGGCGACACCGTCACCCTGTGCGGATGGGTACACACCCGTCGGGACCACGGCGGCGTCATCTTCATCGACCTGCGCGACGTGGCGGGTTTGGTCCAGGTGGTCTTCAATGCCTCCGTCTCGCAAGCGGCGTACGAGACCGGCGAGAGCCTGCGCAGCGAGTTCTGCATCAAGGTGACCGGCGAGGTGCGCGCACGACCTCAAGGAACGATCAACGACAAGATCGGAACCGGCGAAGTCGAAGTGGCGGCTTCGAGCGTCGAGATCTTCTCGCGCAGCGAGACACCGCCGTTCCAGGTGGACGAGCATCTCGAGCACGGCGAAGCCACAGGGACGGTCGACGAGACCCTTCGGTTGAAGCATCGCTACCTCGATCTTCGGAAAGAGCGCATGCAGCGGAACCTGCAGATGCGCCACCGCATCATCAGTGCGATCCGACGGTTCTACGACTCCGAGGGCTTCACGGAAGTCGAGACGCCCATGCTGGGCCGCGCCACTCCCGAGGGCGCACGCGACTACCTGGTGCCTTCGCGCGTGCATCCGGGAACCTTCTACGCGTTGCCACAGAGCCCGCAGCTTCATAAGCAGATCCTGATGGTGGCGGGGCTCGATCGCTATTACCAGATCGTGCGCTGCTTCCGGGACGAGGACCTGCGGGCCGACCGCCAGCCGGACTTCACTCAGCTCGATCTCGAGATGAGCTTCGTGGAGGTCGACGACGTGCTGGAGTCGACCGAGCGCATGTTCAAGTCGGTGTGGCGCGAGGTGCTCGGCGTCGAGCTGGGGGAGTTCGTACGAATTCCCTACGGAGAGTCGATGGAGCGTTTCGGCTCGGACAAACCCGATCTTCGCTACGGCATGGAGCTGAAGGATCTCGGCGACACCTTCGCCGCGACCGAGGTCAAGGTGTTTCGCTCGGTCCTCGATGGTGGCGGCCTGGTGAAGGCGATCGTCGTCGAGGGCCAGGGCGGCCTGGCTCGTAAAGACCTCGACGGGCTAGTTGATCAGGCGAAGGCGCTGGGGGCCGGTGGCCTCGTGTGGATCGGCGTCACCCCCGACGGCTTCAAGTCACCGCTCGACAAGTTCTTCACGGAGGACGAGCGGGCGGGCCTGTTGAAGGCGACCGGAGCGACCGAGGGCGATCTGGTGCTGGTCGTGGC
>JBOGWU010000039.1:0-21724 GCA_050693935.1 Actinomycetota bacterium | reverse complement strand
TTCCGATGATGTTGTGCCCGCAGGCATGACCGATGTTCGGAAGCGCGTCGAACTCGGCACAGATGCAGACGTGCCTCGCTCCCTTGCCCGCGGTCGCTCTGAACGCGGTATCGAGGCCGTGGGCGCGCCGTTCGACCTTCATCCCGCCACTCTCGAGCGCGTCGGCGAGCGCGGTCGAGGATTGATACTCCTCGTAGGCAAGCTCGGGAGTGGCGTGGACCCGGTGCGACAGCTCGATGAGGCTCGAGCTATCCGCCTGAAGTTTGGTCTTGACGCGCTCCTTGAGATCCATTGTCAGTCCCCCAGTACGTAGTTGTTCGAGATATCCACTTTAGGGCCGCGTCCAGGATTTGGTTACATCATCGATGCTGCGAAGCAGATCCACGTGGTCCACGCGCGTAAGCCGGCCACGCTCCACCACCACCTCACCGCCCACCATCACCTTCGCGATGGCGGTCGGTTGCATCGAGTGCACCACCTGGCGCTCGAGCGTGACCAACGGCTGCAGCGAGAGATCGCTGAGGTCGAGCGCGACGAGATCGGCTACGCGGCCCGACTCGATCGACCCCGCGCTCAAGCCGAGCAGGTCCGCTCCCCCACGGGTGCCCAGAGCGAAGACGGTCGGCGCGTCGACCGCACCGCCGTCGCACAGGCGGGCCTTGGCCATGAGCGACGCCGAGCGCATCTCGTCGAACACGCTCTGGCGGTTGTTGGCGCACCCACCGTCGGGCCCGAGACCGACGCGGAGCCCTCGCGCCAGCATCTCTGGCAACGAGGCGATGCCGTCGCCGAGGAACGCGTTGGCTCCCGGGCAGTGCACGACTCCGGTGTTGGTTTGCGCCAGCATGTCGAGTTCCTCGTCGTCGACCCAGACGGTGTGGATGGTTATCAGGCTGGGGCCGAGGAGCCCCTCACGCTCGAGCAGGCGCACGGGCGTGGTGCCGTACCGCTCTTGCACCTGCTCGCGCTCGTAGGAGGCCTCGGCCAGGTGCAGATGGCAGGGCACGCCGAGCGCCTCTGCAACCTCGAGGGCCGCCGCGATGGTGTCCGGCGACGCGGCGTGGAGAGAGTGCGGCGCCGGCTGAATCGATAGCCGCGGATCTCCTCCATGCGCTTCGGCAAGAGCGAGACAGCGCGCCACCGCGTCACCGGTTGCCTCCCGGTAACGCCGGGGGGCCCCCGTGGGCGCGTCCATGTCGTAGAAGGTGCGGGCGAACACCAACCTGATTCCGATGTCGCCCGCCGCGCGGATTACCTGCTCGGCGTTGTCGTTGCCGTCGTCGTGCAGGTAGAAGAAATCGACGGTCGTGGTCGCGCCCGCCAGTAACGCCTCGGCGAAGGCGAAGAGCGCCCCCGTGTAGACGGCGTCCCCGTCGAGCCTTTCGGAGAAGGGATAGAGCACGTCGTCACGCCAGGAATCGAACGGGCGATCGTCGGCGAAGCCCTTCAGCAGGTTCTGAAATGCATGCCCATGTGCGTTGACGGTGCCGGGTAGCAGCGCGACCTCGCCCCAGTCATCGACGCGTTGGCCCTCGTTCAATTCCGGAATGGAGACGACGTCGTGGATGCGGCCGCCTTCGATCACGATCGCCATGTCGGACCTGAAGGCACCGTCGAGATAGATGAGAGCGGCACGAATGGCGTCCATTGGTAGCCACAATAGCTAGGTCGTTCGGCTCCTTCGTTAGAGTGACGCCGTGACCGTCCTCATCGGTGAACCACTCAGCATCGACAGCGTCGTCGGGGTGGCTGCGGGGGAAGCAGTCGACCTGGCCCCCGGGCTCGCCGACGACATGGCCCCCGCGCGCCGCATTGTCGAGGAGGCGGTTGCATCCGGAGCGGCGGTCTACGGGATCACCACCGGGCTCGGCGACCTCGCCAACGTCCGGATCGAGTCCGCCGAGGCCAAGGCCCTGCAGGAGGCCATTCTGCGCTCGCACGCCACCGCGGTCGGACCGCCCCTGCCCACCGAGGTCGTGCGGGCGATGCTGCTGCTAAAAGCACGGACCTTCGCGATGGGCGTCTCCGGAGTTCGCTTCGAGCTGGTCGAGCGAATAGTGCGCATGTTGAACGCCTCGATTCATCCCGTCGTTCCCGCGCAGGGATCCCTCGGAGCGTCGGGCGACCTTGCGCTGCTCGCCCATCTGGCGCTGCCGTTGATCGGCGAGGGCCTGGTCGAATCCAAGGGCGAGGCCATCCCCGCGGCCGATGCACTTCGCTCCGCGGGTCTCGAACCGCTGGAGCTGTCTCACAAAGAGGGGCTGTCGCTCGTCAACGGGACCGAAGGAATGCTCGCACTCGGCGCGCTAAATTGCGTGCGTGCCGAGACGCTGGCGCGCGCGGCCGACGTCACCGCGGCAATGAGCGTCGAGGCCTGTCTGGGGACCGACCGCGTCTTCGATGAGGCGGTGGTGAGCCTGCGCGACCACCCCGGTGCTCTCGACGTGGCTGCGAATCTACGCAAAGTGCTCGCCGGCAGTGACATCGTCGTCTCGCACCGCGATTCGGAACACCTGGTTCAGGACGCTTACTCGCTGCGCTGCATCCCGCAGGTGCACGGCGCCTATCGCGACGGCATCGGCTACGCGCGCATCACCTTCGAACGCGAGCTTGCGTCCGCCATCGACAATCCGAATGTGATCGCGTCTACGGGCGAGGTTCGCTCAGGCGGGAACTTCCACGGCGAGTCGCTGGGACTGGCGCTCGACCATCTGGGGTTGTGTGTGGCCGGGTTCGGCACCATCGCAGAGCGACGGGTCGCGCGCCTGGTCGATCCCCACCTCAGTAACGGGCTTCCCGCGTTCCTCACGAGGCAGCCCGGAGTTCGCACCGGGTTCATGATCGTGCAGTACACCGCCGCGTCGGTGGTGAGCGAGAACCGGTCGTTGTTGTGGCCGGCGTCGGCGGACACGATCCCCACCTCGGCCGGCCAGGAGGATCACGTCAGCATGGGAGCAACCGCCGGGCGCAAGGCCATGGCCATCCTGTCCAACACCGAGCACGTCATCGCCATCGAGGCGCTAGCCGCGGCCCAGGGCCTCGACCTGCGCGCCCCCCTCAGCCCGTCGCCGGCGACCGCGCACGTGGTCGAGCACCTACGGGCCCGCTCGCCCTTCCTGGAGGAGGACCGCCCGCTGTCGGAGGAAATCGCCGCCGTCAGGGCCCTGGTCGCGGCCGGTCACCTGGCCGGGGCGGCCGAGGAGATGACGGGGCCCCTGGCCTAGGGGCCCGGTGCAGCCGGTGCAGCCGGTGCAGCCGGTGCAGCCGGTGCAGCCGGTGCCAGCATGCACCAGGTGCACCACGTGCACCACCCACCTCGGAGGAGACACACCCTCTCCGAATGGCGAGCCGATAATGAGGCTTCGGCATCGAGCCACCTACTTGCGGTGGCGCGGGGCTAGTTCCTGAGCCGGTCCTTGGCCTCGGGGGCGAGGTGAACTATCTCGCCCCCGCAGATGACCGCCAGCACCGGGTCGTGGTCGGGCCGGTAGCAGACCTCTTCGAAGCTAGGCGCGTCGAGCACCACGAGGTCGGCGCGATAGCCCGGCGCGATGCGCCCGATCCGATCGCCCAGCCCGCACACGTGGGCCCCGTTGACGGTTGCCGCCGCCAGGGCCTCGAGGGGGCGCAGGCCGTATAGCCGGCAGGCCAGGGCCATGACGAACGGCATCGAGTGAATCGGCGACGTGCCGGGGTTGAGGTCGGAGGCAAGGGCCACGATCGCGCCCTCTTCGATCAACGTGCGGGCCGGCGGCTTCTTGTTCTGCCGCAACGTAAAGGTGGCGCCGGGCAGCAGCACCGCGGCGGTGTCGCTCGCCGAAAGGTCACCGGCCGCGTCGAGGGACGTGTGGTTGAGATGGTCGGCCGACGCGAAGCCCCAGCGCGCGGCAAAGGCCCCGGCCTGGCCGTCCTCGAGTTGGTCGGCGTGCATGCGCATCCTCAAACCCAGTGGCTTCGCCGCCTCGTGCAGGCGCGCGGCGTGCTCGAGCGCGAAGGCGATGGACTCGACGTAGATGTCGACCGCGTATGCGAGCCCCTCATGAGACACGATTGGGAGAAGTTCGTTGGCCGCCTCGCCGACCCACTCGCCGGGCGACTTCTCCTTTGGTATCGCGTGTGCGGCGAGACAGGTGGTCACGACGGTTTGGGGAACCTCGGCGGCGAGACGGCGAGCCAGCCGCAGCTGGCGCAGCTCGGCCTCGACGGAAAGCCCGTAGCCCGACTTGGTTTCAAAAGTGGTCGTCCCTCGCCGCAACATCGCGGTCGCCAGCCGCCGCGCGAAACCGAGGACCTCGTCGTCACTTGCCTCGGCCAGAAGCCTGGCCGAGCGAAAGATGCCGCCCTCATCGCGGTGCAAGGTCTCGTACCGAACGCCCGACAGCCGCGCCGCATCCTCGTCGGCGCGCCAACCGTAGAACGGCAGATGCGTATGGCAGTCGACGAAGCCGGGTACGACCGTGCAACCCTTTGCGTCGAAGTCCGCGTCGCCCCCCGTTGCACGCCCAACCGCGGCGATGAGCCCATCGGTGATGCCGACGGAGGCACCGGATCTGACGGGGATGGAGGTCATGGAGCCGGCGCGCAGCGGTCCCGAGCCTTCGAGCGTGACGAGTTGAGTCGCGTCGCGAATCACCAACGAGCTCATTTTCTACTCCTCGTCGTCTCTCGGGGGCCGGGACGCCTTGACGTAGAGAAACCTGCCGTCCGAGCCCTCGAATCGTTCGATCTCCCCACTGCGGCGCAGATAGGCGAGATGAGCCAGGGCCTCGCCGAGGGCCAGCCGGCGCTCGAAGTTGAGCAGAGTGCGGCTGAAGATCTCGTCGGTGATCTCGTTGGCGGTGTGGGGCTCTCGCCGCACCACCTGAACAATCGCCCCGAGCCTCCGGTCGTGATGCTGCGCCGTTACTCGTGCTCGGTCCGCGCCGTCCTCGAAGGGGCGGCCGTGGCCGGGGAGCACCAGGGCCGGATCCAGCTGCTCGATCTTCTTCAGCGAAGCGAGAAAGTCGCCCAGGGGATTCTCGTCGCCCCGCCGGAAGTCGATGTGGGGGGTGATCGACCCCAGAAGCGTGTCGCCGGAGATCAGGATGCGGTCGGTCGCCGACCACAGACAGATCGAGGCGCCGTCGTGGCCGGGCGTGTGCACGAAGGTCCAGGTCCGCCCACCTACTTCGATGGTGTCCCCGTCACCCACCCACCTGGAGGCCTCGACCATTGAGTGGACGAAGGGGCGCCAGTCCTCGAACGCGGCCAGTTCGTCGATCTCATCCGACCCGACACCGTGCTTTTCGAGCATCGCCCGCAGCTCGCCCGCCAGAACCTCGGGATCGAGATACATCTCTAGCTCGGCGCGCGCCGCGGCGTGCATCCACAACTCGCACCCGGTGACCTCGACGACTTTGCCGGCCATGCCGTAGTGATCGGTGTGGGGATGAGTCACGACCAGCGTCGTGATGTCGGCCACCGAGTGTCCGGTCGCGGCCACCGCGGCGTCCAGCTCCGAAAAGCCTCCGTCTGAGGCGTTGGGATCCCAGATGCCGCAGTCGACCAGAGTGCATCCTCCGCCGTCGGCAAGCAGGTACGCGTTGCATCGATCCAGCCCCGGGAAGGGAAGGGGAAGAACGAGCCGAAAGACGCCCGGCGCGGGCTCGCGCCTTCGATGATGGATCAAGGCGGCTACTCGTGTACCTGCTCTTTGATGACGAACGAGATTCTTAGCAGCACCTTGTAGGTGATCTCGCCGTTGTCGACGACGCCTTCGACGCGCTCGACCTCGAAACCGGTGACCCCACGAAGCGTGAGGCTCGCTCGGTGCACTGCCTCAGCGACCGCCTCCTCGATGGTGGCCCCGGTTGCCGTCAGGTCGATCGACTTCTCAACGGACACGAAAAACCCCCTTGCTCAGAACAAGGGGGTCATCCTAGTGGGCGTTCCTAGTCGCTCAGGTGGGATTTCTGCCTCTCGATCGGGGAGACGAACGCCGGCGTCCGGTCACAGGTCACAGGGGGTCGGTCCTTAGCCGCGATGCGCCGGTATTCGTTCGCCATCACGTCACGAGTGATCGCCAGCCACCACTTGGCCGCCGAAACCTTCAGATCCGCGTCCCGAGGGCCCCGCATCCAAACGCACGACCTCTGGTTGTTCATCATGTGACCTTTCTTTGATTCGAGAGCTGCATCCCGCCGCCTCCGCCAACTGGTTCGCCGCGTTGTGGTTGGCATCCTTCCCACGGGAGGCGAAGTAAACACCCGCCATCACGAGTCTCGGTGAGCTATGTCCGAAATGCGAAAAGAAAAGTGCGGTGGTGGCGCCTAGACGTAACCGCGCAGCTCGGCGGCTCGAGCCACGCGCTTGACCGAGATGTCGAACGCGGCCTGTCTCAGGGACCTGCCTTCGGCCTCGGCCCTTACGTAGACCTCGTCGGTGGCCCTCGTCATCCTCTTCTTGAGCTCGTAATTGACCTGGTCCGAGTCCCAGCTGAAGTGCTGGATGTTTTGGACCCATTCGAAGTAGGACACGGTCACGCCTCCGGCATTAGCAAGGATGTCCGGCACTATCGTCTTGCCGGCATCGTTCAGCATGGCGTCGGCGGCGGGAGTGGTGGGACCGTTAGCGGCCTCGACGATGATCGGAGCCTTCATGTCCCCCGCGTTGGCGGTGTTGATTACGCCGTGGATGGCCGCGGGGATGAGCACCTCGCAGTCGAGCTCGAGGAGCTCCTCGTTGGTGACCTTGTCCCCTCCGGTGAAGTCCTGCACGGAGAGCGACTCCCTTCGATGAAGGTCTAGGGCGGCGAGATCAAGGCCCGCGTCGTTGTAGATGCCGCCTCCAACGTCTGACACCCCCACGATGGTCGCTCCCATTTCGGCGGCGAGCATGGCCGTCCAGTAGCCGACGTTGCCGAAGCCCTGGATGACGATCCTGGCCCCCTTGAAGTCGATGCCCTTTCGTTGGGCCGCCTCGCGCGCGCAGATCACGACGCCGCGGCCGGTTGCCTCCTCGCGCCCGGGTGAACCTCCGAGCTCGACGGGCTTGCCGGTGACGATGCCGGGCGTGTATCCGTTCTTCTTGCCGTAGGCGTCCATCATCCACGCCATCACCTGTGCGTTGGTTCCCATGTCGGGAGCCGGGATGTCGCGCGTGACTCCGATGACGTAGGAGATCATGTCGGTGAAGCGGCGCGTCATGCGCTCCAGCTCGCCCGGTGACAACAGCCCGGGCTCACACTGGACCCCGCCCTTGGCCCCCCCAAACGGAACGTCGATCAACGCGTTCTTCCACGTCATCAGGGCCGCCAGCGCCCTGACCTCGTCGAGGTCGGCGGACTCGTGGAACCGAACGCCGCCCTTGTAGGGACCACGCGCTCCGTTGTGCTGGATCCGGTACCCGCGATAGACGACCATACGGCCGTCATCCATGCGAAGAGGTACCTGGACTCCGAGCTCCCGGTACGTCGTGGCGAGAACCTCGCGCATCTCGTCGCGCAGCTCGAGCCGGTCGGCGCTCTGATGGAAGAAATAGGTTGCGGCCTCAAACGGTGTCATGCTGTCGCTGGGTTCGATGATGCGAGCGCCCTCGCCCAGCGAGGTGGTAGTCACGTTCTCAGAAGTCGCCTCTTTGACGGTCCTCACTGCAGAGGTCAATACCCGCGCGTCTTGGCCTCCAACCGCCGAGAGGGCTCGTTTGCATCGGGGCCGGCCGCCTCGAGGAACCGGGTGGTGTGCTCGTAGGAACGAGCGATCAGGGCCTCGGTATGGGCCATCGATGTGAACGGCACGAAGTAGTCAAGCGGCACGGTGGGGATCAGGATGACCTTGGTGCGCTCCGAGTCGAACATCCTGCGCTCGATGACGAGACGCTGGGAGCGCGCCAGGGAGAACGCGTGCATCAGGTAGTCCATGGGCCGGTTGAGCGGCCTGCGCTGATGGCTGTGCCCGGTGCTGTCGAGGGCGTAGACGGTATTGGCCCCCATCTCGAGCGCGGGCGTAATGGGGAGGTTGTTCACGACCCCGCCGTCGATATACCGGCGCCCGTCGATCTCCACTGGAGGAAACGCGCCCGGCATGGCGCTCGAAGCCAGCAACGGCTCGAGGACGCGGCCCGACGTGATCACCCGCTCCGCGCCCGTTTCGAGGTCTGTAACCACGGCTCCGAAGGGAATCCGCGCCTCCTCGAAGCGGGCATCGGGGCCAAGGGCCGTCTGGATCAGTCGCCGCAGCCCGGAGTCGTCGAAGAGGCGGTCTCCTCGGCGCAGCATGCGACCCCAAGTCTGCATGAAGTTGGAGCCGGGGAAGAGATCCTCGTCGCGCAGCCCTCGCCACAGAGCCTCCAGACGCGCAACCCCGGCCGAGGAGGGCTCGAACGAGAGGCAGGCCGCGTTGAGTGCCCCCACCGACGTCCCCACGATCAGGTCGGGCTGTACCCCATGGTCGAGCAGCGCCTTCAGGGCGCCGACCTGAAGGGCGCCCAGGGGCCCTCCACCCGACAGCGCGAACCCGACGCGGTCTTTGTCGCGCTGGGCCAGTCGCTTGAGCCATTGCACCCTCGAGGTGACGGGGCGGGAGCCGGAAGACTTCATTAAGCGTGCTTCCCCGGGTCTTGGTTGCTTTTCTTTCAAAGGTCTTCGGGACGCAGAAGAACCGACCCAAGGTCGGTCCTTCAGAAGTTTGCCGGCGCGCCCTCGGGCGCGCCAGATGTTTATGTACTAGGTCGGCACCGTCAGGTGCACTAGACGGGTTTAGCCCGCCTTTCTCTTGGTGGTCTTGCGGGCTTTGGCGGTCTTCTTCTGCGCCGCCTTCTTGGTCGCCGCGCTTCGCTCACGCGCTTGCTTGATCTTCTCGGCGCCCTGATCGCGAGCCTGCTTCACCGCCACCGCGCCCTGCTTGCGACCACGCTCCGCCGTGGTCCTAGCCGCTTTCTTGGTGGCGTCCGCCGCCTTGCGGGCGGACTTCTTGGCCCCCGACATCTCCTTTGACGTCGACACGCGCTTAGCGCCCTTCTGGCTCTTCTTGGATGCGGTCCTCACCAGTTCGGCCGCTGCGCTGGCTGCCGCCGCCACGGCAACCTGGGCGACCTTCGCAGCCTGCTTCGCCTTCTTCGCGTCGCGCGTCTTGGCGATATCCCTCGACGTCTTCGACGCGACATCGGCGGCCTTACGGGTCACATCGGCCAGGGCCTTTGCCGTGTCCTTGATCTGCTGGGTGGCGTTGCCGAGATCCTTCTGCGCTTTCGTCTTCCGTGCCACGGTTGCCAGACTCCTTCCGTTGTTGGTGATCAACGATCGAGATGGATCCGAAGCCATGTTCGTTTACCGCACGCAGGACAACGAAACCACGAACTGTAGTAACGCACCATCGGCGGCAGGTGGAGGTGCAGCGGAAGCATCAAGGCGCCGAGCTCGAGGTAGGAAACGCGCGTCTCCTCGCGGCACGACGAGCACTCGACCGTGACGGTAAACGGCTTGCGTTCGTTGGCGCTGTACAGCGCGTGGCGCCCCAACTCTCCGGTCCTGTTCAAGTACCAACGCCCTCTTCGATCTGTCGGGCCAGCTCCCGATACGCTTTTGAACCGGGATGCGAGGGAGCATAAGAGAGAATCGGCTTCCCGGCCTGCGAGGCCTCGGCGAAGCGAATCGATTTCCCCACCGGTGGTTGCAGCACCGCCACCTCATAGCGGGATCCCACGTCGGCGAGCACCTGCTGGGCGTGGCGCGTGCGCCCGTCGTACATGGTGGCGATGATGCCGGTGATCTCCAGGTGGGGGTTCGTGAAATGCCGGATGTCCCGCAGCGTCTCGAGCAACTGGCCCACCCCACGGTGGGATAGGGCCTCGCACTGGACCGGGATCACCACCTCCTGGGCCGCCGTGAGCCCGTTGATGGTCAGGATCCCAAGCGAAGGCGGGCAGTCGATCAGGATGAAGTCGTAGCGACCGGTGATCTCCCGGAAGGCTCGCTCGAGCGCGTACTCTCGCCCGGTCTTCGCCAACAGCACCGCTTCCGCCCCTGCCAGATCGATGTTGGCCGGCGCGAGGTCGAGTTCACCGGCAATGATCACCTTCTCGATCGGCAACCTGCGAACCAGGACGTCGTTGATGGTTTCGTCGAGGGTGTCGGGATCGACACCGAGCGAGTATGTGAGCGCACCCTGAGGATCGAGATCGATGGCAAGCACACGCCTCGATCGTTCGACCAGAGCGGCCGCCACCGACAGGGTCGAGGTGGTCTTGGCAACGCCTCCCTTTTGGTTGGCGAAAGCGATGACCCTCGCCACCGACTAACCGCCCCTCAGCATTAGTCGTTCTGCTCGGCGCGATCGTCGAGACGATCGCTAGTCATTGCGGTTGAGGCGCTTGGGATCGGGGGGCTCGCTCGCATCGGGAACCTGAAGCCCGACGGCCGCGAGCACACCTTTGACCTCCTCGAGTGCCATGCCGGACTTGATCAGCTTGGACACCATCCGGGACGCGATCTCGCCCATCTCCTCTTGCTCGAACGACTCGTACCCGTCGAGGAAGCCGCGCGCGTAGTCCCAGGAGACGTAGTCATTCGGATTGGGCTCGAAGGCCGGCTCGTGGACCGGTGACTCCCCCTCCTCGAGAAGCTCCTGCAGGTTCCCGGCCAGCAGGTCCCAGCCCAGGAAGTGATCCTCGCCGCAGTCGGGGCAGTAGAACACCGCCCCTTTTATCCCCTTCGGCTCTAGAACCTCCTTGAGCACCTGGACGTCCACCAGGTCCTGGCGAAGGGCATCGCGTTCCTCGGGGTCGAGGGGCCTGTCGTCGCCGAGAGGTTCGTCATGATCGTTCATCGCGCCATCGTAAAGCCCACTCCGTTGCGGTCAGTCAGGACTAGAGGGAATTGATCACCGATCCTGATTCAAAGTTGCTCCATTTCATGACATGTTTCTGTTGGAGTTGAAATGCCGGAAAGACCACAAAGAGTGACTGTCGAGAACGACGGCAGCGAACGACCGACCGTCCTGGTGGTCGACGACGACCCGGACCTGCTCAGGCTGGCCGAGGTTCAGCTTCGCGCCGACTTCACCCTGATTCTGACCGACAACGGCGCCGACTGCATCAAGATCGCCCAGAGTCGCTCCCCCAGCGTCATCGTCCTGGACATGATGATGCCCGAGATGGACGGCCTGACCGTCCTCCAGCTCCTCGCCGAGGACTCATCCACGGCAGACATCCCAGTCATCTGCCTGTCGGCGCTCAGCCGGGTCGACGACAAGCTGAAGGGCCTCTACGGGGGCGCTATCGACTACATGACCAAGCCCGCCGACCAGCGGGAGCTGGTGGCTCGCATCTGGGCCTCCGTCCGGCGACGCAGGAGGGAGGCCCGGGCGCTCCTGCGGAACACGGCCGATCCGATCACGGGGCTGCCGGCGCGCGGCGCGTTCGACATCCGCCTGAACGAGGAGATGGCGCGTTCCAAGAGAACCTCTGCTCCCTTCTCGGTATTGATCATCGAGATCGACGACCTGGTCTCCATAACCGAACGAATCGGTGAGGATCAGGCGGACCGCTTGCTCCAGCGCCTCGCCCGAATCGTGAAGTCAAACCTGCGGGCCTCGGACCTGTTATTCCGCCACCAGAGCGACGAGTTCTCGGCGCTGCTTCCCGAGAGCGACGCCGGCACGGCCTGGGTTGCAGCGGAGCGCATCCGCACCGCCGTCGGCGAGATGCAGACGGACGCGGTGCTACCGACCGTTTCCATAGGGATCTCCGAGTACAGCCGCAACCACTCGCTCGACGAGCTCATGGCCAAGGCCGAGATCGCTCTGTTCCGAGCCAAGGAGTCCGGCGGCGACATGTCGTGGCGTGCGGACGACCCACGCAAGCGAAGTCTGAATGCAGTGTCCCTGTCAGAGGAGCTGACGCTGCGTGAATGGGACGTGCTCGCGCATCTTGCCCAACGGCGGACGGAACAGGAGATCGCCGGAGTCCTCGGCATCAGCGCGGGCACGGTGCGCAGCCACAAGGCCCGCATCCGGCGCAAGCTCCACGTGTCTCCGGACACACGTCTCGCCGATTTCGTGCGAGAGAACTTCCGCGATTTATCCGACCGTATCGCCCACGCAAAGCCTCTCGACGGTGACGATTTCGGATCCGCGCAGGGCAAGAGGCCGGAGCAAACCGGAAACTCCGACCACTAAAGAGTGTTCGTGTAGCTGCTGGCGAGAGCGTCGCCGACGAACACCGCTATCACACTTCCAAGGGCGAGAAAGGGGCCGAACGGGATCTGCATCTTGCGGCCCTCGCCCGATATTTTCATCGCGATCAGTCCGATCACTCCTCCCAGCAGAAACGACAGGAACATTCCGACGACCACCGCCCCGACTCCCCCGGCGAAGCCGAGGAAACTGCCCAGAGCGAACGCCAACTTCACGTCACCGCCGCCCATGCCCGCGGGGTAGATGAAGGCGACGACGAAAAAGAAACCGCCGAAGACGAGCGCCCCGATTGCGGCGCGGCGCAGGTCGCCGGTATCGCCGTCGATCAGCGCGGCGGCGATCAATCCCACCCATCCGACTACGAAGGTGGGATAGACAACCCGATTGGGCAGCAGCTTGTGCTCGAGGTCGATCGCGGTGAGCACGACGAGCACCCAGAAGAAAGCCGCGTACACCCCGGCCGTAACGGTGACACCGAACTCCGCCACGGCGAGCGCGAACAGCACGCCGGTGACGAGCTCGGTTAAGAGGTATCGAGGCGAGATGGTCACCCCGCAACCCGGGCACTTGCCGCGCAGAGCAAGGTAGCTGAGCACAGGAATGTTCTCGACGGCCTTGATTTGCCGCCCACAGTTGGGGCACTTCGATCGTCCCGTCACGATGGTTTCGCGTCTGGGGATGCGGTAGGCGGCAACGGTGCCGAAGCTTCCGAATATCAGGCCGAGGACACCGGCCGCGAGGATCTCGACAACCACTAAGGGTCGCCGATTTGGGTCCGAATGCGCTCGACCAGCGCGTCGGCTTCGAACGGCTTCATGATCACGTTGTCTTCCCCGATAGCATCGTCGAACATCTCGTGAGCATCGGGCTTGCCGGTCACCACCACGATGGGGATGTCCTTGGTCGCCGGGTGATGCCGCATCTCGTCGAACATGCGGCCGCCGGACACGTCCGGCATCATCAAGTCGAGGAGTATCAGGTCCGGCTTGCGAAACTCCACCTTGGTGAGTCCCTCGAGACCGTCGCGTGCCTCCATCACCTCGTAACCGGCGTTCTCGAGGATGAACTTTTCGAGCTCACGCACTGCTTCCTCATCCTCGACAATCAGGACACGCTTAGACATCATGCCGAAAACCTATCAACTCGCACTCCGATTCTGCCGATGAAATAGCGGGATGAAACTTTCACAGTTGCGGGCGGCGATTCTGACAGACGCGTACGAGGTATCGGCGGAGCTCGTTGCCGAAGCAATCATCGAGCTTATCAATCCCACAATCCTCGAACCGGATGCGCAGGAGGACGATCCCCCAGCACCGCCTCTGTCATCCTGACGACGCGCGCGGCTGCTTCCACGTCGTGCACGCGCACGATCGCGGCTCCCGCCAGCACCGACATGGCGACCAGCGCGAGCGTTCCCTCGAGGCGTTCTTCCGGTGGCAGTGCGAGGGTCTCTCCAACTACGTCCTTGCGCGACGGCGCGACCAGCAGCGGCCAATCGAGCGCGCTCAGCTCGTCGAGCCGGCGCATGATCTCGAGCGAGTGATAAGTGGTCTTCCCGAAGTCGAGGCCGGGGTCGACGATGAGTTGATCGCTCGACATACCCGCGGCCAGTGCAACCGACGCGCAGCGCTCGAACTCTTCGATGACGGCCACGACGACGTCATCGTAACGAGGATGTCGCGGCCGCCCGCGGATCTGGCCCCCGTTGTGCATGACTACGAGACCGGCCCCCGTCCGTGCGCAGACGCGCGCTAGATCCTCGTCGCGGAGCGCGCTCACGTCGTTGATGATTCCGGCACCTCCCTCGATTGCAGCGGCTGCGATGGCGGGGCGCGCCGTCTCCACCGAGATGGGGGCCGGGATGGCCCGCGCCACCTCCGCGACCAGCGGGACCGTGCGCTCGAGCTCCTCCGCGGTGGAGACCTCCACGCCCGGGCCCGCCTTGACTCCCCCGATGTCGACCATGTCTGCTCCGGCGGCGATCATCCTGACGGCGTGGTCCACGGAGACGTCCAGGCCCATTCGACCGCCGTCGTAGAACGAATCCGGGGTTCGGTTGAGGATGCCCATGACGAGCACGTGCCCGGTGGACAGTTCTCCGTGGGCGTGTCTGATCGACGAGACCATCTTCAATCCAGCGGAACCACGGGCTCTTTGCGCACCGTGGTCACGAGATAGATGCCCACCAGAATCAGAATCCCTCCGGGATAGATCAGCAGCGAGGGCCCCTCTGAAAACAGCACGAACGCGAGCGCAGTGGCGATGATCGGCTCGGCCATGATGGTGACCGCGACCGTGGTTGCGTCGATCTCGGTGAGCACGGAGTTGATGACGGTGTGCCCAAGCAGCTGAGGTCCCACGACCATCCCCGCAATGGCCCACCAGGTGCCGGAGTCGTAGCCCCCCAGGTCCACGCCTGCTACCAGACACACGGCGAGCAGCATCACCCCTGCCGTCGTGTAGGCCACCACCGCGTACTCGACGATGCCCAATGTGCGGCGCGCAACGGAGCCCAGCATGAGGTAGCCGGCCACCGTGGCACCCCCGATCAATGCCAGGAGATTGCCCACGCCGGACGATCCTCCGAAATCTCCTCCGCCGATGAGGCCGACACCGATGAGGGTCAAAGCGATGCCGGCCCACCCAACGGACGGGAGCCGTTCCTTGAACGCCAGCCACGCGATCAGGGCCGTGAAGACCGGCGTGGTCGACACCAGCAGCACGGATGATGCGACGCTGGTAAGACCAACGGAGGTTATCCACGTTGCGAAGTGGAGCGCGAGGAAGAACCCGGCGATGGCCGAGGTCTTCACCGTGGCTCTCGTCGCCCCGCGCTGCTGCCAGCGAGCGAAGGGGAGCAGCGCGAGGGCACCGAGCGCGCAGCGCCAGAACGAGATCGCAAGTGGGTTGGCATCCTCGGCGTAACGAATGAGGATCGCCGACACCGACGCGGCCAGAATCCCCAGGGACAGCAACGCCCATGCGATCCACGGCGGACGCGCATGGTTGGCCTCGGATTTCACCGCGGTGTCCATGAAGCACGTAGCCTACGTGCGATGAAAGAAGAGGCACCTACGCTGGGAGTGGGAGCGATCGTGCTGCACGAGGGCGCGTTGCTCATGGTGCGGCGTGGGCGCGAGCCGGCAAAGGGTTTGTGGTCGGTGCCGGGAGGCAAGGTCGAGCGCGGCGAGTACGTCTCCGTCGCGCTGGAACGCGAGGTCAAAGAGGAAACGGGGCTCGACGTCGTCGCCGGCGAGCTCGCAGGGTTCTTCGAGGTCATAGGCGAGGACACGCACTACGTCGTGATGGACTTCGTTGCGACCTACGCGGGAGACGCCGAACCCACCCCCTCGGACGACGCCGACGAGGTGCGCTGGGTACCCCTCGATGAGATAAGGACGCTCGAGTGCACGCCGCGGTTCGTAGAGTTGCTCACCGCCTGGGGCGTGCTAGCAGACGAATAGAGCGACGACGGTGTTCTCGCGGACGGTGACCCCTGCGACGGGTTCGGTTTCGACCACCAGCGTCCCGTTGGCGCCGCACGATTGCACGACGTCCACGCGTAGACCCCTGGATTCGAGCTTGGACTGGGCTTGCTCCAGCGACAGATTGCGCACGTCGGGCATCGTCAGCTCCTCGAACTCCGGCCCGATCGAAACGAACACCTCGACGTCGCCGCCCTCGAGCGCGGTGACGCTTGCCGCGGGTTCGGTCGACACGACCTTGCCGCTCGCGACTTCGTCGGAATAGGAATCCACCCGCACGGGCACGAAACCGGCCTTCCTCAGGGCCTTCGCCGCCTCCCGGTATTTCATCCCGGAGACGTCGGGGACCTCGAGCGACTGCGGGCCCTTGCTGATCGTTACGTCGAGAGTGCTCCCCCACCTCAACTTCCCATCATCGGGGGTCTGGCGAATGACCGTCCCTCGAGGTTCAAGCGAAAACTCCTTGGTGGTCCGGCCGAGCTCCAGGCCGCTCGACTCGAGGCGTGCGAGCAACTGTGAATCGTTCATGCCAATTACATCCGGAACGACGACCATGGGGGGCCCGGTCGATAGGACGACGGTGACGACGGAGCCCTCGATCAGGGTGCCGTCCGCCGGGCTCTGACGAAGCACGCCCCCTCGATCCACGGTGTACGACATGGAGCGGCCGCCAACCTCGAGCTCTAGTCCCAGCTCGGTCGCCGCGGCCTCCGCCTGGCTCTTGGACATGCCCGCGAGCGGGGGAACGTCCACGCGCTCGGGCCCCGTGAGGGCTCGCACCCCACCGAAGGCAACGAGAATCGCTGCGAGCAACCCCAGCACGGCGAATCGCCGGCGCGCCCGAACGCGCCGGGCGCGCTTGGCACGCGCACTCTTCGAGTTGGGATCGTACGAGGTGGGCTCCATGTCTACGAGGTGCACCTCGCCGGTCAGGTCCCCCTGCAACTCGGTGACCACCGGAGCCTTGCGGCCCCAGGATTCGACATTCGCAGCGCGCACCGCACTTCCCATCTCCGCGGCACTCGAAAAGCGATCATGGGGATCGAGCGCGCAGGCCCGCAGCACGATGTCGTCGATCGCCGGCGTAATGGACTCGTCCATATCCGACGGTGGGTCGGGCTCCTGCGAGGCGCGCAGCTGCAGCGCCTCGGGCCCCGATCCGTTCGCCGGTGGGTGCCCCGTTAGCAACTCGCTGAGCACCGCGCCCGCCGACCAGATGTCGGACAGCTGTGTCGACTCGTTACCTCGAGCTTGCTCGGGTGATAGGTAGCGCAGCGTCCCCAGCAGCGAACCCGTCTGAGCCCGCCCGGCGTCCGCAACCACCGCGATGCCGAAGTCGGCGACCTTCACCTTGCCGTCGCGAGCGATGAGGATGTTTTCAGGCTTCACATCGCGATGAATCAGTCCTTCAGAATGCGCCGCCTCGAGCGCATCGCAGACCTCGGCCATGATCTCCAGCACTACCCCGTGGTCGATCGCGCCGCGGCGTACCAGGAGGTCTCTCAGATCGCTGCCCGAGACGTATTCCATGACCATGTAGTAGGTGTCGTCGTCCTCGCTGCCCCAGTCGTAGACCGCGACGACGTTGGGGTGACTGAAGCGAGCCGCGGCGCGCGCCTCCGCCTTGAAGCGCTCCAGGTGCTCGGGGTCGCCTGCGAGATTGGGCTGCAACACCTTGATCGCGACCGCGCGGTCCAGCAGCAGATCGTGGCCGCGGTAGACATCCCCCATTCCGCCGCCGGCGAGCCTCGCGACAAGCTGGTAGCGACCCGAAAGGCTCTCGCCGACGAGATCCCGCATGACTTTCATCGCTAGCCACCCCCATGGTTGCGCAGGTGGTAATCGAGACGGTTGCCGAGAACCGAGATGTCGCGCGCCGCCTCGCCGGCCGCGCCCAGCGCCTCGTCGGCGTCGGCGCCGGCACCGGCAACGGAGTCCTCGAGCTCTTCAAGCGACCCACGCAGCCCGTCGATGGACTTCTCGAGCTTGCCCCTTACCGCATCCAGGCGCCCGGTCAGATCCTCGTTTGAGCCCCGCGCCGCGTCCAGGTCTCCCTGGAGCTCGTCGAGCCTGTCCTCCAGCTCGCCGATCCGGTCGAGCGCCTGCTCGGACTGCTCCTGAGCCCGGGCCAGCTGCTCGTCGGCCTCGCCGGATCCGCACGCGCCCAGCAGCGCGGCGGAACAGATGACCGCCGCCACGGGACGGCTGACCGTCCAAGGACGGCAGGCCGTCAAATGACGGCTCCCCGGAATCCTCACGTGTTCCTCCCGGCGGGATGGTTTCGCTCGAGATCTCAATGCATTGACCTCAGAGCTTAACAATAACCTCATTAGTAACACCAGCATCAGGGGATCTCCACCTCAGCCGCCAGCGGAACGTGGTCCGAGGCGTCCGATTTCACCGTCCAGGAGCGCCGGATCACCGCTCCTCCGCCTACCAGGATGTGGTCGATGTGGCTGCCCTTGCGCCTCCACCCCCCACGCCCCAGGGTCCGGTGAAACAGCCCGTCGGAGGTGAGTCCCGCCTCCAGCAAGGGGCCCAGCGCGCCGAGGCCCTGGTTGAAGTCCCCCATCACCAGCACCGGGCCGTCGAGGTCCGACACCAGGGACGCCAGCGCGCGCGTCTGGGACGTACGGCTGAAGCGGTCGCGCGACAGGTGGGTGACGACTATCCAGAGAGCGCCGCTCAGTGCCACGATGGCGCCGCGCGGCTCCTCTTGGCCTCTCCTCGGCAGCGGCTCGAAATGCGACTCGACCGCGCTCGCGGTCAAGATGCCCATCCCGTAGCGCCCACCGTGGCGCTCCAGCGTCGGGAAGAAGGCGATCTCCCGGCCCAACTTTTGAGCCAGATAGCGCGCCTGGTCGGAGCGCCCGCTCCTCTCGAGGCCCTCGTCGAGCTCTTGAAGGCCCATTATCTCGGCCCCCGTCGAGCACACGACGTCGGCGATCCGATCGAGGTCCACGGCGTCGTCGAGACCCGCCCCATGATGAATGTTGTAGGTGGCAACGGTGGTTAGATCCTGCACGCAAACATCGTCGGCCATAGAGGACCCCGATCGTGGGATATCGCTACTACTAGGGAATTCGGCTGTGGGACGATTGGGCCCGTGAACAACCAGCCACCCAACGAGCCTCCCTCCGGCCCCGCCGTCCACGAGTCAGAACAGCTTTACTGCTACGGCCATCCCAAAACGCCGACTCGGCTGCGCTGCTCGCGCTGCGACCGTCCGATCTGCGGGCAATGCGCCATCCCTGCTTCGGTGGGCCAGCACTGCCCCGAGTGTGTGGCGGAGGCGCGGCGCTCCACGCCCCGGGTTCGAACCGCCATGCAGGCCAACTCGCCCGTCGTCACCGCGATTCTGGCGATCAACATCGGGGTCTTCGTGCTCACCTTCTTCGGAGCCGACGTCATCTTCGAGCGGCTCGCGGAGAACAAATTCGCCATCGCGTCCGGCGAATGGTGGCGGCTCATCACTCCGATGTTCCTGCACGCCAACCTGGTGCACATCTTCTTCAACTCCTACGTTCTGTACATCTTCGGACCCGAGCTCGAACAGGCCTACGGCAGCAGGCGGTTTGCCCTCATCTACGTGGTCGCCGGGTTCACCGGCGCGGTCGGGTCATACGCGTTCTCGTGCAGTCCGAGCGTGGGGGCCTCGGGGGCAATCTTCGGGGTGGTGGGTGCCCTGGTCGCCTTCCTCTACGGCAAACGGGGCTCCGCGCTGGCGATCGGCTACATGCAGCGCATCCTCATGTTCATCGGCCTCAACCTAGTGCTCGGGTTCGTCATCCCCCAGATCGATAACTTCGCGCACATCGGTGGCCTGATCGGAGGAGCGGTGCTCGGCTACGCACTCGACACCAGCCGCAAGCGCAGGCCCTCGCCCGCCCTCCAGGTGCTCGGCGTGGCCGGCGTGATCGCGGTGGGCGTCGCCGTAGTCATCTGGCGCACCGCCAACTTCGACTGCGGCCTCCCGTTCTGAGCGCGGGAGCTCCCGCTCCAGCGCGCTAACGGCACAAAGAAAACAGGAACCCGGTTCTGAGCGCGGGAGCTCCCGCTCCAGCGCGCTTACGGCACAGAAAAGCGAGGGGTCGAGTAGGTCAGGGAGAGATCTCTACGACGCCGCCCTTGATCACGGCCGAGCCCTTGGCGTTGTAGGTCTCGAACCCGTAGTCGGAAGCGCCGGTCTCCCATAGGCGCGTGGTCAGCTCCTGGCCGGGCAGCACCGGGCGCGAGAACCGCACGGCTACTCGCCTCACCCTGGTCGGGTCGCCCCCGGCAAGTCCGTTGACCGCGGCCTTGGTCGCGATCGCCATCGTGCACATGCCGTGCAGGATCACGCCGGGGAGGCCAGCCATCTTGGCGGTATCGGGATCGAGGTGGATGGGATTGTGGTCACCCGAAGCCTCCGCGTAGCGCGCCGGCTGGTCATCGTCGACCTTCGTGGTCTCCTCGAACACGGTGTCGTGATCGGGCTCCATGGCGGCGGCCTCGGCAGCGGCCTTCCTGCGCGAGCCGGTTCCACGAATGAACATGGTCCCGCGCACCTCCGCAACCAGATCGCCGCGCGAGTCCGTCTGTTTGGCCGACACGGTGAAGGTCTCGCCCGAGTCCTTGGTCTCTATCGTTTCGAGCACGGGAGTGACCGTGAGGGTGTCGCCCGGCCTCATCGGCTTGTGCAGCACGTGCTCTTCGGCCCCATGCACCAGGCGGAGCAGATCGGCACCGAGATCGGCGTCCATCGACGCTTCCATGAACGAGTCGAACGCGCTGACCACCGGGAAAACCGGACTCGCCACCGATTCGTCTCCCTTGAAGTAGACCTCGTTGTCATCGTTGGTAGCGCGTGCATAGGCCTCGATGCGGTCCGCCGTCACCTCGAAGCTCTTGACGGGGAACTGCTTGCCGGCCAGATCCCTGTTGAGTGGCATTAACGTCCTCTCTGTCTGTGGACCGTGATCGCTAGTTCGGAACCTCGACGTCGGCCTCTCCGGTCAAAGCGATCTGCTCGGGATCGAGGTTCAGCCCCTCCGGACCCTCGCCTCGCCGTCTCGCCTCGATGCGAACCCGAACCAGATTGCCTTCGATCGAGTCGACCTTACCCGTGCACACGATCTCGTCGCCGGGCCAGCTGCGCGTCGTGAAGCGAATCTTGAAGCGCTTGAGCTGCTGGGGCCCGCCGAACCAGTCCGACACCGCGTGCGCGAGATAACCGGCGGGCAACATTCCCATCGCGAATACGGTCGGGGCGCCGGTGCTGCGGGCGTAGTTCTCGTCCTGATGGATCGGATTGTCGTCTCCCGAGGCATCGGCGTAGGCTTTGAAATCCTCTCGCTTCAGGGGCCCGAAGACGACCTCTCCGAGGTCCATACCGGGAGTCACGCCATCTAGTGTGATCTGTTCCACCGCGCCCATTTCCCCTACCCTCTCCTTTCGCGATGGTCGAGAGGATCGCTAGCCCACGTCCTTGGAGGTCTCGATCAGCGTGTAATACGCGGTGAGCACCTCGTCGCCGGCCTCGTCGGTGAACACCGACTCGTAGGTGACGAAGCGCATCGATCCTCCGCGCTTCCCCTCTTTGGTGGAGTCCTTGGCGATGCGCATGCGGCCCTTCAGGGTCTCGCCAGCGACGGGCAACCGCTGGTAGATGAACTCCTGCTCGCCATGCAGCACCCTCCGGTAGTCCAGGTTGGCCCCCAGCCGTTGTTCGCGCTGGTCACGAGGCACCGCAAAGATCTGAGTTGTCGAGAACGTCGGGGGAGCGACGATGTTCGGGAACCCCTGCTGCTCCGCGGGCTCGGCGTCGAAGAAAACCGGGTTGTCCTCGCCCACGGCTCGAGCGAAATCCCGCACATGCTCGGGTCTAACCGGCAGATCGAAGGACAGTTCCTTGTCGGCCACGGGCTATCCCTCCCCCGCCGCCTTCAGCAACATCGGCATCATCCCCTCGGGCGCGATGCCGTCGGGGAAGTTCTCGTTGAGCTTCTTGACGAGATCGGTCGGGTCCCACTTGCCTTCCTGTTTGATGAGCGTGCCCGAGTCCCAGGGCTTGAGCACGTTGATCGCCGG
>JBOGWU010000038.1:0-2608 GCA_050693935.1 Actinomycetota bacterium | reverse complement strand
GGCATGCAGTTGACGAACCCGACACCGGCCTCTAGCGCCTGCTCCGCGTAGAAACGGGCGGCCTGCTCGGAGCCGACCGGTAGGTAGTTGATGAGCACGTCGCAGCGGGTGTCCTTGAGGGCCTTGACGATGTCGACCGGGGGGAGCTCGCTCTCGGTGATCTCGTCGCGGTAGAACTGCCCCAGCCCGTCGTAGGTGTGACCGCGCTGCACCTTGACGCCGGTCTCGGGGACGTCGGAGAACTTGACGGTGTTGTTGGGCTCGGTCCAGATCGCGTCGGCGAGGTCAAGTCCGACCTTGTTGGAGTCAACGTCGAAGGCACAGACGAACTCGATGTCGGAGACGTGATAGCCACCGAGGTCCACGTGCATGAGGCCGGGGACGCGCTCGTCGGTGCGGGCCTTGGCGTAGTACTCGACGCCCTGGATGAGTGACGATGCGCAGTTTCCGACCCCGATAACTCCAACTCTGATCTTGTCCATCGTCGTGTCGTCCCCCTTCAATTGGGCTGAGTGTTGGGGCGGATCTCGGTGAGGCTCCGCTCGTTGGTGATCAGTTCTTCGATCCACGCGATGTCGCTCTCGGTGGCGCGCATGTCGTGGGGCTTGGGGATACGGGTGGGGGTAGAGTCTGCCAAGGGAGAATGGCCGAGTCTTGCAGTGGAGAAGGGAGATCGACGGATGGCGACGGTCGCTGGGTCCAATCGGACACGCTCGCGCCCATGTCTGAACATTTTCCGTGAGCGCCTCAGTCCACCGATTCCCCTCACCTAATCCGTCCCCTCGCTGGTGTGAGAAACCGTCTTACAAATAACGAGTCGAAACAATGGTCAGTGAAGATGAGAATCGACGTCTCTAAAAGATCACTCCCATAAACAGCTTTACCTATGCGGTGTATCCGCCAAGCGACCTACGCGGAGATGTAAGAGGTCTACGGACACCCCAAACCACGGGTGCCTGAGAGGAGCTCCCCACCCTACCGCGGATACTGTCTCAAAGCACGCTCAGGCCCGGATCAGCCTCGTGCTCGCTTCGAGAAGGGAGCCGGCCACGATGTCGGCGGACTCGTTGCTCGACCCCGCTCCGACGAGCGCGGTCATGCAGCCCGCCGCGCGACCGGCCCGAACGTCGACCTCATCGTCTCCGATCATCCAGCTTCGGCTCAGGTCGATGCCGAACTCGGCGCCGATGCCTAGGAGCAATCCCGGTGCCGGCTTCCGGCACGCGCATCCGGCATCGAGGTCGTGCATGCAGTAGCGGAACGCGTCGATGGCACACCCGAGGCCGCTCAAGCGCTGCTGGATGAGGTCTTCGATCGCGCGCAGCGCGGATTCCTTCGTCACTCCCAGCGCGACGCCGCGCTGGTTCGAGACGATGCCGAGGAAGTATCCGGCGGATGCCAGAAGTGCGAGCGCCTCTGGAGCGCCCGGGAGCCACTCGAAATCCTCGGGGGAGGAGACGTACTCGTGTGCGCCCGGGCTGACGTTGAGCGTCCCGTCGCGGTCGAGCAGGACCGCGCGCGTGCCTATATCTGCCAGGGTCGCGTCTCCATCAATCGAGCCTTGAAGAAATCGACGAGGATGTGATTGATGATGAGATGAGCGTTCTCAACGACACCGTAGTTGTCCGATGGGACGACGAGGGCGATGTCCGCCAAACGACGCGCGACTCCTCCGTCGAACCCGAGGAGACCGGCCACCTCTGCGGATCGCGATCTCGCATACCGCATCGCCTTGAGGACGTTGGGGGAGTTGCCACTCGCGGACACGACGACGAGGACGTCACCTGCACGGATGTGGTTTATCAGTTGCTCGGCGAACACGTCCTCGAAGCTGATGTCGTTGGCGAGAGCAGTCATTATGGACACATTGTCATTCAGGCTCATGATCCTGAAGCGATGCATGTTGGCACCGATCGTGTTCTTGGCGAGGTCGGCGGCCATGTGGCTTGCCGTCGAGGAGCTGCCCCCATTGCCGAGGGTGAAGACCTGCTTATCGTTGCGGTAAGCGCGAAACAGGGACTCGCTCAACCTCTCCAGCTCGCTAAGCGGGAGCTCGGACATAGCAGCTTGGAGGAGGTGGAGATGTTCCCGCGCTTGCTCGGATACGGAGCCGGCGGCCACAGACGAGCCGTCGCCCAATCCGGTCCCGCCGAGCGGGGCAGACGGATCGCTCACGGTCGTCATCGAGTCGTCTCGCGCGACTCGAACTCGGCGATCAGGGCATCGTAGGTGGCGCCCACACCAACGGCCAGCTCGATGTCGGGGCGCCAGTCGAGCGCCTCGCGCGCACGGGCTGTATCCATGCAGCTTCTCTCGAGCTCTCCGGGCCGCAGCGGCCGCAGGTCTGGTACCAACCGGCGCCCCGAGGCTTGCTGAAGGGTCTCATAGATCTGGTTCACCGACGTCTCGACGCCGGTGGCCACGTTGAAGGTCCCCTTCGTGCCCAGCGCCTTGCGCAACGCCGCGACCACATCGCCGACATGGATGTAGTCCCTGGTCGGCTCGCCGTGGCCGAAGAGCACGGGCGTCCGCCCGGCCCAGAGCTGATGGCTGAATATCGCGACGACGCCGGCCTCTCCATGAGGGCTTTGCCGGGGACCGTAGACAT
>JBOGWU010000037.1:0-3973 GCA_050693935.1 Actinomycetota bacterium | reverse complement strand
GGAGCGGGGGTTCCCGGCTACGTTGGTTTCGCTATCGGGCGCACCATCTGGTGGGACGCGCTGAAGGGCTATCTCGACAAGAGCATCGAACGGGACGCGGCCTCGGAACAGATCGCCGACAACTACCAGCGCTTCATCGACGTCTACAACAAGGGATAGATCCAGCCGCAGGACGGCCAGGCCGGACTGCAGGGCAAACGCGGATGTCGCGGAAAGGGTTGATCGCGGGGCTCGCGCTCGTCGTCATGGTCCCTGCGATCTGGCTCGGCTACGCGAGCCTCGACAGCTCGTCTCCCGGCCCGCCCCGGTCGTCGCCGGCCCCCGCAGAATCGCAACTCCCTCTCATCGAGGAGGTGCTAACCGAGCGAGCGCGCGCCGTGCGCGAGGAGGATCGAACCGCCTTTCTCGCCTCGATCGATCCCGGTTCCCGGGCTTTCCGACGGCAACAGCGACGGGTGTTTCGTCGGCTCACCTCGCTACCACTCGGGAGGTACGAGCTCACGCTCACCGCGGGCGAGAGGGATCTCGCAAAACCCCGGCACGAGCGTCGTTACGGGGCCTTCGACGACGTGTTCATCCCCCGGGTCGAGGAGCGTTACCGCATCAAAGGCATCGACGACGCCGACTTCGTAAACGACGTGTTCTTCACCTTCGTCCTCCACGGCGACACCTGGCTCATCGCCGCGGACGACGACCTCCGGGGCGAGTCGACGACCGATCGCAACCCCTGGGACTTCGGGCCCCTGGCAACGAAGCGCAGCGAGCACTTTCTCTTGGTGCAGCACCCCTGCCGCGGGTCCGGTTGCGCCGAGGTGGGGGAGAGTTTTCTTCAGCTTGCAGAGGCGGCCCTGGCGCGCGTGGATGAGCGCTGGCTGGAACCTTGGAACAAGCGCGTGGTCGTTTTCGTGACCTCCACCCGAAAGGAGCTCCGCGCGATCCTCGGTGTGGAATTCGACGTCGGGAGGTTCGTCGCCTTCAGCTACGCGCCGAAACGGACGCGCGGGTACAGCCCGGCGCGCATCGTCGTGAATCGCGTTGGGCTGTCGGAACGCTCGCCGGAGAGTCTGTTGATCGTGCTTGCTCACGAGCTCACCCACGTGGCGACCCGGCGCCCCTCGGGTCCCGACGTTCCTCTGTGGGTCGAGGAGGGCCTCGCCGAATGGGTGTCGCGCGCTACCGGCGACGTCGCCGACCTCTTCTTCAACGATCAGGCGACCAGTGGGGCGGTGACACCCGAGCTCCCGAAGGATCGTGATTTTCGACGCAGCGGAGAGGATCAACTCTTCGTGCACTACCAGTCGAGCAGGTCGGCGGTTCGCTACTTCATCCATCGCTACGGTTACCAACGCTTCATTCGGTTCTACGAGGCGCTCGGTGACTCGCATGAGCGTCCCGGTTCGGCGCACGAGCACGTCGACAGGGCGATGCGCCGGTTCACCGGCGCCGGCGTGCGGCGGTTCGAGGCGCAGTGGGCGGATACCATCGGCGGGTAGCGATCTTCCGGCGAACGCAGTCGGTGCCAGAGAGGACAGAGCTTGAGCGCACGAGTAACCCCCGATGGACAAAAGGATGGCTTTGCGCTGGCCAAAGAGGCTTTGGCAAGCGCGCCGGCCGTCCTGGTGGTGGACGGCAAGCAGCGCGACCTCTCGTACGTACCGGATGCGGGGAGCGACGTCGAGGTGGTGACCATCGACACCGATGCCGGCCGAGAGGTGCTGCGCCACTCGACGGCTCACGTGCTGGCACAGGCCGTGCTGCGGCTGTTTCCCGAAGCGAAGTACTCCATCGGTCCGCCCATCACGGACGGCTTCTACTACGACTTCGATGTGGAGCGTCCATTCACTTCCGAGGACGTCGAGGCTATCGAGGCCGAGATGAGAAAGATCGTCAAGGCCAACCAGCGCTTCGAGCGCCGCGAGCTCGGCCGCGAGGAGGCGCTCGGCCTCTTCTCAGAGCAGCCCTACAAGATCGAGATCATCGAGGGCGTGGCCGAGGGTGCCGATGCCCTCGAGCAACAGGGGGCGAGCGGCGAAGTCATCTCGATCTACATCAACCGCGAGGGGGACTCCGCCGAGCCGGCGTTCGTCGACCTCTGCCGCGGACCGCACCTGCCCGGCACCGGGCGAATCAAGGCGTTCAAGTTGCTGCGCAGCTCAGGCGCGTACTGGCGCGGTGATGAGAAGCGTCCGATGCTCCAGCGGATCTACGGCACCGCTTGGGAGAATCGAGGGGCGCTCGACGACTATCTCCACCGTTTGGAGGAGGCCGAGAAGCGCGACCATCGGAGGCTCGGGCGCGAGCTAGAGCTGTACTCGTGGCCCGAGGAGATCGGAAGCGGCCTCGCCGTCTGGCATCCGAAGGGCGCCACCGTGCGTAAGGAGCTCGAAGACCTGGCTCGCCAGATGCACATCGACTTCGACTACGAGCCGGTATACACGCCGCACATCGGCAAGTCCACGTTGTGGGAGGTTTCGGGGCACCTCGGCTGGTACGCGGAGAACATGTACCCGGCTCTAGAGGCCGACGAGTACAAGTACTTCTTGAAGCCCATGAACTGCCCCTTCCACATCCTCGTGTTTGCCAGCAAGACGCGCTCGTACCGAGAGATGCCCGTGCGCCTGAGCGAGCTCGGCAGCGTGTACCGCTACGAACGCTCCGGGGTGGTCCACGGGTTGCTCCGCTCGCGTGGATTCACGCAGGACGACAGCCACATCTTCTGCCGGCCGGATCAACTAATCGACGAGCTCCTCGGAGTGATCGAGTTCATGCGCGCGCTCTATGGCGCGGTCGGACTCGGCCCCGATCGGGTGCGGTTCTCGACCCGGCCCCCCAAGTCGGTCGGCGCCGACGAGCAGTGGGAGATGGCCGAGGCCGCTATACCCGAGGCGCTTAACAAGGCGGGTCTCGAGTACACGGTCGACGAGGGCGACGGCACCTTCTACGGTCCCAAGATCGACGTCGACGTGCGCGATGCGATCGGTCGTTACTGGCAGCTTGCGACCATCCAGGTCGACTTCCAGGAGCCCGATCGTTTCGGTCTCGAGTACACGGACGAACACGGCGACCGGCAGCGACCGGTGATGATCCACCGCGCATTGTTCGGCTCGGTGGAGCGGTTCGTCGGAGTGCTCGTGGAACACTTTGCCGGAGCGTTTCCGACTTGGCTCGCTCCCGTGCAGGTGGCGATCATCCCCATCGTCGACCGCCATGCCGACTACGGCAACGAGCTCAGGTCGAGATTGAAAAGCTTCGGGGTGCGCGCCGAAGTCGATGCCTCCGACAACACCATCGGGGCCAAGATTCGCAACCAGCAATTGCACAAGGTTCCATACATGCTGGTGGTCGGGGACGACGAGGCCACCTCGCAGACCGTTTCCGTGCGGCGCCGAACCGGAGACGAGACGCGCGGGGTAAAGGTCGACGACTTCGTCGAATCCATCGTCAAGGAGATTGCGGCGCGCTCCGTGGAACTGGCCACCTAAGACGGGTGGAGCGCCTGTGGTCTCCATGGAGGAGCGAGTACGTGACTACCGCCGGAAGTAGCGACGGCGGCTGCATCTTCTGCGATCATCTCGCCGAGGGCGACGACGAGACCGGGCGCATCCTCTATCGAGCCGAGCGCACCTTCGTCATCCTCAACGCCTTTCCTTACAACACGGGGCATCTCATGGTGGCGCCGTTTCGCCATCTCGGTGACATCTGCGATCTCGAAGACGACGAGCGCGCCGAGCTCATGAGGGTCACGTCACAGTCGGTTGCGATCATTCGCGAAGCGATGGGGGCTCACGGCTTCAACGTCGGTATGAACCTCGGCATCGTCGCGGGAGCGGGGATCCCCGGTCACATTCATATGCACGTGGTGCCGCGTTGGGGCGGAGACACCAACTTCATGCCCGTGGTCGGAGATACCAAGGTTCTGCCGGAGATGATCGAGCAAACCGACGCCAAGCTCCGCCCCGCCTTCGCGGCCCTC
>JBOGWU010000036.1:0-3459 GCA_050693935.1 Actinomycetota bacterium | reverse complement strand
CCGATCTTCTGAAGGGAGCCATCTTCCCGTCCTCGATCAAGACGTCGTCAAGCGTGATGGTCAGTTGGCGGTCGGCGGCCGGCCAGTACGAAGGGTCGGTGGGCCTTACGACGATCGTGCCCGAAAGACCCATCTCCTGGGCATAGTCCTCGCGGATGTGCGGGTGGTACCAGTAGAAACCGGCATCCGGAAAATGGACCCTGCAGGTATATGTCCCACCGACCTCGATCGGAGCCTGCGTTTCCTCGGGCACGCCGTCGTAACGATTCTCCAGCCGCAAGCCGTGCCAGTGCACCGTGGCGTCCACGTCGCCCTCGTTAGTGACGTCCACCGTGATCGTTGAGTCCTGGTCGACGAACAAGCTGGGGCCGGGGATCGACCCGTTGTAGGCCAACATTCTGACCTCGTCCTCACCGAGCCTCTTTCTCACCGAACCGATATGAAGGTCGAGCCGATCGCCCTCCTTCAGACGGACGTCCATTGGGCGCGCTGCTTGGGGGAGACCTGTGATCTCGGTGCTAAATGAACCTGACTGCTTCACTGTTCTTCCTTCCGTGTCCATCACACTGCTCCAAATAGGACTGATCAGGCGGGAGCTGACTCGATTCGGTCGGCGAGGAAAGCGGCGTCGTTCGTCACCCATCCGAGCAATGCGGACGTGCGAGTGTGCTGCCACGACAGCCCAACGGTATAGAGGCCTGCCACGGGCGTCACACCACGCTCTTGCTTGATGCGGCCCTCGCCGTCCCTCAAGCCGGGTATGTCGATCCAAGAGTGGTCCATCCGGTAGCCGGTCGCCCACAGCACCGCGTCGACCTCGGAGCTCTCGCCACCATCGAAGGTCGCCGTGCGTCCCTCGGCACCGGTCAGTCGCGGCCGGATCCTCACCCCGAGCTTGCGGAGCTCGCGGAGTCCGCCTCCGATCACGACGTCGCGCTCCGATAGCCGCTCGCCCAAGCGGGAGGAACGGGTCACGCGCGTAAATCCGAGCTTCGTCCCCCACCACCACACATCCCGCTTCAACATCCTCTGAGGGATCGTTGGAAGACGCTGTCCGACAGAGATCTCTACATCGCGCGACCGAGACAGCTCAAGCGCGATCTGGCAACCCGTGTTGGCGCCACCAACAACGAGGATCCGGCCGTCAGGGACGGAGCCTGGATTCCTGTAGTCGGCACTATGGAACTGAGGAAGATCCTGGTCGAAGTCCTTCGCTATCGGGGGCACGAAGGGGACCTGGAAAGGCCCAGTCGCCACGACAACCTGCTTCGCTATGAAGGTCTCCTCATCCGTCTCTGCTACGAAGCTGCCGCCATCAAGCGTCAGCGACGTGACGCCCCTATTGACCTGCACGGGCAATTCGAACCGCTCGGCATAGACCCGTAAGAAGTCGGCAACGTCATCTTTGCTCGGATACACATCCGCCGTGGCGGGGGACGGCATCCCGGGAAGGTTGTCGTACTGAGCGGGAGTGAACAGTTTCAGCGAATCCCACCGCCGTCGCCACGTATCTCCAACTTCCGGTCCTGCATCGAGGATCTTGAAACGCGATCCCCGTTGTTTGAGGTGGTACCCCATCACGAGTCCGGCCTGGCCGCCGCCGATGACCAACACATCCAAGACATCGTTCTTCGGTTCAGTATCAATCGTGCTCATCCACTCACCTCCTATCGTTCGTCTTGCTCTAAGCCGTAGATCGGCCCGTCAATCGGATCGCCGTTGATCGCTGTTACAGCCGCGGAAGCTCCGAACCGGTGCGCACGGCCCGGACGACATCCCTAATGGCATCCGCCGATATCGCAGCGCCGCTCTCGTTGTCGAGGAGCCCGCTGTGTGTCTCTTCCGTGAATCGGTGGCTGCTGTTGGTGGAGAGCTGCGCCATTCGATCGTGAGCAGGTGGGCGCTCCTCGGAGGCATCGGCCGTGAGCACCACTAGTGGCTTGCTGCCAAACGTGGTCAATCCCTGCGCTTGGTTGAGAAGCGCGGGGATTGCAGCGATTTCGTTGCTGTAGTTGCGCCACCCTCGGGGGCTCGTAACGAATGCATACACCTGCCCACCCGCCGGCTCGGGAAGGGTGGACCAGAACGAAGCCGGGAAGACCCGCGCGAGGCCGGTTCGAGCCACGCTCGGCAACACGGCAAACGCAGCGGGGGCGGGCGCATTGCTTGAGCCGAACATGGGAGAGGCCTGGTAGGGATCCGTGCTGTCCAGCAGAACCATCCCCGCGACGTCTTGGGGGTATCGGTCGGCAAACGCCATCGCGTAGGTACCACCCGTCGAATGACCGGCGAGGACATACGGTCCGCTCTCGCCAGCACGGACCAGCAACGTGTGCAGTTCGATGGCTGCGGTCACTCCGTCTTGTTGCCGTGGTGAGTCATCACTCCAACCCTGCCCTGCCCGGTCGTAGGCGCACACCCGGGTTGAGTTGACCCTCTGCACGACGTGACTCCAGTGCGGAGAGAATTCCCCGAGCCCGCTCTGCAAGACCACTGTCGGGCTGCCTGAGCCGGTGCAATGCAGATGGAGTTTGTGACCACCGACGTCGTATGCCTGCCCGGGCATTTCGTACCGGCTTGCGTCAGAGGTCAACGCGACGGTCTCGATCATGCCGCCTACAGATGTGAGGACCGTAAGTACAACGATGAGATAAAGCGGTATGCGACCGCCGCGAGCGGGGAGCGAGTGACGAACCCGAGAGGCCGTCCAGAGCGCGAGCGCGATCAGAAGCGGAGGCCATACCCAGCCGGCGATAGTCAAGGATCGGTCATTGGGAGCGAGAGCGAGGAGCCCCAACCCGGTCGTCGCCAAAGCAATGGCGGGAACCACGGCCCAGCGCTGAGGCCGGCTAGTCATCCGCGTTGACAACAACGCCAACATCACCCAGCCCGACGAGAACCCGAGCAGGGCCAATCCCGTGATTGCGTGCTCCTGGGCCCCGGCGAAGATCCACAGCGTGAGGATGCCCGCCATAACCCAGCCCACTAGTAGCGATCCAACGACGATTCGGCGCATTCGGCGGGTAGTGACCCGCGGGGATGTCTCCCCTTCGCCCGCCTCACGGACGCGTGGAGTGGATGGCACCCCATCGGGTGCCGTCACCTGCATTGTTTGCGCTTCGGTTGACATCTTCGCCTCCTTTCTGCTGATCCGACCGCTCGTCGGATGCGGGATCAATGTCCTCCCTAGAGGGGGCCGCTCGCACCGGTCAAATGACCGGGCTTTTGCATCTCCATTGGATGTCGCGCGAGTCGGAGACCCCACCTAATGTGGGTAGTGCCACACTGAACTCGCTTAGACCGCCAGATCGAGAGTCGCAAGCTGGTTGCGTGATGAGATCCCGAGCTTCGAATAGACGTTTCGCAAGTGGAAATCGATCGTTCTAGGACTTACGAATAGCTGCGCCGCCACCTGGCGATTAGTCATCCCGCGGACCACCAGACGGACCACCTGAAGCT
>JBOGWU010000035.1:0-25135 GCA_050693935.1 Actinomycetota bacterium | reverse complement strand
TGCGGAAACTCGGGCGTACCTGAGTGAACGCGGTGTGGATCTCGACGGCAAGCAGGAAACCAAAACGCGCACCGCGCTTGCCTACTTCTCAAAGGCTCTGCAGGGCTCGACCGGCTAGCTTCATAATGAACGAGCGGCCACCGGTGACGCGGGCCGGAAGGGACGGAGCTCGTCCTGACCGCGTTGCACGACGCCGCAACTAGATTCCGGGACCTCGTTCCATGCCCCGCTAAGGTCTCGGATCGGCTCAGAAACGACCAGGCGAGACTCGTCGTCCACCTCGCCCAGAATCTCAAGCTCTGGATGAAGAGTCCGCAGGGTGGCGATATCGGTGGAGTAGAAGAGCGAGCGGGAGCGGCCTCGGCTCGAGTATCGGAAGACCCACAGTGTGGAACCGTCGCTCGTCGCGACCGTCATCTGAATTGGCTCCTCGACCCCGTGCTCTGTGGCCGTCGTCTGGACGAAACCCACCGCTCGCTCGACTGCCTTCTGTGGATCGTCCTCGAGTCCGAAGGTGAGGGCGAGGTAGAAGAGCAGCTCGGAGTCGGTGGAGCCCTCTATCGACGCGAACAGGGACGAGTCGATGGCAAAGGCCAGATCGCGCTTCACCTGGTGGAAACCGCCGATGAATCCGTTGTGCATCCAAAGCCATTCGCCGTGTCTGAACGGATGGCAGTTGGTTAGCTGAACCGGAGTATCGGTCGCTGCACGGATGTGCATGAAGAGGAGTCTGGATCGGATGTGACCGGCGAGTTCGCGGAGGTTCCGATCGTTCCAGGCGGGTTGGGTGCTCTTGAACGTAGCGGGGGTGGGACTCTCCCCGTACCAACCGATGCCGAAACCATCGCCGTTTGTCGTCTCGGCGCCCAGACGGGAGTGAAGGCTCTGATCGATCAGTGAATGAACCGGGGTGTAGAGGAGTCGCTCGATCAAGAGCGAGCTTCCCGAATAGGCGATCCAGCGACACATCGCGTTCTCCTTTCTGGAGCTCTAGGCGCTCAGACGCGCCTGCTCCTGAGCCTCGTAAGACGATCCCGGACGCGGTGGGAGCACGGCCCCGATCAACCATAGGAAGGGCAGAAAGATCCCCAGAATCCCGAGTGCGACGTGACCCTTTCGAAACGTCAGCGAGCAAACGGTAAAGAGACAGACGATGTAGATGACACTTAAGGTGGACCAGAGCATCCACTCCATCGCAGTCATAGTCAGACTCCTTTCATCATGCTTGTTGGTCGTTCCTTTTGATGCAGCGGAACCCGATGTGGCCGGTCGATGTGTCGACCGTTTCGCTCTGGCGCGCCGCCGGGCGATATCGCAGGCAGTAGCTGGGAGCGCAGAGATGTGAGCCGCCTTTGATCACCTTGCGAGGGATGTTGGCGCCAGGCTGCCCCACTCCGAAACTTTCGTCCGGAGTTGCGACGCGCGGATTGCGCGGGATACAACACGGTTTGTCGACCTCGCCGGGGTGTGCCGGCGTGAAGTAGTCACTGGTCCATTCCCATACGTTGCCGGTCATGTCGAACAGGCCGTAACCATTCGCCGGAAAGGAGCCAACCGGCGACGTGCCCTCGTAGCCGTCCGTCTTCAGGTTTTGCCACGGGAAGTGGCCCTGCCACGTGTTCGCCATCGACTGTGCTCCCGGCGAGAACTCATCGCCCCATGCGTACACCGCGCCCTCCAATCCGCCGCGCGCGGCAAACTCCCATTCGGCTTCGGTCGGCAGAACCTTGCTTGCCCAGGCGGCGTAGGCGGCGGCGTCTTCATAGGCAACATGAACGACCGGGTGGCGATCACGTCCGTTGATGGTGCTCCCGCGGCCCGCGGGACGCCTCCAGGACGCGCCGGGCACGTAGTCCCACCAGTTGCGCACGTCTCGAGTGTCCACGGGACCCGACGTCTTGCGAAAGACAAGTGAGCCCGGCACCAGAATGTCCGGATCGGTGTCCGGAAAGTCGGCTGGGTCGAGCGGTCGTTCGGCGACCGTGACATGGCCGGTGGCACGCACGAAGCGCCGAAACTCCCATGCAGTCACCGGGTGCTCGTCCATCCAGAAACCGTCCACAGCAACTGTATGGACGGGTCGTTCCTCCGGGTAGAAGTCGTTTGAGCCCATAAGGAACGTGCCGCCCGGGATCCACGCCATACCAGCGGGAGGTGTCAGACCGGCAGATGTCTGGCCTTCTTCGTGTTTCAACTGACTCTCAGCCATGACCCTCCACGTGTTCGAACCCGTATTTCCTAGACTTTCTTGGAGCAGAGTGGGGCGGGCATCGCCCGAGGAGCGATATCACCCGGGTGAGACCCTCAAGCGGGTGAAGCCGATCCGTCGTAGTGCCTCGACCATCGAATCGCAGGTCATGGCGAGGCGGGCCCGCCTTCATCAGCCGCGGACTGACGCTTCCGACCCACCCGCGCTGCGCTGACGAACGCGTTGATCCCAACACCGAGGATCACCAGATCAAGGAGCATCTGGAACGTCACCACCACGCGGGCGCCCTGGCTGGTGGGGGTAATGTCGCCGAACCCCACCGTGGCGAACATGGTCACCGCGAAGTACAACGCGTCCGTGCGCGACAGATGTTCTTCGCTGAAGGTTCCCGATCCATTGACCGCCATTAGGAAGTACGTCGAGGCGAATAACAGCAGGAAGAGAGGAAGCGTCACGGCCAGCGCCTCGATCGCTCGGAGGCCCGGATGTCTCGACGTCAGGACTTTCCGGATCTGCCAGATCAACACGGCGACGAACAGGGCCAGCCCAATGACCATCCGCAGCGCTGAAGAAATGCGCCACTCTCCGTCAAGCGGTAGGAGGTAGTACAGAGCCACGAGGACGGTCGCGGTCAGCAGCGCCCGCAGCAGCGCGAGCACCAGGTGCCTGCGGCGCGGCCGTGGTTCCATCTCGTTGATCGATGGCTCAGGCATCGGTCCTCCCTACTCTCTGTGCTGGTTGATGAACGCGGGGTGGGGCCTATATGGCCCGCGGCGATTCGCCCGTTTCCCTTCTGTGTCATGTCAGATCTGCCTCACGGTCATTCGTCCTCGCCGGTCCTGAACGCGTCGCGGAGGCTCAGATCGCGCGTCGGAGGGGGGAGCTCCGGTGGGGCGCCGGCGCTCAGGGTCCGAGGCTCGCCCCCGCGGATGAACCCGCCGAGGCGACCGGTGTCCTCCGCGAAGACGGGCCCGGCGCAGGCACCGACCAGGATGCAGATCGCGGCGCCGGAGAACCACGTCACCAACGCCAGGGCGACCCCGAAGAAGCCGAACTGGGCTTCGTTGCTCGCCACCACTTGGGGCATCCAGACCGAGGCGGACAGCGCGTACCCTGCCATCGCGATACCCGTGATCACGCCGGTCGGGGCCAGCACCCGCACGCGGACGTTGCCGAGCAGAAGCAACCACGCCGTGAACCACCAGAGCCCAACGTTGACCGCCAGCGCCATCACCGCCCACACCACGATGCCAGCTCCTTCGCCGGCGACATCGCGCAAGCCGCCGAGCAGCGCCAAGGACACCAGCACCACCAACAGCCAGGTCGCTCCCCGCCAGTAGGTGTTGACTCCGGAGTTGGGCGGTCGCCGCCATGCGCGGAGGTAGACACGCTGCAGTGCCGTCGTAAACGAGGTCGCGAAGAAGATCGTGAGCACGAGGCCGAACAGTCCGGTGGCCCTACGGATGTCGTCCGATGAAGCGATGGACGATTGAACGAGCGAGAAGGCGTCTCCCCGCAGGCCGAGTCGTGCGGCGACAGCGGAGACGATGGAAGCCCTTGTGCGCTCGGGAACGAAGGCAGCCACCACGATCACGAGTGGGAAGAACGACACGAACGCCTTCCCTGCGAGGGCGACACTCCGGTCGACGAACTCGATCTCGAGCATCCGTTCCCACACGCGCCAGATGAGGAGTCGTTCCAACCAGGTCCGGAGGCGGGCGATCCGTTCGCGAACCTCGCTGATGCTTGAGCGGGCCGTCATCTTCGTTCCTCGTTCATACAGAACCTAAGACACGCCCATGCTCGCGGCGGCGAACTCATAGCGACGAGAGGATCAGCGAGATCGCGAAGCCAACGGCGACCCAGGAGCCCGTGAAGACCTGTTCCACCTCGTACGCCTCGGGCAGCATGGTGTCGGCGACCATGGCGAGCAGCGCTCCGGCGGCGAAGCCCTGGGCGAAGGCGGCGGAGTTTCCGCTGGAATCGCCGAGCACCTCGTATCCGAGCGCGGCGCTCACGCCCGCCACGATTACGACGGCGAGCCACATGCCGAGGACGCGCCCACGTGGCCAGCCGGCAGTGCGCAACCCTGCCGACGATGACATCCCTTCGGGAAGGTTGCTGAGCACGACGCCCATCAACAGGCCCAGGCTGACGCCACCCTCAAGCACGGTCAGGCCGAGCACGAAGGACTCTGGGATCCCGTCGAGGATCGAGCCGAACACGATCGCCAGCGACGAGCCGTCCTCCTGCGCGCCGCTCGAGTCCTTGCGGTCACCGGCGCCCCTGCGATCGAGGTACCAGTTGCCGAGAGTGAACGTCGCCGCGCCGATCAGCATGAACAGGCCGACGCGTCCGACCTCGGCGATCTTCAGGGCTTCGTCGATGAGCTCGAAGGCTACCGAGCCGATCAGTAGGCCGGCGCCCAGCGCCATGACGATCGCGATGAACCGCCGACTGGGCGAGGCGACATACGCCACCACGGCGCCGATGAGCAGCGCTGAAGCACCAACCGCGCCCCAGAAGAATGCTTCACCCATGGTTCGCCTCCGCGAGGTCGGGCCGTAGGTCAGATCGGTTCGATCTCCGACGGCCGCCAGGACTTGTCGAAGAACGACTGGAGTGGGTTGTAGAGCCTCAGGTTCGCTAGCATCTCTCACCGATCTCTGCCGACAGGTTCTCCAATGAGGTGCCGACCTGTGTGAGCGCGTTGCCGACTTCAGTTGCTGCGGCTCCGAGGCCGCCCTCGGACGAGATGCCCTCGAGCGTCGTCTCCAGCTCGTCGAACGACGTCTGCACCTCATCGACGCTAGGTTCTAGATCTGACGCCACCGCCGACGCGGCGGCTTCCAGGTCCGTCTTCACCTCGGCAGCGGCCGACTCCAACGCATCCATCCCGTCGTCGACCGGCTCAATCTGCGTAAGGGATGTGAGCGAATCCTCCAACGCGTTCACTTCTTCGCACCCCGATGCTGCGGTGGTATCGCCCTCGTCCCCTTCTCCGTTGTCGCTGCAACCCGCAATCGTGACCGCAACGAGGAGCGCGATTGAAAGAAGACCCAACCTCCGAAAGCTGCGCGTACACTGCATGATCCCCCTCCCGTCTTGTCTCTTGTCCTCATCGTTCGGCCGCTTTGCGGCTTCGATGCCGGCGGCGTCATCGCCTTTCTTCACCCAGATGCTTCCTTCCGTCGCTTTGTCACTGGAGCATGCTCTTCACGGTCGGCTCGGCTCGTTCGGCAGCAACCTCCAAGATGCCCCTCGATCGAAGGCGACCGATGGCGTTGCCGGCAATCACTGTGAAAGGCACAGCGAGGATCAGGCCGACGATCCCGGCGAGGAAGCCTCCCAGCGCCGTTACGACGAGTACGACCAGCGGGTGGATGTCGAGTGTGCGGCTCATGACTTTTGGCTCAACGAAGTTCTCAAGCAACAGGTTCGCGGCGAGTACTACGACGAGCATGACTAGACCCACCCCGAGCCCACCGTCCCCGAGGGCGACGATAACGGCCAGCCCCCCACCAAGGAAGGCGCCGATGTATGGGATGTAGCCACCGATGAAGTTGGCCACCATGATGGTGCCCACGATCGGGAGACCGAGCAGGAGGCTCGCGAGGCCGATGACAACCGAAACGATGGCGGACATGATGGTGCGGCCCCGACCGTAGTCGCGGAGGATCCGGCACGCGTCGCCAATGAAGTCGTCGACCTCATCCCGGATCGACGCGTCGATCCAGGTCACGACGGACCGCCGGAGGCGGGTGCCGTCCTTGAGCAGGTAATACATGATGAGCGCGCCGAGAATCAGGCCACTCGCTAGACCGACCAGTGATTCGATGCCGGCGACCACCTTGGTGAGGAAGCCCTCCGCAATCGCCGGAGCTGCATCCTCGGTGGCTGCTCGGGCCTCGTTCAAGGAATTCGGATCGATGCTGAGCTCGTCGCTCGCGTTCGCGATCGCCGCGTCGACCGAGGCGCCTATCTCATCCGTCTGGTCGACCACGCCCCTCGCGGTTGAGACCAAGACGACAACCATCAAAGCAATCAGACCGAGGACGACCAGTCCGGCCGCGAGGGTGGGCTTGAATCCTCGGCGCTCGAGTTTCCCGACCATGGGCTTGAAAATCACGGCCAGAACCGCTGCGAAAAGTAGCGGCAACATGATCTCGCTTATCGCGGACAGCGCGGTGACGATGATGATCGTTGCCGCCACGAACCCCACGAAGCTCCAGGCCCAGATCCCCAACTTGGGAACGCGGGCGCGAGACGCGGTTCGAGGATCCGGAATGGCGTCGCTTCGCTTGCCCCCCGAGTCCATCTGAGCCATGAGCGGAAGCGCCCGGCTACTGTCTTGCCATGGCGATCCGGTAGCGTTCGTCGTCCGAGATCAAGTGGTCTGCGTCTTCGGCGTCCTTTCCGAGATCGATCTGGACCCAGCGAACGCGGCCCGTGAACTCCGTGTCTTTGGGCCCGAAATCGTCGGACACCGGCGTCCCGCTGTCGGAGCCAATGTCGGTTGTCTCGTCCGCGGAGAAGACCATCGGCACGGTGGCGTCGACTTGCCCCTCGCCCACCTTGTTTCCGTCGAGGTAGAGCGTCGCGGTGCCGCCCTTGCCAAGTCCGCCACCGTCGTAGTCGAACTCCATGCGGACCTGGTGGTCACCGGACGAGATTGCCTCCTCGCCGTACACCTTGAACTGCTGGAGGCCGAACAAGTTGTAGCAATAGGCAGGTTTGCCGTCCTTCACGTATAGGGTCCATCCGCCGAAGGCGCCTCCCTGGGCGACGATCACCCCTGCAGCACCACTGTCGGGAATGACCACCTCGGCCGTGATCGCGTGCGACTTATTCTTGAGCACGACAATCGAGTTCTCCGAGAGTCGTCCCATGCCGCCGAACAACATCTGCGAGTTTCCCTTTATCAGTTGCGGGCGGCCGGCGAGCTCGGCGTTGAATCGTTCGTAGCGTCGATCGTCCAGCGGCAGGACGTTGTACTTCGTCGCCTCGATCAGGAACAGTCGTTGGAGTTCCAATAGCTTCTTGGGCTGTTCCTTGGACAGGTCGTGTTCCTGCGTCCAGTCGTCGGGACCGTACAGCTCCCAGACGTCGTCGTCGAGGGCCGGCATCTCGGCCGTGACCCAAGGGATGCTGTGCCGCGTGACTGCGGTCCAGCCCTTGTGGTAGATCCCGCGGTTCACGAACATCTCGAAGTACTGGGTCTCGCGGCGCTCGGCCGCCTTGGCGTCATCGAACGAGTAGGCCATCGAGACCCCGTGCAGCGGCATCTGCTGCACGCCGTGGACGCTCGTGGGTTCGGGTAATCCCGCCGCATCGAGAACGGTGGCTGCGACGTCGATCACATGATGGAACTGCGAGCGGACCTCGCCCTTTGCCTTGATCCCGTTCGGCCAGTGCACGATTGTCCCGTTGCGCGTCCCGCCCCAGTGAGACGCGATCTGCTTCGTCCACTGGTACGGGGTGTCCATCGCGTGCGCCCAGCCAACTGCGTAATGGTTGTACGCCTTTGGCGAGCCAAAATCGTCGATGCGCGAAGACATGAACTCGACGGTCTCGAGCCCAAATTGCCCGTTGAGGGAGATGAGCTCGTTGAAACAACCGTTGGGCGTGCCCTCACCCGAGGCGCCGTTGTCGCCAATGATGACGTAGACGAGCGTGTCGTCGAGGACGTCCAGGTCCGAGAGGGCGTCGATCAGCCGGCCCACGTGGTGGTCCGTGTGCTCCAGAAAACCCGCGTAGACCTCCATCTCGCGCGCCAGCACCGGTTTGAGATCGTCGGGCATGTCGTCCCAAGCGGGGATCTCTGCGGGGCGCTCCGTCAGTTCCGCGTCGGCCGGGATCACCCCGAGTTCCTTCTGCCGCGCGATCGTCTCCTCGCGCTGGCGGTCCACCCCTGGTCGAACTTGCCCTTGTACTTGTCGGCCCACTCCTTCGGCACGTGGTGTGGCGCGTGCGTTGCGCCCGGCGCGTAGTAGGTGAAAAACGGCTTGTCGGGCATCAGGGCCTTCTGCTGGCGGATCCACTCGATCGCCCGGTCCGTCATGTCCTCGGTGAAGTGGTAGCCCTCCTCGGGTGTTCGGTCCGGCTCCACCGGAACGGTGTCCCTGTAGAGCGCCGGCGCCCACTGGTTGGTCTCGCCTCCGATGAAGCCGTAGAAGTGCTCGAAGCCACCGCCGCTCGACGGCCAGCCGCCGAATGGGCCCAGCGGACTTGTTTCCCACACCGGCACCTCATGGCACTTGCCGAACTGCGCGGTGGAGTAGCCGTTCAGCTTCAGCGTCTCGGCAAGCGGCGCAGCAGTGTTCGGCCTGATCGAGCTGTAGCCAGGTGCAGAGGTCGCGATCTCGGTAACTCCTCCCATTCCGACCGCGTGATGGTTGCGGCCGGTCAACAAAGCCTGGCGGGTCGGTGAGCACAGCGCCGTCGTGTGGAACCGGTTGTACTTGAGACCCTTCTCCGCTAGACGTTCGAAAGTGGGCGTGGCGATCGGCCCGCCGAATGCACTTGACGCGCCGAACCCACAGTCGTCGATGAGGACAACGAGGACGTTAGGGGCCCCGGCAGGGGGACGCAATGGTTCGATCGGGGGGAACGAGGTGTCTGGATCCTTCGCGTCGTACGTGATCAGGCCCTCGTATGCCCGATCTGGTATAGGCAGTACCTCACGTTGAGTGCGACCGCTCACGATGTTCCCCTCCCATATCTACGAACTCGTCTGCCATAGACCTTCATGGAGTAGCGCGTCGCGGGCATCGCCCGAGGAGCGATCTCACCTGGGTGAGACGTTCAAGCGGGTGAAGCCGATCCGCCATCTCGCGTAGAACATCGAAACGCGACGCGAGAAGGGCTATCGCGCGTTGCCTTTTTCAGCGGTGTGTGGGACGCGGACCGAGCCAGTCCGATAAGCCAAGGAGGTTGAGGATGGTCATCCTGTCCACGCTGATGGCGGCTTTCTTTCCACGGTTCGCGTTGTTCCTGGTCTGGGTGCTTCGACCAGGCCGCGTAGATGCCGCCTTTGACACGTTCATCTTGCCCCTGATCGGCATAACCTTTCTGCCGTTCGCGACCTTGATGTACGTGCTGCTCTACACGCCCGGTGTCGGGCTGGGCGGTTGGGAGTGGTTCTGGGTTGCCGTGTGTGCCTTCTTCGACGTCGGGCACATTGGGATCGGCTACCTGCAACAGACCCAATCGGCACCCAGTCGACCGGTCGCTCCGGCGCCCTCGCGCATGGCCTAACGCCTGGGCACGCGCCGAGTTGTGAAGGGTGCCCCTTGCGGGGGGCACCCTTCTTGGTTCTCGGCATCGAATGAGGGCGGTGCGGATAATGTGCGCCATCCATGCTAACCGCGATCGACGTAACCATCCAGATCTTCGTCGTCTCCACGATGCTGGCCTTAGGTCTGCAGGTCCCGCCCGGGCGAATCGCGCGGGGAGTGCGCGACTGGAGGACCATAACGAAGGGCTTGCTGCTGAACTTGGTGGTCATTCCCGCGCTCGGGCTACTGGCAGCATCGGGTCTCGATCTCAGCGCGGAGGTTAGAACCGGCTACCTGCTGATCGCATTCTCACCGGGAGCGCCATACGCGGTGAAGTTGATTGCGATTGCTCGAGGCGAGATCGCGTCGTCGGTCGGGCTGATAATCACGCTTCAGCTGGCCGGAGTGGTCTTCGTTCCAGTTCTAACGCGCCTTTTCCTCGACTCTGAGGCCGGTCTGGAGTATCCGCAACTGTTCGCGGCGATCGTCTTACTTCAACTGGTCCCATTGGTCGTCGGACTGATCGGGCAAGGCAGGAAGTGGATGGGCTTACCCGGGACCGCGCGAGCGGTCGGCGCATTATCCAACGCTTCGTTCGCCGTTCTCGTCGTCCTCATCCTCATCCACGATCTTCCACGGGTCGTGCGGATTCTCGAGATCCCGGTTCTGATGGCCGTGGTGCGATTGCTGGTGGCGTCGCTCACGACCGGCGCGTTTCTTGCCGGCCGTGAGCCGTCCGCTCGGCGATCGCTGGCCCTCATCTCAGCGGCTCGTAAGGGCGGCCTGGCGTTGGTGATCGCCACGGGCGCATTTGGCAGTGACGCCGACGCGGTGATCATGATCGTCGCCTACGCACTAATCGAGCTGATCTTGCTGACCACGGTGGCCGTTTGGTGGAGAGCCTCCGGTCGACGCGTTACGTCAACGCCCCGACCTTCAAGCGGTTGAATTCCTCGTCGGTGAGGTCTCCCTTGTCACGCAAAGCCGCCAGCTTCGAGAGCTCGTCGGCGCGCGAGTATCCGTTGCCCGTCGCGTACCTGGACGCGACCTCCTCGGCGGTCGGTGCCGGGCGCGTGATCATGTAGACCAAGACCCCGAGCAGGGGCAGGATGCAGATCAGCGCGATCCAGCCCGCCTTGCCCCATCCCGAGAGATCGGACCTGCGGAAGATGTCGGCGAACGCCCCAACGAACATCCAGATGAACGTGAACCAGAAGAAGAACGCCAGCATCGTCAGGAAGATATCCCCGAAATCCCAATCCATTTCTGCCTCCTTGTTGAGCACGCACGATCCTGGATTGATCGTTTCCTGTCATATGAATCGCGCCGCTCGATGTAGGAGGCGTCACCTTGGCCGGCGTCTCACCCGGGTGAGATGTGTCCCGGGGCGATGTTGCCACGCGCTCTCGCCCGATTACCTGACCCTTGTAACCGACCCTGAACCCATCCGACGCAGGGCCTATGGGTATGAATTCAAAGTTTGCTGGTTTCTCGCGATTCCTGCCAGGTCTCCGCGTCCTCGATGGCTACTCACGACCGAGGCTGCGCCTGGATATGATCGCCGCGCTTTCCGTCTGGGCAGTGGTCGTTCCGCAGGGACTTGCGTATGGCGAACTGGCCGGGATCCCGGCCGTCGCCGGCCTTTACACGGCGATGGCGGGCATGCTGCTTTATGGCCTCTTCGGCAGCAGCCGGTATCTGAACGTTGGACCTGAATCGTCGGTTGCGATAGTCGTTGCCGCCTCGGTCGGTCCGCTGGCAGGAGGGGACCCCGAACGAGCGATCGCGCTCACATCGATGCTCACCATTCTCGTTGGAGGGGTCCTTTTGCTCGGGGCTCTTCTACGCCTCGGTGTCGTTACGCGACTATTGTCGTCCCCGATCCTGACGGGATACCTCGCGGGAGCCGCTGTGATCATCGCAGCCAGCCAGATCCCGAAGCTATTCGGAATCTCCCCTTCAGGAGACGAATGGTGGCAGCAGATCGGTGAAGTCCTGACAAACCTTGATGCCACCAATGGTTGGTCGCTCGGAATTGGCATCTGTTCAATCATCGTCCTACTTGTCCTTCAGCGAATCCTCCCGCGCTTGCCGGCCGCGCTCATTGCAATGGCTTTCGCAACGGTGTTCGTCGCAGCAACGGGCGTGGCGAGCTCTAGCGATGTTGCGATCGTGGGCGAGGTCGGGCGGGGGATACCGGTTCCGGCGATCCCAAGAGCTCCGCTCGCAGATGTCCTTTCTCTGCTAGCTCCAGCGGGAAGCGTGGCCTTGCTCGTTTTTGCAAGCAGCGTCGCGACGGGGAGCGCCCTGGCGTCGCGCGATAGGGAAGATCTCGACACGACTCGGGAGTTCGTCGGTTTGGCTGCGGCAGGGGTTGGAGCGGGTCTGGTCCAGGGCTTCCCCGCTAACGGGAGTGACTCACGGAGCTTCATTGTTGCCAACACCGGGGCCCGGTCGCAGTCGGCGAACATGATCGGTGCTGTGATGGTTCTTGTCACAGTGTTGCTATTGACCCCGTTGTTTCGATACCTGCCGATCGCAGCACTCGGTGCCGTGGTGCTTCTATCGGCGGTCAGCCTGGTTGACATAGGCCGGTTCCGAATGCTCCGGAGAGTACGAACCAGCGATTTCGTTCTCTCCTTGGTCACCCTCCTGGGGGTTCTCGTCTTCGGTGTGTTAGAGGGGATCGTGATCGGAGTCGTGGTTTCGCTTCTCGAGACAATGCGCCGAGCGATCCTTCCGCACACGGCCGTACTCGGAGAAGTGGCCGGCTCGCCGACGTTCCGTGATATCGAGAACTACGAAGACGCGGAGACCAACCCTGGGCTAATCATCTACCGGTTCGACGCCCCCCTGTTCTTCGCGAACGCTGAGGTCTTTAAGCACGACATCCGGTCGTTGGTGGCTCAGGCTCGCAATCCTATTCGGCAAGTCGTAGTCAACGCCGAGGGCATTACCGATATGGATGTGACTGGGGCGGAGGCCCTGGACCGGGTCATCGCCGATCTCCACGACGACGGCGTTGTATTCACGATGGCACGCGTTCGAACGTCCCTTAGACAAACGATCGAAGAGCTGGGGCTCGAAGAGAAGATCGGGGCGGACAATTTCTTCCTGCGTGTGGCCGACGCAGCGTCAGGATTCTCGCCGGGTGATCCCACCTCTACGCGGAGTCCATAGACGGATGCCCGTCGCGTCGTGGCTCCGCACTTACCGTGTGTCCTGGTTCCGCTGGGACGTGACCGCCGGAGTGACCACCGCGGCTGTTGTGATTCCTCAGGCGATGGCCTACGCGACCATCGCGGGATTGCCTGTCGAGTTCGGGCTGTACACGGCCTTGATCCCGATGATCGTCTATTCCCTGCTCGGCAGCACACGCTGCCTCAGTGTCAGCACCACATCGACGATCGCGCTGCTAACCGCCTCGGGGATAGCGCTGGCTCCTGAAGGCGCCGAGCCCGCCGTGGTTGCGGCCGTTCTCGCAGGTGAGGTCGGTTTGTTACTCGTGATCGCGGGTTTGTTGCGCCTGGGGTTCTTGTCCAGCTTCATCTCGCGCCCAATACTGGCCGGCTTCAAGATCGGCATGGGCTTGACGGTCGCGGCGAGTCAGTTGGGGAAGATCATGGGGGTATCGATCAGCGGAGAGACCTTCTTTCCCAAGGTCGCCTCCGCCGCGTCGCAGGTCGGCGACACGAATTTCTGGACCCTAGCGATCGCGCTGACATCCTTCGCAGCTCTGCTGTTCATAAAGCGAAGGCTTCCGAACCTTCCCGGCCCGTTGCTCGTATTCGTCGCCGGGATGGCGCTAATGGCAATTTCGCAACTCGAGGCGCGGGGAGTGGCCACAGTTGCCGACGTGCCGGGTGGACTCCCTCAACTTGAGATCCCCGACCTAGCACTCGTGACCACGCTTCTACCCGCTGCCGCGGGCATCGCCCTTATGGCGTTCGTCGAGTCCATAGCCTCGGCGCGAGCCTTCCGAACTCGGGATGATCTCCGTGTAGATCCCAACCGGGAACTCCTGGCTCTGGGAGGCGCCAACCTCGCAGGTGGCCTGTTTCAGGCGATCCCGGCAGGGGGAGGCCTCTCGCAAACCGCGGTGAACGATCGCGCAGGAGCTCGATCGCAGGTCTCGGGTCTTGTGACGGCGTCCAGCGTGGCGCTGGTTCTATTGTTTCTCGCCTCGCTCTTCGTATACGTGCCCGAACCGATACTCGGTGCCATCGTCCTTGTAGCAGCGCTGGGACTCATCGACATCGGCGGCCTCAGACGCATTAGCAGCTTGCGTTTTGAGGAGTACGTCTTCGGTGTGATCGCTGCGCTTGGTGTTCTGGCTCTAGGCGCCTTGCCGGGATTGCTCGTCGGGGTGGTCGTTTCCCTTGTCACCTTGTTCTGGAACCTCAATCATCCACCGATCTTCGTCCTGGGACGCAAGCCGGACACGGACGTCTTCCGCGAGTTAGGGCGCGATCCAGCCGACATCGTCTACAAGGACCTCATGATCGCCCGGATCGAGGCGGGTCTCTATTTCGGGAACTCGCAGCGTGTCACCGACCGCCTCGCAAAGATGGTCGAAGAAGCGCCGCACAGACCGCGGACGCTATTGCTCGACCTCTCGGCGGTTCCTCAGATCGATTCGACCGCGGTCGAGGTCTTCGACGACCTGGCCGAAAGGCTTCAGTCGGAAGGTACCGAAGTGTGGTTGGCGGCGATGACGACCTCGGTCCTGGAGGTAGCCAAAGCTGCGCCTCGCTGGGATGATTTGAAGGCACGACGGTTGATTTTCCCCACATTGTCGGAGGGCGTCGACGCCCACGGCTCGGAATCCGCGCCTTCGGATAACCGATCAGCGTCACCCTGGTGAACTCCAACCAGGGGTGAGGCGCGCCGAGTTCGGGAGGAAGACGGTTGAAAGTGACCGAAGTCCAGGTCCTTGGGAGGACCGTGAGGATGACCCAGAATGGTGCCAGTCGGAGAAGGCGGTACCAGATCGTGGTGCGAGGGGAGTTCGGCGAACTCCTGTCGAGCGCCTTCGGCGAGATGTCGGCGATGCCACATCGTGGCACGACCATTCTAACTGCAGACGTTGCGGACCTGTCGGAGTTCTACGGTGTCCTCGACAGGCTCCGCGATTTCGCTATCGAGGTCGTAAGCGTGAACGAGCTGCAGACGGAGCCCTAGCGGGGCCGCGCCAAGCGAGATCGTTTCCTTACAGCAGGCGAAGCCTCCGCGCCCGCGCGACCGCTTCTGCTCGCGACTCGACCTCTAGCTTCGTGAAGATTGATTTGACGTGAGTCTTGACCGTGTTGATAGACAGGAACAGCTCCTCGCCGATCTGACGTTGGGTCAACGAGGTTGGAAGCAGCTGCAGTACTGAGAGCTCGCGATCGGTCAGTGACCCTCCAAGTGGTGCGGCTCTCGGCTTGGCTGCGGCGATGGAGCGCTCGAGCTCTTCAAGCTCGGCGCCCAGGACACCGGCGTCGGGATACGTATCAACGATCGCGCGCCCTTCCTTCAACAGAAGCACGGCCCCTTCACGATCACCCTCGATGGCTCGGACCGGCGCGAGCGCCAGCAGCAGCTGTAGCGTCGGCCACGGTGCGATGAGGGCACTCCTGCGTCGAAGTGCGAGGGCTCTCTCAAGCCCGATGCTCGCCCCCCTCAGGTCTTCGGCCGCTGCGAGTGCGCGACCGAGCCCGGTGTACGCGACCGACGCTTGTGGAGCATCTGAGAGACGATATTCATCGACGATCGCCATGGCTTCACCGGCGAGCTGTGCTGCTTCGATCCGGTGACCGGCCTCCGAGGCGATGATCGACAGCTGCGAAAGAGCAAAGATGACCTCGAAGATGCTGCCCCGCGTCTTCTGCTGCGCTACCTCCTCGAAGTGAGGGGACGCCAGCCCGGGTTCGCCGGATAGGTACAGATAGAAACCGAAGGTGGTCTGGGCGGCGGGGTGCCATCTTGCGTCCGGCCGCGACTCGATTTCGGCTGCGACCCGAGCTGCCGCAAGGGCCTTACCGACACCCTCGTGTCCGAACGACGCGCGGACTAGAGCCATGCCCGAGGCGAGCGAGCTGGCGCCGTCCGGCAGCGGCCCGAGGAAAGTTCCCCGGCTCGCCAGCTCCAGCCACCTCTCGACCTCATCGGAGTGCCCCGATAATCCCGCCATCCACGCGGCCGTCAACGAAAGGACCGGGTCGGACGCCACCCGCTTTTCGCCCAGTGATTCGATCCAAGATTGCACGGTCGCCAGCCGGCCCGCGTTGCAGTAGGCAAGCCAGTTTCCTGAGATCAACTCTCGACTCGACCCGATATTGCCGGCCGCTTCAGCGTGTTGGATCGCGTCGTCCAGGAATCCCCACTTGCGGTGCCACTGGGACGCTCGTCGATGGAGTTCGGGGACGAGCGAACGGTCGGTTGCTTCCAGATCGCTCTGTAAAAGCTCTTGGAAGAGGTGGTGGTAACGGAACCATGTCCTCTGGTCATCGAGCGGGACTAGGAAGAGGTTGCTGCGCTCCAGCTCCTCGAGAAGGGCGGCCGAGCCTTCCTCTCCCACTACTGCGTCGCATAACGAGGCTGTGAATCTTTCGAGGATGGAGGTTCGCACAAGGAAGCGACGCACGCGTGCCGGCAGGCGGTTCAGAATCTCGGTTGTCAGGTAGTCCACCAAGTGCCGGTTGTCACCAGCGAAGTCCTTGATGAACGTCTCGGCATCGACGCGATCTTTGAGTGAGAGAGCGGCAAGATAGAGTCCGGCGGGCCAACCCTCGGTCCGTTCGACAATGCTCCGGACGTCTGGCAGGGAGATCTCGATCCCCGTTGTCTGCCGGAGAAGGGATCGTGCCTCCTCGACCGTGAATCGCAGATCGCCGGCTCGAATCTCGAGCATCTCGCCCGTCGCACGAATGCGTTGCAGCGATGACAGCGGTGGATCCGATCGGGTTGAGATGACGAGTTGGATGGTTGCTGGGAGGTTCTCGATGAACTCATCGATGGATTCGTGACACGCGCGGTTGGTGAGCTGGGAGAAATCATCGAGGACGATCACGATTCGCCGGGGGAGAATGGTCAACTCATCGAGGAGTTGCGGTACGACCACCCTCTGCAGAGATTCGCCCTGGCGTTTCAGCCGGTTGCCGATGTCGCCTCCAATACCTGGTTCCAACTGACGAATCGCTTCGAGCAAGTAGGTCCACAGACGCAACGGTTCGTTGTCTGAGGTATCTACGGTTACCCACGCAAATGGCCGCGCCTCTCGAGGATCGCTGCGCCATTGGGCGAGAAGATCTGTCTTTCCGTATCCGATAGGAGCGCTGACCAAGACAACCTTCCGAGCGGCTGCGTCCACCAGCCGATCGCGTAGCGCGCGTCTCTCGACCCAATCGCGCCCCATCGGTGCCGGCCGAAGCTTCGACTCGAGAACGACTATCCCTAGAGGTGGACTGCTGGGACGTCGTTCTCCCGCACCCGCTTCTCGACGGTACCCGGGCATCGACCCCATCGCTCTCCCTAAGCGCTTAGCGATCTCCATCGGGAGCGGTCCGTAAAAACGATGGCGTCGGGCGAGCCGACGGTCGTCACCCGGCCAACCGACTCACCCGGGTGATTGATGGCCGTGGGTGATGGCTCTCGCCTGCTCGCCCGCTAGAACCAGTACCAAGACGTATGCGAGGGAAAGGGAGGGTTTCATGGCATCGACACAGGAGACTCGTTCGACGAGTGGTTGGGCCATTGGCTTCACCTATTTTGCCGCCCTCGTGATGCTGATGGTGGGGACGTTCCACGCGATTGCCGGGTTTGCCGGAATCCTAGAGAACGAGTTCTTTGTCGTCACCCGAAACTACGCGTTTGAATTCGACGCGACCGCATGGGGTTGGATCCACCTGATCGCGGGCGTAATCGTTATCTTCGCCGCGGTAGGGCTGTTCAACGGTGCCGTCTGGGCGCGAACGGTGGGGGTCACAATGGCGGTTGTCAGCGCGATCGCGAACTTCGGATTCATCCCGTATTACCCGGTTTGGTCGATCGTCATCATCGCCCTGGATGTTGCCGTTATCTGGGCTCTGACCGCGCATGGCCGCGACATCTCTGCATCTCGGTAGGGAGGCGGCAGTTCCCGCGACGGACAGCTCCGAGGGGTAATGGGGACGCAGTCTCTCGCCGGAGACGATCGAGACCCCACCGAGCCGGAGATTCTGTACAGCGCGCTGCTGGCGCTTGGTGCAGAGGCGGTGAGAGTGGGATTGCAAGCCGCCGGCAGAGGTGCCGGATTCGCGGGGCGTGTGGCAGCTAGAGCGGTAATGTCGACTCCGTTGCGCCCTCGAATCGACCACCTCAACGCGGCCTGGGAGGAGGACCGACGTGTCCTGCTCGAGAGGTCTGATCGAGCCATCGCGTCTGTGGTTGGGATCGTGTTGGACAGGATCGATCTGACCCAGTTGGTCATCGAGCGAGTGGATGTAAACAGGATCATCGAGGAACGCGTGGACATCGACGGGGTCATCGAGCGCACCGATGTCATCGGCGTCGCGCGCGACGTCGTTCGACAGCTCGACCTGCCTGAGATCATCCGGGAGTCGTCGGGGACGATGGGGACAGAGACCGTCGAGGGCCTTCGGCTCCGAGGAATGGACGCGGACCGCTCTCTCTCCCGGCTGGTCGACAGGGTTCTGAATCGCACCAACGGATATGAGGCGTCGCCGTCGTGAAAGAGCCCTCAGGCTTGCGAGCCGCAAGCCTTCAGGGGGCCCGGGCAGGACTCGTGTCTCGTCTCGTCGCAAACGGAATCGATGCGATCGCGATCGTAGTGTTGATTTCCGCTGCCTATCTAACCGTAGCCGGCCTCACATTCTTCTTCGATCCCCAAGCCTTCAAGCTCCCCAAGCCCCATCTCTTATTGACCACCGGTCTGTCCACCGGCGTGACCGCGGCGTACCTGGCACTTGGTTGGTGGATCAGCGGTCGAACTCCGGGGAAGCAGGTTGTCGGTCTACGTGTTGTCGACGTGGGCGGAACGAGCGTCGGTTTGGGCAGGTCGATCGCGCGGGCCGCGGCTTGCGTGCTTTTCCCTTTGGGTTTCCTCTGGACCGCCTTCAGCAGGCGGCAGGCGTCCGTGCAGGATCTACTCCTTAACACCGCGGTGATCTACGACTGGGAGAGTCACCTCGCGCACAATCAGTCTGTTATTGCGCCTTCGCCTGTTGCTCCGGATCGGATGGGGCCGCGCGTTTCGGAGTAACCATCTCGGCTGACTTGTCCGGGACGACTTTTGCGCGGACACGATGCCCAGGTTGTCACGTTCGCGGCAGTTCTTCTCCAACAATTGGAACGCGAGCACTCGGTTCATCGAGAATTCACCGGATGAGGTGGGCATAGATCGCAGAGAGTACTTGTTGACAGTTGGGAACGATGCTTGATTTGTCAGAGCGTTGCGGCTGAAAAACCAAGCGACACTGACGTATTGCGGGGATGGCAGGTGGACTGGACGATTTCTCTTGAGAATCGAGGAGCACTTGAGCCAGACCATTCCACAGGTCAATCGCCATCGGAGTCGAGCGCCGGAGTCCCAAGGAGTTGTGTTCCTCGAAAGCAAACTCCACGCGCCCCCGATGCGCCGCGAGTGGGTTGCCCGTAAGGATCTCGTCGACGGCCTCGTAGCTTCGGCGGACAAGTCGATCATCCTGATCGATGCCCCCGTCGGGTACGGCAAAACGACCCTGGTATCACAGTGGAAGGCAGTCGATCCGCGGCCTTTCGCATGGGTGACCCTGGACCGGCTGGACAACGACCCGAACCACTTCTGGAGCTACGTCATCGAGGCACTCCGCAGAGTCGAACCTGCTGTAGGCGACTGGGCAGATTCGGTTCCGGCATCAAAGGAATCGCTGCAGCATGTCTTTCTTCCCCGTTTGCTTAGTGACCTAGGCGAATCGTCTAGCCGCATCGTCCTCGTCCTGGACGACTACCATCACATCAAGAATGTCCACTGCCACGAATTGACGATCCTTCTGCTCGATAATCTTCCCGCAACAACGCAGGTCGTCGTCTCTAGTCGCGCCGATCCGCCCCTCCGTGTTGGGCGCCGACGCGTTGGAGGAAGCATGGACGAGCTTCGCGCCGCCGAGCTTCGGTTCTCTTACGGTGAGGCGGATGCGCTGCTGTCCCGCGTGCTGGGACGCAAGTTGACGGACGAGCAGGTTCGCCGGCTCGCGGATCAAACTGAGGGCTGGCCCGCAGGTTTGTATTTGGCGGCGCTGTCGCTTCGCGATCATTCTGACCCGGACAACATGATAAGAGACTTCACCGGCGGCGATCGACATGTCGAAGATTACCTGACGACTGAGATCGTAAGTCGCTTGCCCGAAAACGTGCGCCAATTCTTGCTTAGAACTTCAATCTTGTCTCGGTTTAGCGCTCCGCTATGTGACGAAATCCTCGGATCCAATGAGTCCGCGGCGATTATCGATTACCTCGAACGTTCAAATCTATTGGTCGTGCCACTCGACGAGCATCGTGAATGGTATCGATACCATCAACTCTTCGGTGATCTGCTCAGGAGCGAGTTGTATCGAACGCATGGGGCCCTGGTGCCGGAACTTCACCGGCGGGCCTCTGACTGGTTCCGACGGACGAAACTAGTTTCCCAGGCCGTGCACCACTCAGTCGAAGCAGGAGACCGGGACGCCACGAGAGAGTTGATCTCCGCCAACTGGTATCCGTACTTGAACGCGGGCCGACTCGAAACCGTTCGCTCGTGGCTCTCCGCCGCAGGCGAGGCGGAGATAGCCGCCGATCCGGTTCTCTCATTGACGGCTGCCTGGTGTTCCGCCCTCGTTGGTGATGTCGAAGACGCGGAAAGGTGGTTGGCCAGCGCCAGGATGGGCTCTGTAGACGGGCCCTTGCCCGATGGCGCGCGGTCACTCGATTCAGGCATGGCGCTCATCACTGCGATGTTTGGCCTGGAGGGCGTCTCAGTTGCCATCGACGATGCCCGGCGCGCGTTGGAGCTCGAGCCGGATCCAGGATACTGGCGCTCGGTTGCGCTGGCTGCATTGGGGTGCCACTCGTTCCTTAGTGGCGATCTGGAGACTGCGCAGGCGACCCTAGCGGAAGCAATTGCGCCTAATCACTTGAACCAGCCGGTGCTCGAGATGGTTGCACGCTGCGAGCTGGCGCTCGTGAGCGCCGACATGGGAGACAAGAAGCGTGCAAAGGAGCTGACGGAAGAAGCCCATCAGATGATGGAGCAACATGGTCTCTCCGAGCTCCCGCAGTCGTCCCTCGTCTACCTTGCGAGGGGTCGCGTCTCGGCTGATGATGGAGACCTTCATGAAGCGCGAGACCTGTTGGAGACGTCTTTCGAGATTCGGAGCCGGCTGCCGCGATTGTCACCTTGGGTGACTATGCAGATGATGCTTGAGCTAGCTCCGGTACGATTTTCGTTGGGGGATCAAGACGGGGCTCGTGAACTGTTGCGAGATGCGCGAGCAATCCTATTGTCCAATCCGGACGCTGGAATGCTCCCAGAGCAGCTTCAGAGGCTGGAGCGGAGCCTGGGGCGGTCGTCGCAGCGGCCGGCCATCTTCGGCGAAACCTTGACCGACCGCGAGCTTGGGGTCCTTCGGCTGATGCCGAGCCAACTCACACACCGAGAGATCGCGCGGGAGCTTTTCGTTTCACTGAACACCGTGAAGAGCCATGTACGGGCGATCTATCGCAAGATGAACGTCACGTCCCGCGTGGGCGCGGTTGAAAAGGCGCGCGAGTTGGAACTCATCTGAGCGATCCCCGAACCGTGAGGAAAGGACGGCCACATGGAAACGGACATTCTTCCGCTCGCCGTCACGATGATGGCGGGGCCTCAGATCATGTCGGCAGTCATCTTCGTCACGACCGAGAAGCCCGTGCCGACCTCAATGGCGTTCCTCGTTGGGGTGGCGATTGCAACGGCTGTCGGGGTAGCTCTCGCGGTCTGGGTGGCCGGTCTCCTGGGAAACGCGACCTCGCTCGGTGCTCCCGACAGCCGAGGCTCTACGGGCAACCTCATCCAATTCGTGCTCGTGGGCCTCTTGATCCTGGGTGCCGTGAAGAACTGGCGTGGCCGAGAGACCGCGGAACCGCCGCCGTGGCTTGGGAAGCTGGTTAGCGCGGACTGGAAAAGGGCGCTCAAGACCGGAATCCTGGTAATCGTTTTGATGCCCTCAGACATCCTCGTGATGCTCACGGTGGGAGTCAACCTCGAGCACCGGGGAGGCTCCTTCGTCGATGCGCTCCCTTTCATCGAAACCACGATCCTCATCGCGGCACTGCCGATACTTGGCTACATCCTGTTTCGGCGGCGCGCAGCTCGAGCGATGCCAGGGGTCCGGGACTGGATGAACACCCGCAGCTGGCTCGTAAAACATCATCGTCTGCGTCATCTTCATCCTGCTCATTGCTTGAGCCGTGGGTGCTGTCGAGTCAATCACCCGGGTGAAGTCGAGCCGGGGGTGGGGTCGTCCGTTCTGACCATGCATTGATTGGTAGCTGTGACGCAGACGAAAGATTCCCCCGGCTCCTTGCATGACAGACCATGATCGGGCTGACAGTCGTTGCGGTTGCCTTCATCCTGTATTCGCTCGTCGCGTCCCGACTGGACCGAGTCTCTGTCTCGGCCCCGCTTGTCTTCGTTGCGGTCGGCATCCTGGTCGGGCCGGCGGTCTCAGACGCTCTCCCCGATGCGCTGGGCGGTGAATCGGGGAAGCTCCTTGCGGAACTCACCCTCGCCATCCTGCTGTTCGCCGACGCCTCGACGGTTCGATTGCGTGATGTTCGCAGTGATGCCCTTCTCCCGACTCGCCTGCTCCTAGTCGGCCTGCCCTTGACGCTGGTTCTCGGAACGCTTGCGGCCAAGCTGCTATTCGGATCGGAGGGCTGGGCGATGGCGGCCTTGATAGCCGCGATCCTCGCACCCACTGATGCGGCCCTGGGATTGGCGGTCGTTACCAATCGGGCGGTTCCGGTACGCATTCGTCGCGCGCTCAATGTAGAGAGCGGACTCAACGACGGTATCGCCACGCCTTTCGTCACACTGTTCCTCCTGATAGTTGCCGCCGAAGAGGCCGTGGGAGCGGGCGACTGGGCCTCAGAGGCCCTGAAGGAGCTGGGGCTCGCGATGGTGGTCGCCATAGTGGTTGGCTTCGCCGCCGGACTCGCGGTCAAGGCCTCACGCAACCGTTCGTGGATGTCGCCTCTGTCCGAGCAGATTGCGGTCCTCTCGCTGGCGTTGCTTTCCTACTCGGCTGCCGTGACGATCGGTGGGAACGGCTTCGTTGCGGCGTTCGTCGGCGGGATTCTCTTCGGTGCAGCCACCCGAGGTCGTTTTGCCGAGCAGACGGAGTTCACCGAAAACCTCGCCCTAGTGGCAAGCTTCTTGGTATGGACGCTCTTCGGAGCTTTTCTCGTAGGGCCTCTGATACGCGACGGGATCGATGGCAACGCGATTGTGTACGCGCTCGTCAGCCTGACGATTGTTCGGATGATCCCCGTCGCTGTTGCGCTCTGGGGAATGCGACTGCACTTCGAGACGCTGGCTTTCGCGGGCTGGTTCGGCCCCCGGGGCTTGGCCTCGGTGGTCTTCCTGCTGATTGCGGCGGAGGAGCTTCATGGGCAGCCGTCGACCGCGACGCTCACGGCCGCGGTGACCTTTACGGTCCTGTTCTCGGTCGTTCTTCACGGCCTGACGGCGGGGCCATTGGCGTCGAGCTACGGCCGCCGGATCGAGGCGGCCGGGGAAGACACCCCCGAGCTGGCGGCCGCGCCGGAACCCCGGGTCAGACGTCGTGGTCTTTCGCATCGCTCGGGTCCGGAAGTCTGATCGGCTTACGCATGGCTCGATCTCCCCTCGTGTGCAGCGAGCCCCGGTGTACAGTGTCCGCCGGTCACGTGTCATCGCGCGCCTATTGGACGCGCGGCCGTTGTGGTCCAAGGTGCGGCCGGATCTCCGGCGTGGTCGACGATGCGCTTGTTCCGGCATCGCCGAGGCGGGTGCGGAATTTGGGTCTCACTTGACCGAGGCAGCGAGTACCGGCGTTCCCAAGGAGGCAACGGCCAATCCACGCCTCGCCCTTCTGCTGGCGATGGCGATGTTCGTGCTCGTCGTCGATACATCGCTGATGAACGTTTCGATTGCGTCTGTGGTTGAGGATATCGGCACGACCGTCAGCGGAGTCCAGTCCGCGATCGCGCTCGAGGCGCTTGTGTCCGCCGCATTCATCCTGATAGGCAGCAAAATCGGCGATCTCTTCGGCCGCAAGCGTGCCTACATTTTGGGTCTGCTCGGATACGCCGTCGGTGCCCTTGCGATGACGTTCGCCCAGGGCCTGACCGCGATCATCATCTTCTGGGCAGTAGTGGGTGGGTTGGGCGCTTCGCTTCTGCTGCCCGCAATGCAGTCGCTCATACACGGCAACTTCAAAGGAGCGGCTCAGATGAGGGTCTACGCGATGGTCGGGGCGAGTGCTGCGATCGCGGCTGCGGTCGGACCCCTGATCGGAGGTTTCATCACTACCTATCTGTCTTGGCGCGTCGCGTTTCTGCTCGAGGCCTTGATCATCGGGATCGTGCTGTCCGGCATCAAACTCGTCCAGGACGTGCCGTACACAGGGCCTCGGGGCTTTGACGCCGTTGGTGCGATTCTTTCCGTGCTGGGCATGGGCGGCCTCGTGCTGGGCATCCTGGTGTGGCAGGAAGGCGGCGAGTCCGTAGCAGCGCTCCTGGCGATCGGCGTGATCGCGCTGGCGGCACTCGTCTACTGGCTCGTGCGGCGCAAAGGTCGAGGGAAGCTGACGCTGATAGACCCAGATCTATTCTCATCCAAGGTCTTTAGGCTTGGGATTTCCGGGCAGATGCTCCAACAGATCGCCCTGGGCGGCACGATGATAGCGCTGCCGATCTACCTGCAGATGGTGCTCGAGTACAACGCGATGGAGGCCGGCCTGTCACTCGCCCCCCTGTCGCTCACCATGTTCGCCACGGCGCTCATCGCGGGCAGGAAGGCCGGCGAGCGGCGCCCCAGCAGCATCGTCCGCCTCGGGTTCACGCTGCTCACCGCAGGGCTGGTGCTGCTGCTCCCGATCGTGCCGCGGGCGGACTCCGGCTGGGCGCTCGTCGTCCCGCTGATGATCGCGGGGTGCGGGCTGGGTCTGCTGGTGTCCCAGCTCAACAACTACACGCTGTCCCCGATCTCCGAAGAGCGGGCGAGCGAGGCTGCCGGCGTCAACTCGGCGGCGGGCTCGTTCGGGCTGTCGTTCGGGCTGGCCTTCGCCGGCGCCATCATGCTCGCCACGCTCTCCGTCGCCTTCACGAACATGGCCGAGGCGAGCGACGTGTTGCCGCCCGCCGACCAGCATCAGGTCGCGAAGGTGCTGGAGGACGACGCCGAGGTCATGAGCAACACCCAGCTCGAAGAGCGGCTCGCCGACGAGCCGGCGGAGATCCAGGACGAGGTCGTCCGCATCAACACGGACGCACGACCACTCGCGCTTCAGGTGGCGCTGCTCGTCCCGATCCTCGCCGGGCTCCTCGGGCTGTTCAACTCGTTCCGGATGATGCGCCTGCCCGACCCGACGCCATCCGCCGGCGACGAGGCGATGAGCCTCGCCTGATC
>JBOGWU010000034.1:0-3670 GCA_050693935.1 Actinomycetota bacterium | reverse complement strand
CAAGAGCGATCCGCTGCTCGGCCTCAAGGAGAACGTCATCATCGGCAAGCTCATCCCCGCCGGTACCGGCATGAGCCGTTACCGCAACGTCTCCATCGAGACGACCGGCGAGGGCGCCATCTCCGATTCCGAGGCGCGCGAGATGTTCGGCCTGCCTCCTCGTTTGGAGGAGGAGGACGCGGCGCGCGAGCTCTTCGGCGATGGCCTGCGGGCGGTGCCGGATGCGTCGAGCGAGGACGCCTCGCTCTCCGAGGACGAGGCTTCGGAGGAGACGGAAGAGGTCAGCACCGCAGCCGAGTAAGCGGCGGCGGCACGCCAGAGTTCAAAAGGGGCCCCCGGTTTACCGGGGGCCCCTTTCGTGTGCCACTTAGGTCAGCTGCCACACCTCGTTGCGCAGGATGGGAACGGCGTTCCCGTCGGCGGTGATGCCGTCCACGTCGAGCTCGGGCGAGCCGACCATGAAGTCCGTGTGCACCATGCTCTGGTTCAGGCCCCGTTCGAGACGCTCCTCCGGCGTCAGCTCCCCGACCCCCTCGAGAGCCGACGGAATACCGGCGCCGTAGGCGATATGGCAACTGGCGTTTTCGTCGAGCAGGGTGTCGAAGAACACCACCCCCGCCTTTCCAATGGGCGAGGATCCATCGACCAGCGCGAGCTCGCCCAGCCGGCGGGCTCCCTCGTCTGCTGCGAGTTGACCGCGCACGATGTCGGCGCCGGTGGTCGCTCTCACGTCGGTGATCAATCCATCGGCCAGCGTCACCTCGAGATCCCTCACCACCGTCCCACCGGTCGCCAGGGGTTTCGTCGAGCGGATCACTCCATCGGCGCGTCTGCGATCGGGCGCGGTGAAGATCTCCTCGGTGGGGAGGTTGGGGCGGAAGGCGACCCCATAGTTCGTGGTCATCTCGGCTGCAGCCCAACTGGCCCCGGGCATCAGGCCGACCGTCAGATCGGTGCCCGGCCCTCGGTAGTGCAGCGCATCGAACGAGTGTGAGTTCATCTGCGCCGCCCGGGTAGTGAGCCGCTCGACGTGCTCGCTCCACGCGCCCACCGGATCATCCAGGTCCAAGCGTAGAAACGTACGCAGGTGACCCCACAGCCGGTCCACGTCGGGCTCGCCGAAGGCGGTGGTGGCCCAGCCGGCGGTGGGAAAGGGGACGATCGTCCAGTTGACCTCGCCGCTCATGTTCGCCTTGAGCCTCGCCGGCAGCGCAGGCATGCGATCGAGCGCCGCCCGCCGCGGGTCCACGTCGGCCAGTAGATCGGGTTCGGGGTCGCCGACGATGGTGATGTTGGAGGAGCGGTGTTCGGCGGTGTACTCGGCGCGAGTGTCCAGCCACGGAGGCGTCCATCCGAGTGTGTCTTCCGGGGCGTGGCGGACCCGGGAGCGCTTGGCATGCCCGTCCCAGTACCAGAGGTCCACATAGCGAGCCCCCATCGCATAGGCCTCCTCGGCGATCGCCCGAGCCAGAGGTGCGTGCTCGATGGCCATCGCGTTGACGGTGACGTCCTGGCCTGATTGCAGGTTGGCGCCGATGTTCAGAATCAGCCGTGCATAGGACTGCAGCTCTTCGTCCTTCACGTAACTCCCTAAGGGGTGGCGAGTGTCGGTAGCTGACGCTACACGAGGACGAACCCGAGGAAGGGCCCCCACGGGGGCGGGGGCCCTTCGCTTGTCGGGCATGAGTCCGGGCGCTGGGTACCGCCTGCCGAGCGGGGGACACGGGCTTTGTAACGTGTGCCTCACGCCCGAACTCACTCTGTTTCGCGATCGTCGAGACGATCGCTTGGTTCTCACTGCTGTACTACTGGGTTGCTCCTGGTGTTGCGGTTGACGATCGTTAGGAGGCGGGCTCCAGCGTTTCGGCCACTCGGCGGAGCGTGTGGGCCACGCCGTGCCTCACGGCGGAGCGGCCGGTGCCGCCCGGCTGAGTCACCGCCAGTGCCCTTGCGGCCCGAGCCTGCCGAGCCTTCCTGCGCAGGTCCCTCTGCCGCTCCATGACGACGTCGTACGAGTTGATGGGGTTCACCGTCCGCCCCTCCTTTCACCGTTGGTTTCACCTTGGTCGAACTTGCCGTTCGAAGAGTATCGAACCTACTTGACGGATGTCAAGCGGTCTGCGCTCAATACAGGCGTGAACTTCCCGCGAACGGCGTTTGCCCGGTCGACGAAGATGGAACAATCCGTTCTAGATGCATAAGACGCCGGATTCGATAATGATGGACCGATGCGAGTCCTGAATCTCGCCCAGCCCAGCGCTCCCGTCACCCTCGAGGTGGTCCACTCGACGGCCACGGAGCTGCTGATGAGCGTGCTCGCCGTCGGTGACCTCCTCGGATTGAACAAATCCGTCGAGACCTACGACATGGGCCGCGAGGGGCTCGAAAGGCTTGAAAGCCGGGCCAGCAAGGAGTTGCTCGAGGACATCGAGAAGCTGTTCGGCGGACCCACGACCCTTGGAGAGACTTGCGGAAAGCTGCTCTCCAACCTGTTTGGCTTCGTGCTCGATGCCGCTCCGCAGCGCGACGTACCCGCCTTTCTCGACCGCCTCGAGGCCAGTGACCCCACTGAGGTGCTGCTGGCGCTGGTCGGCTACCACACCCGTCATCACCGGGTCGCCTCCCCCGACGTCGCGAGGCGCGCGGTCGCCGGAGACGCGGAGGCGCGCGGACAATTCCTCGACGGCGCTCAGGACCGATGGGGCGAGAAGGATGGTCTTGTCAGGGGGCTTGCTCACGTGCTCGCGCTCGGTCCGAAGGCGGTTCACACGAGGCTCGTCGATTCGTTGCGTCGCTGGGACGCGGAGGTCTTCGCTCAATACCAGGACGAGGCACTACCGGTGCTGGAGCGAGATTTCAAGGCCAAGCTCAAGATGGCCGAGGAGCACTCCCTCGAGCGCACCATCGAGCTCGCTACAAACGGAATCCAGTTCAGTCCTGAGATCGGTGTCAACCGGGTGGTGCTCACGCCCACCTACATCCTCAGGCCTTGGGTGCTGATCACCGAGTACAAGGACATCGGAATCTACATCTATCCGGTCTCCGATGAGAGCCTCGAAGTGGACGAATCGGTGCCACCGCCTCAGCTGGTCAAGCTTTACAAGGCGCTGGGCGACGCCAATCGCCTGCGCCTGCTGCAGCGGCTGGCGAAGGGCCCGATGGTGCTGAAGGAGGCGACCGAGCTGCTCGGGAGCGCGAAGTCCACCGCCTATCACCACCTCGCCATCCTGCGACAGGCCGGCCTCGTGTGGGTCCGTGAGGACGAAGACCACACCTACACGCTGCGCGACGACCTGATCCCGCAGGCCTCCGAGCTGCTCCAGGGCTATCTGCGCATCAAGGCCCCCGCCCAGCAGCCGCGCATCGCACGCGTCGGCAGCGTCGCGGATGGAAGAATCTGAGCCTCTGGCCCGTTGTTTCTAGGGCGGTTGCCCGGTTTGACCGCGCCCGTGTGCGCGCCTATCCTTACCCGTCGCGTCTGACGCCCAGATGCGCTGCGCGCCTGTGTTTCCCCGGCTACTTTGGCGGGTTGGGGCTCACCACGGCGACGGAGAGGTAAGCGATAACCCGAGTTCGATGAGCTGTGGCAGGCCCGGTTGCCCCGGGAACCGCCGGAGTCAGGGGTACATCGTCGAACGATTGTGTCTGCGGGAGGACATCCCGGATGCCC
>JBOGWU010000033.1:0-5095 GCA_050693935.1 Actinomycetota bacterium | reverse complement strand
CCCTACGTGGGCTCGGGCGTGACGGGTTCGGCCGCCGGGATGGACAAGATCACCATGAAGGCCACCTTCACCGCCGCCGGGCTACCCGTCGTGCGAGACATGGTGGTCGAGACCGACCGGCTCGCCGCCGACGAGAACGCGGTCGTTGACGAGATCGAGCGGACCATCGGGTACCCGGCCTTCGTCAAGCCGTCGCGGCTGGGCTCGAGCGTCGGGATCGGCAAGGCCGCCGACCGGCCCGGCCTCGCCGCGGCGCTCGATGTGGCCAGGCGCTACGACAACCGTCTGCTGGTCGAGGTCGCGATGGAGGGCTGCAGCGAGATCAACTGCTCGGTCCTCGGGGGGAGCGGGGTTGAGCCGCGCGTCTCGGTGTGCGAGCAGCCGGTGGCGCTGGAGGAGTTTCTGACCTTCTCCGACAAGTACCTGCGCGGCGGGAAAGGTGGGTCCGGCAAGGCCGGCGAGGGGATGGCCTCCTTGGACCGCCGCATTCCGGCTCCGATCCCGGACGACTTGACCAAGCAGGTGCAACACAACGCCCTGATCGCCTTCAGGGCGATCGATGCCTCCGGGGTGGCCCGCGTCGATTCCTTCGTCAAGGAGGACACCGGGGAGACCTGGGTCATGGAGATCAACACCGTGCCGGGCAGCTTCGCCTTCTATCTGTGGGAAGCGTCGGGCGTGAACTTCAGGCAACTCATGGACCAGTTGGTCGACATCGCGCTGTCGGGACACAAGACCCGCTCCGAGCTCATGTTCACATTCGAATCCACCATGCTTTCGGGGTTGAAGGGAGGGAAGAGCGGTGGCTGAAGTCACGCCCGTAGACCTCACCGAAGACGAGAGACGTCGCTTCCAACAAGACGCTCTCCCGCTGCTCGACTCCCTCTATGGAGCGGCTTTACGGATGACCCGCAACCCCGCCGACGCCGAGGACCTCGTGCAGGAGACGATGCTGCGCGCCTATCGGGCATTCGACCGCTTCGAGGCGGGCACCAACCTCAAGGCCTGGCTCTTCCGCATTCTCACGAACGCATACATCAATACCTATAGGAAGCGTCAGCGCGAGCCACAAAAGGTGAGCTCCGACGAGGTCGAGGAGTTCGACCTCTATCAGGAGCTGAAGAATCACGACTCGCAATTCGAGGCGACTCCCGAGTCGATAGTGCTCGACTCGCTGGTCGATTCGGACATCATCGACGCGATCGACGACCTCCCCGAGCAGTTCAGGCTAGCCGTCGTCCTGAGTGACATCGAGGGCTTTACCTACGCGGAGATGGCCGAGATCATGGACGTGCCCATGGGCACAGTCATGTCTCGCTTGCACCGGGGAAGAAAAGCGCTGCAGAGGAGGTTGTGGGACATAGCCCGGGATCGAGGAATCGTGAAGGGGCCGGTCGAGGGCCCGGCGTAGCCTGCCAGTCGGGGCCGAGATCGACTCTTGGAGCAAGACAAGACGGGGGACATAAGGGAATGCTTCTGCTGGATATGCACCTGCCATGAAGGAACGCTGCCGAGAGACGCTCGAAAGGGCGTATCTGTTTTTGGATGGAGAGGTCCTCTCCGAGACCGAGCGCCACGAGATGAAGCGTCACCTAGAGGACTGCGGTCCCTGTTACGAGAGGGTCGGAGTCGAAGAGGACGTCTCCGCGATAGTGGCTCGCCTCAGGGGTTGTCAGCCCTGTCCCGAGGGGCTCAGAGCCAGAATCTCGGGCCTGCTGGACGAAACCCGCTAGACGTCGCTCGAACCAGGACCCGGCCGCGACGGGTTCTTCCAGAATCTCCCTATCCCGCTCGGGCCCTGCCGCATAGAATGCGACCAGGACAAAGCGGAGAGGGGAGAATAGTGGACGAGCGGGCCAACGAATCCGCGCACGAGCAACTCGAGCAGGACGACGTCTACATAAGCACGGGTGAGGCGGCCCGGATTCTGGGTGTGTCTCCCAAAACGGTTGCCCGTTGGGCCAAGAACGGCCGCCTGCCGCACATAGTCACGCTCGGTGGTCACCGCCGGCTTCCGCGCGGAGCCATCCACGAGATCGCCCGCAGGACGACCGTGGTCTGACCCCTAACCCTTGGGGTTGGGCGCCCAGAAAACTTTGAACTTAGAGCTTAGGGCCTATAGGATTTCCCCAGCATTTCGCAATCAGCGCTGCGGGAGAACCACATCCATGGCCCGGACCAACCTCCACGAACTTGCCAGCCGCTTGCTCAACGAGCTTTCGAGCGCGTCGGTCGATGCTACGTTTGAGGGCAAACTCCGTGACGTCGCGGCCGAGGCCGGACTGAATTCGGTTCGGACCGCCGAAGCGGTCAAGCTGCTCGAAGAGCTAGGGCGCATCGAGGTTGTGCAGCGTGGCCGCCGAGGGCGGGACACGATCATCACGATCACCTCGACCGAGCCCGTAAAGCTCGAGGACGTCGAGGCCAGCCTTCCGAGCCGTCAGGGCAAGCGAAGCTCGTTCAGTTATGACGAGATCGGCCGTGCGATGGTAGACCGCCTGATCGAGCTGGCGCGCGACGACGGATTGCGCACCGCCCAGGTCGAGGCGTTCGACGCTGCGGCCAGGGAGCTCCGGGAGCGCGTGGCGAAGCTCGAATCCGAGATCGATCAGGAGCGGTCCCGCGAGGAGGAGCTGAGGATCCGGCTGCGCTCCGCCGAGGAGGCGCTGCTGCGGAGCGAGGAGAACCTGAGACGCGCGACCGGCGGGTCGGCTCCGCCGGAGCGAGCGGTGACGCTATCGGACGACGACTCCAAAGCGGTGCTCGACATCCTCAGGTCCAGGAGCCGGTGACGGGCGAAGCCGCTTCCTCACCGGTCCTCTATCGAACCGGTGGCCCCATCGCCACCATCACCATCAATCGCCCGGAGAGTAGAAACGCCATCAATCCTGGGGTAACGAGTGGCATCTCCGAGGCTCTGGCCACCGCTGAGTCCGACTCCGGTATCTCGGCCGTCGTGCTCACCGGCGAGGGAGACAAAGCGTTTTGCGCCGGGGGTGACCTCGGTGGGATGACCTCCGATACAGCGGTTGCGCAACACTTTGCGCGCGGCGAGCTCGGCGAACTCTTCACGCAGATGCGAAGGTCTCGACTGCCCATCGTGGCCCGCGTCAACGGCCACGCGCTCGCTGGCGGCTTCGGGTTGATGCTTGCCTGTGATCTCGTCGTTGCCGCCGACGACGCCGAGATGGGCACCCCGGAGATCAACGTCGGGCTCTGGCCGTTCATGATCACCGCAGTGATTCAGCGCGATGTGCCACGCAAGCTCGCGCTCGATCTGATGCTGACCGGACGCAGACTCTCGGCGGAGGAGGCGGAACGCTGGGGGCTCGTGAATCGAGTCGTCGGGCGGTCGGGCCTGGATGGAGCGGTGAGCGAGCTCGCCGTGGGGCTCACTTCCAAGAGCCCGCTCATCGTCGCTCTCGGCAAGCGCTCCTTCTACCGGTCGGAGGACATGAGCTTCGACGCGTCGCTCGACTACCTCGCCGGCATGCTGAGCGTGTGCCTGCAGAGCGAGGACACCGTCGAAGGAGTCACCGCCTTCCTTCAGAAACGCGCCCCGGAGTGGAAGGGCCGCTAAGCGGCAGCCATGTAGCCTTCCCAGCATCGAGGCCCCGGTAGACATCGGCGCGCGACGCCGGCGAAGGGCCCATAGGAGGGAAGCGTGACCGAGCGAGCGGGAGTCAGCTACAGCTACGAGGGGCCCGACATGCGCGGCCACGTCGCGGCCCTTAACGACAAGCGGGCGAAGGCCATGGAGATGGGCGGGGCCGAACGGGTCGAGCGACAGCACTCTCAGAACAAGCTCACGGCGCGCGAACGCGTCGAGTTGCTGTTCGATGATTCCACGTTCGTGGAAATGGGGATCCTGGCTCACCACCAATCGCAGACACCCGCCATGCAGGGCAAGTCCACACCGGCAGACGGCGTGGTCACCGGTGTCGGCGAGGTGCAGGGACGCAAGGTCGCCGTCATCGCGTACGACTTCACGGTTATGGCCGGCTCGATGGGACAGGTCACCGAGATCAAGGCAGGACGGATGCGCGAGGTGGCACTCCGCGAACGGATCCCGCTGGTCTGGCTCATCGATTCCGCCGGTGCGCGCATCCAGGAAGCGACCGGGTCGATGTTCGCCGCCACGGGGGACCTCTTCAAGCAAGAGGTCATCATGAGCGGCGTGATTCCGCAGGTCGCGGCGATGATGGGTCCCGGCGCGGCGGGCACCGCCTACATCCCCGGACTGGCCGACTTCGTTCCTATGGTGAAGGGCAACTCGAACATGGCGCTTGCGGGCCCCCACCTCGTCAAGGCCGCGGTGGGCGAGGACGTGACCGCTGAAGAGATGGGCGGGAGTCAGATTCACTGCAAGGTCTCGGGGGTGGCCGACCTCGAGGTAACCGACGATCCGGCCTGCATCCAGTCCGTCAAGTCATACCTGAGCTACTTCCCGTCATCGAACCTCGAGGCGCCTCCGCTGGTCGAAACCGACGACCAGCCGATCGACGGGTCGAGGAGCTGTACGACATCGTGCCGGCCAATCCGCGTAGCGCGTACGACACGTACAAGGTCATCGAGGCACTCGTAGACGACGGAGACTTCTTCGCGATGAAGGCGGACTGGGCGCGCAATATCGTGACCGGGTTCGCGCGTTTCGGTGGACGCCCCGTCGGCATCGTTGCCAACCAGCCGAAGTTCCTCGGCGGGGCCATCGACGTGAACGCCGCGGACAAGGCGGCTCGCTTCGTGTGGTTGTGCGACGCCTTTCACATTCCGCTGGTCTTTCTTATGGACACACCGGGCTTCCTGGTAGGAAGCGCGGTCGAGAAGCAGGGCATCATCCGTCACGGCTCCAAGTTGCTCTTCGCCGTGGCGGAGGCGACGGTTCCCAAGTTCACCGTGGTCCTGCGCAAGGGCTACGGGGCCGGCTACTACGTCATGAACGGCCGGGCGTACGAGCCCGACGTCATCGTCGGGTGGCCGACGGCGGAGATCTCGGTGATGGGACCCGAGGGGGCGGTCAACATCATTTTTCGCAAGCAGATCGAAGCGATGCCGGAGGAAGAACGCAACCGGGCCCGCAACGACATGGTTCAGG
>JBOGWU010000032.1:0-37025 GCA_050693935.1 Actinomycetota bacterium | reverse complement strand
ATGATGGAGGCAGCGTGGCGGCCGCCGGCGCCGACGGGAGCGAGGCCTGATTGGATGGAACCCTTCGCCCGGACGATCGACGCGGCAAAGAAGTACGTCGTTTCGAGCACCCTGGATCGCGTCGATTGGAACGCGGAGCTCGTGCGCGGTGATCTGGGGAAGGCCGTTCAGCAGCTCAAACGGGAGTCGGGTAAGGGACTGTTCACGGGAGGGGTGAAGCTCCCGCTGGCGTTGGCAGAGATGGGGTTGATCGATGAGTACGAGTTCGTGGTGCACCCCATGCTAGCGGGCCACGGGCCGACGTTGTTCGCGGGGCTATCGAAGCCTATTGACTTGAAGCTCGTGAGCCGGCTGGAGTTTGGCTCGGGGGCGGTCGCGATGCGGTATGAGCCGAGAAGGTAGCCATCGGGCTCGTCACGGCCGAGGCTATTGCCGGTGCCGCCTACCTCGAGCAGGGATGTGGCTCTCGATAGAGGAGCTGGCAGATCAGGCCAACGCTAATCAGACCTTCAAGACCTTCTTCCGCCTCGGCATCGAGAGACATCTGCGATGCCGCGCCGCTACCGCATGGCGCGGAACAGCCGCATCAGGACAGCCACACCCTTAAGGCTGACAGGACCCATGTCGTCGAGGCGAACCCCTTCCGCCCGGTGGGCGACCTCGGTGCTGATGACCACCTCGCCAGCCTGGGCCACCGATGCCAGTCGCGAGGCGAGATTGACGGTCTGACCGTAGACGTCGCCGTCCTGGAAGATCACGGGCCCGGCGTGGATCCCGATATGGGCCGGCGGGAGCCCGATGGCCGGAGCCTGCTCGACCATGTCCAGACCCGCCTCTACGGCATGAGCCGGGTCGCGGAAGTGGAACATCCCTCCGTCGCCGAGCCAGCGGATCGGGCTTCCGCCCCGGGGGCGCGAGATGTCCTTCACGAGGGAGGCGAGCTGGGCGGCCACGTCGGCCGCGAATCGATCGCCGCGTTCCTCGGTCAGCCGTGTGTACCCGGTAAGATCCACGAAGCAGATCGCCGGCGGCTGCGGGATGTGGCTTTCGATCCCCTCAGCCTCGAGCGCGGCCTCCACGTGGTTCACGGAGTGCTCCGTCCACGCATGGACGCGGTGTCGTCGGTACACCATGACCAGCGCCCGCTCCAACGCGGCGGATACGCGATTGCCGAAATCGGTCCCGAACCCGATCAGCTCTCGCTCGGTCATGCCGCTCGCTCGAAGGCGTTCCTCGATGTTCGCCTCGTAGAGCTCGGCCTCCGCACTCGCGAGCCTGCGGACGGCGTCGGCATAGACCGCGAACAGTCGGACGACGGCTTCATCCGGGACGCCTACACCTCGAAAGAGCTCCATGACGTCGAGTAGCGCGATGTCATCTTCCCCGGCGAGGTCCTGCGGGTTCGGCGGCTCAAAGCCGATTGACTCGTGAAGGCGCTCCACGAGCGACTCCGGGAAGCTGCGCTCGGCGGCGATGTCTTCGTAACGGCGATCGAGTCGTCCGGTCGCCAGAGCCGGAGCGTCGAGGAACGTGATCGAGAGAGCCTTCTTGGCCACGAGACGCATGATCGTCTCGGGCGGAAACCCGGCCTGCGACCACGCGTACATGAGCCGCACCCGCCCAAGCTCTCGCTTAGCGGCAGTGGAGAGGTCGTCGTTTAGCGCACCAACAGCGGTGAGTGCCGAACGAACTCGATTGGAACGTTCGCGCGTCGAGCTATCTCGTCGAGCGGCGTGCTGCCATCCAGTGCGTCCTCCGTCACCACGACCTCCTCGCGTCGGCTGTGATCTCGGGCTCCGGCGTCGGCCTCGGCGTCAAGTCTTCATCCTCGGCGGATTCCGGTGGGAGAGGCCGCGGATCCCGTCCATCAATGAATGTCCGTCGTGCGCGACGCCATCATCGTCTCGCCATCCTCAGCTGCGGTGCGTACGTTCGTCGGTTCGGCGGCCGGCTTGCGACGGACATCCATCCCCCGAAGTGCCGGGTTGAAGAACATGCCGACCGTCAATACGACATAGACAACGCCCATGCCCACGATGGTCGGGATCAGCCCCGCTCGCTGCACCGCGAAGCCCGCAATCGCGGCTCCGATCGGGAAAGCCGCCTGTGCGATCGCGGTGAGGGCCCGAAGACGCGTCCCAACAGGTGCGGCGGTGTGTTCTCTTGCGTGACCGTCGCAAAGATTGGGTTGACGGGCCCGAACGCGAGCCCCGCGGCAACCGCCGCGATGATGGCCACGGACAGCGGAGGAGAGAGCGCGAGGGTTCCATAGATGAGGCCGGCACCGACCACGTAGCTGGTGAGGAACGTCCGACGACGCGGCCACGTGCGGCCAACCGCTCCGAACAGCAGTGACCCCGCGAATGCGCCGGCGCCGAACGAGCCGACGAGAGCACCGAAGCTCGCTGGGCTGCCGTAGATGTCCTTTGCATACACGGGGGCTACCACGGTCATGAGCGGCTGGTCGAAGAGGTTGCCGACGGTCGCGACCAGGATCATCCACAACAGGAACGTTTCGGATCGCACGAACCTCAGTCCGTCCACCAGTTCGGAGATGTACCGACGTCTGCTGCCCTGGACGGGCTGCCGCTCGCGCGTGTCCACAGAGTTCGGTACGCCAACAGCCACCAGCAGCGCCGAGACACAGAACGTGCCTGCGTCCACGAAGAGCACGTTCGCAGCGCCGATACCGGCGATTAGGGCACCGGCGAGGAACGGGCCAAGCACCGACCCCAACCGCGCGATCGCACGGTCACGCGCGTTCACGCGCTCGGATGGCATCTGGGCCAGGCGTGCGAGGGCAGGCACGAGGGCGAGTTTCGCCGTGTCTCCCAGCGAATTGATACTCGAGAGAATGAACACGAGCACCACGATGTGCCAATATTCGAGCAGTCCTGCGAGGTGCAGTGCGGGGATCGAGGCGACGGTCGCAGCGCTCACGAGGTCCGTAAGGACAGTGCCTCGCCGGAAGCCCACCCGGTCGACGAACGGACCGCCGAGGACGGGCACGAGCAGCCCTAACGCGAGCGCTGCGCCCACGAGACCCGTCTTCGCGGCGCTGCCGGTCGTCTGGAGAACGAACCATGGCCCGGCGACGATCGTCATCATGTTGCCGACCTGGGAGATGCCCTCGGCTGTGAGCACGGCGTACATCGGGCGTCGGTTCACTTCTGCCTTTGCCAACTCTCTGCTCAAACCGTCGCGCCTCCACCCTCATGAACCGGCCCCGGTACCATGGACAGTTTCTTGACCTTAATCATCATGCTGCCTGGCTCGCGATCGCGGATGCGTAGGCCTCCCGTGGAATGCAGTGACCGTGCCGCTCGATCAGCCACTCGTCATTGTTGCGGCCGACATGGACCCCGTGCTCACGGCGCAGCCGCGCGGTCACCTTGCGATGGCCTTCCCAGGCGAACGGACTATCGTTGATCACCTTGCGGCTGAGGGCCAGCAAGTGTCCATGGAAATCGGGAGCGGTGGACTCATCCATATCCAGCTACCCAAGGGGCGTTATCGGCTCATGTCGAGACGGTCCCCGGCTCCTCGTTTCGCTGTGCCCTCAACCGGCGATCAGGAACATACCGCCGCGAAGATTTCCGGCAGGCGGTCGATGAAGTGAAGATGGCCCTCTCCGGAGTGGAAAGTAGCCTGACACTCGGGAATGACTGAAGCCAAATGGCGTCCCATGGTGACCGGAGCGTTGGCGTCCTGCTCCCCGTGTGACAGGTACACAGGCGTCCGGATGTCTTCGAGGCGAAATCCCCACGGCCGAGCGTAGAGTCCCATCTCCCATGCGGGCCCCCGGCTCCCACTGCGGAACGCCTCGGACAGGCTTTCCACTAGGATCGCTCGCACGTCCGGCCGGTCCAGGCATTTCTTGTCCACCGCGGCCGCCACGCCCTTCTCCAGGACGCGGTCTGGGTGCCGCCGCACGGACATCGCCGACTTGGCCATGAGGACCCGCCGCAACACGCCCAGACGGCCCACGAGTTGGAACGCAAGACGGTTCTGCCGGCTCATGCCGGCGGTTGCGCCGGGGACGTCTAGGGGGGCGAGGCAGCTCACGATTCCCGCCCGCGTAAGCCGATCCGAGAGCTTCCATGCGCACGCGGCGGCGTACGGGCCTCCACCCGAGATCCCCAAGACAGCAAAGCGGTCAAGCGCTAAGACCGCTGCCAGCTGGAGCACGTCGTCGGACCAATCGATGAGCGTGCGACGAGGCTGAAAGTCCGAGAAGCTCATACCTGGTCGGTCGATGGCGATGAGCCGGATGCCCCTCGACCCGGCCGTCTCGTCGGCAAGGAGGCCCTCCACCCGCGATCCGGGCCAGCCGTGGAAATAGAGAAGCGGCCGGCCCTCGGGATCGCCCCATTCCGCATAGCCCAGTCGGCGGCCGTCTCGAAGTTGGATCGTCCCGCCGATACGGTCCTCCACCGAGGGAAGCTTATAGCGAGAGTGGCACGTGCATCCGGCAGCATGCTCGTCAAGGGAGGCCCGCGCAACCTTCCTGACCAGCGCTTTCGCGTCGTGGGCGGTGACGGGTTCGAACCGCCGACCCCTGCGTTGTAAGGGCGGCTCGGTGGAATTCGACTACCAGCGCAAACGCGTATCTTTGCAGTTCAGAGCCACTTTCCGCGTAGTCTCACTTAGGCTCTCTTGATCCCACTTTGGCGCGCGTCTGTTGGATATTTGTTGGATTTCCTGGACCTCTGACCCCTGCACTGAGGGTGCCGATCCAAGTTCATACCTTTTCTCGGATGAGGCCGAAAGGCCGCTCCAGAACGAGACCTCTCTTGCCGAGTCGCGCCGGAGCCCGGCTTCGCCGGGCTCCAAATACAACGTGTGAACAACCGATCACTAACGACCTGGTGCCCTATCCGGCGGACTCCATATTCTTGTTGATGACGTCCACCGTCTCCTTCAATTCGTCGGTGGGACTGAATTCAACAACCTCCGTTCCTGCGTGGAGGAAAGGGAGATGTCCGGGGCGGGCGTAGTACGCCTCGCCTTCCGTGATTGTCTCTTCGGTCCCGTCGGCGTAGCGGTACGTGAGCTTGCCCTTGAGGACGACTCCCCAGTGTGGGCACTGGCAATGATCGTCGGGCAAACCCTTGAATAGGTCAGCCAAATCAGCATCTGCGGTGTAGGTCTCGTAACCGACGGTGTAGCCACCAAGGTCGCTGAAGTGTCCTTCGTAGCCTTCCATCTCCAAGGTGTCTTGCGCTTTCGTCTTCGACGTCTTCATCTCATCCCTCCCGTTCCGTAGCGACTCTTCTATCTCTCTAGCTAGACGTGGCGTGGCGCATGGAGCCTCTGGCCCCGGTGACGGTCTTGATCACTGCAATCACGGCGGCTGCCACCAGAACGACGTGAAGTACAAGGATCCAGTTCGCTACATCGGCCTGATCTGCAAACTCCTCCGAGAAAAAGAGTGTGGCGAGGATCTCGAAGGTCGCCAGAAAACCGATGGTGAACGGACCCCCATTGCCGCCGCGGCGCGTCCAGAAAACACCGGCGCCGATCCACAGAGCTGCTCCCGCCAGAGTCAGCATGGGTTCCTTGACGATGAACGAATGGAGCGCTATCTCGACCGCGACAACCGCCGAGATGACCTGCAGAAGGGTCCGCCACCTGTCGTCATTCAGAGCGCGCGAAGTAGAGCTGGTGTTATCCATGTTTTCCTCCTTAGAGCCTGGTGGGTGTTGCTCCGCTGGGGTTACGCGGGGGCTGCTGTTGGAAGTGCGCCGATCTGGTTCATGAGTGTGAAGACGTCGCAGTACATGGTGATCTCGGCGATGCGGCCATCGGCGACCCGGATGAGGTCCCACGCGGCGAACTTGACGGGTCGGCCGGATCCGGACACGCCGGCGAAGTCTCCCCCGTGGGTTCCTTTGTAGTTCACCCAGGTGCTGACGAGATCGTCCTCTGCGACGACGTGACGGAGCTCGGCGCTGAGGTCTGGGAACGCGTCGCGGAAGCTGCTGATCGACATCTTGAGCGCAACCAGGTTCGCCCCCGCACCGGCATGTCCCACCAGGTCGGGAGCGCATATTTCGTCGAGCTTCTCGACCGCTCCTTCGTTGACGATCTCGTAGAAGCGACTCACAACTGCCTTCGGATCGAGTGTCATACCAGTCTCCTTTCTCCCTGGCTCCTTTTGAGCCTCTGCTTCGGATTACCGTCGCACAAGGGGGGCACGCAAAGGATGGGGAGGCTTCCCTATTTCCTCGCCTGCTCTCGTTCCAGGTTGATCGCCGCGTAGGCGGCCGCCTCCGTGCGACTGCGCAAGCCGAGCTTGGACAGGATGTTGCTGACGTGGTGGCCGGCGGTCTTGGTGCTGATGAACAGCCGTTCGGCGATCTCGGGATTCGACAAGCCCTGTGCAACGAGGCGAAGCACCTCGAGTTCGCGCTTGCTCAGGAGTTCGAGGTTCTTGGGTCCAGTTCGTCCCTTGACGCCGAGATCGCGGAGGAACGCAGAGGCAGCATCCGCGTCTGGCACGGCGCCGAGACGCTCGAACGCCGCGAGTGCGGCGCGGGCTTCGGAGATCGCTACGCCTCGATCGGATTCGACGAGCGTCCGGGCAAGCCCCATGCGCGCTCGGCAAGCAGGAAGCGCCATCGAGGCCTCACTAAATGTGCGGGATGCGTCACGCAGGACCTCGGGTGCGCCGTCGTCCGACCGAGCGGCCATCAACTTGCCCTTCGCGAAGAGAGCCTCACCAAGATGCCTCTTGCTCTTTGTCAGCCCTGCAATTTCCTCTACCCGTCTTGCCACATCGGCAGACGCATCGAGGTCCCCTCCCTCCAGGTAGGCATCGAGCAACACAGTTTGTAAGGGCAGCGTTGCCACCGTGAGGTCATCCAATTCGTCGAGTCGCGCTCGAATCCGAGCCGCCGCCGTGTCCGGCGAATGCCGTGCGAGATCGAGGACCGCGAGGGGGCGAACGGACTCCGGCAGGTCTTCGTAGTGCTCGAGCAATGTCTGTGCCTCCTCGAAGCGGCCTTGAAGCACTCGCAGTTCCGCGAGCTGCGTTACCGGATGGACACAGCGTGATTCCATTCCGCCCGCCTCGAGATCCGAGATCGCTCGCAGCAACTCGGCCTCGGCCTCATCAAAGTGCCCGGTTACGAGGTACATACCTCCGCAGCAAGCCCCACAGAACGCAGAAAGATTTCCGTACGCAACCGAGGAGGCAAGGTCGCCCAAAGGCCCGAAACCATGCTCACTCTTGAGGTCTGCAATCACAGAAGTCCATTGCGCAAACCTCGCGCTGTCGCCCAGCATCTCCGCGGCCTCCATAAGCGCGCAGTAGGTCTCGGCGATGGTCTGCAGATCGTCCGCTTCACCTGCACCCGCGGCCGCCATCGCCTCGTCGAGATGTCGGATGCCGTCGTCTACTTTCCCGATCGCGACTTCAAGCAGCCCCAGACGAGCGAGGGTAACGACCTCAAGGTCGGAGTCATCGTGGCGGCGAGCTATCTCCAAGGCCGAAACACAGTCCGCGATCGCCACAATTGCTTTGTCGGATGCCTCCGCACGGGCGAGGAGGATCCATCCCAAGACCGATGACTCACTTGTATCGTCGGCGAGCGTCTCGGCCCGCGCCAACCATCCTTCGGCCCCGGCATCGTTGCGGAACAAGGTTCTGAGCTCCCGGGAGAGCCACACCGCAAGGGATACCGCTTCGGGTATCTTGCCGGCCTTCTTGTATGCGTTATATGCGCGCGTTCGTAACTCGATCGCGCCTCGGACATCCTTTAACCACCACAGGGAGCGGCCGAGTCCGTCGAGGACCTCGGGCCCTTCATTTCCCACAAGGGCGTCCTCGAAGGTGCGCTTCGCGGACACCCAGTCCCCCGTTGCCAGGGCATCGAAACCGGAGGAGACCTGCTCTGGCAATCTCATCCCGACATCATCCGACCCCCCCTGGCTAAGCACAACTAGGCCCGTGGCTCACATCTCGCCCGGTCGGAGCGACAACGAGCTGTGCGGCGCCGAGGGGCTCGCGCCAATAGGGTCCGAAAAACGATGAATCCGTGCCTTCCAGTTCGTCTCATGGGTAGAGGGCGCTCAGAGAGAGCGCCCGCGCGCAAAGGAGATCCGAGATGGGCAAGCTGATCGCGACAACGCAGGCCACCGTCGATGGCGTAATAGACCCCGTCAGCGAGTGGGTGCAGGCGGACGGAGACCACGGCGACTACTCATTCGAGCGTCAGGAGAGATCCAGCGGGCTGGTGCTGGGCCGCAAGACCTACGAGGGGTTGGCGGGATACTGGCCCAGCCAGTCGGGCAAGTGGGCAGACATGGTCAACCCGATGCCGAAGTACGTCGGGTCCAACACCCTGTCCGGCGATCTCGAGTGGAACGCAACCCTCCTCGAGGGGGATCTCGGGGACTCGATCCCGAAGCTGAAGGACGAGGTCGACGGTGACCTGTTCATGCACGGAAGCGGCGAGTTCGCGTACGCCCTCGCAGAAAAGGACCTGATCGACGAGTTCGAGGTCTACGTGAACCCGCTCGTCTGGGGGGACGGCAACGTCCACGTGCTCGGCGACCGCGGAACGGTGCGACTCGAGCTCGACGACGTGAAGCGGTTCGACTCAGGGGTAGTGCTGCTCACCTACCACCCGGCGTCGTGACCGCGTCCGGGCCCTCGGAGCTGTCACAGCCGGGCCCACCATCTTGTCTTTGTCGAGTAGAGGAATCCTCGATGAAGGAGTTGATGATGAGAGTGTTTGTCGCAGGAGCGACGGGGGCGATCGGAAGGCAGCTGGTCCCACGTCTGGTTGCCAATGGTCATGAGGTTCATGGCATGACGCGTAGCGAGTCGAAGCAGGCGATGCTCCGTGAGCTGGGCGCGGTGCCGGTGGTGGCGGACGCGCTTGATCCCGATCAGGTCGCGGACGCTGTGGGTAGGGCGAAGCCGGACGTCATCATCCATCAGCTGACTGCTCTTGCGGGGAAGGGCTTCCGGGGCCTCACGCAACGCATCGAAATGACCAACCGCCTGCGGAGCGAAGGGACGGACCACCTGCTGTCGGCCGGACAGGCAGTGGGGGTACAGCGGTTCGTGGCGCAGAGCAACGTTGCCCTATACGCGCGCACCGGCGGACCGGTGAAGACCGAGGAGGATCCGCTCGACACCACGCCACCACGCAAGCAACGCGAGGCCACCGCCGCGATCCTTCATCTCGAGGAGGCAGTCCTCGGTGCGGCGTGGACCGAGGGCATCGTGCTGCGCTACGGCGGCTTTTACTTGCCTGGCGCAGGGATGGGACCTGGCGGGGAGACGCACGAGTTGATCCGCAAGCGTCAGTTCCCGCTGGTCGGCGACGGCCGCGGCGTGTGGTCCTTCATCCACCTCGGCGACGCCGCCGAGGCGACGGTCGCGGCGGTCGAGCACGGCAGTCGCGGCGTCTACAACATCGTCGACGATGATCCCGCCACGGTCGCCGAGTGGCTGCCGAGCCTGACGCGGATGCTTAGCGGCAAGAAGCCGAGGCGTTTGCCACCTTTCGTCGTGCGGCTGGTGGCCGGTGAGTTCGGTGTGCTCATGATGACCGAGGCTCGCGGTGCCTCCAATGCCAAGGCCAAGCGCGAGCTCGGGTGGAGTCCGGCGCATCCGAGCTGGCGGCAGGGGTTCGCAGCGGAATGACCGATCGCGAGCGACTGCTCGAGGAGCTGCGGCCGGTCTCCTTCGCGATCGCCTACCGGATGCTCGGTAGCGTGTCCGAGGCCGAGGACCTGGTGCAGGAAGCTCTGCTACGGGTTGATCGGGCGCTCCAAGGCGGCGAGGAGATCGCATCACCGCGCGCGTTCATCGCCACCGTGACCACCCGGCTAGCGATAAACGAGCTACGTTCCGCGCGCGCTCGTCGCGAGAGCTATGTCGGCGAGTGGCTACCGGAGCCGATCATCACCGACAGCGACGATGATCCGGCCCGGCACGCCGAGACAGCCGACTCGGTGTCGCTGGCGATGCTGGTGCTGCTGGAGAGCCTCTCGCCTGAGCAGCGTGCCGTGCTGCTGCTTCACGACGTGTTCGACTACGGGTATCCGGAGATCGCGAAGATCTTGGGCAAGAGCGAGGACAACGTGCGCCAGCTCGCCACCCGCGCCCGACGTCACGTCGAGCAGCGCCGGCCCCGCTTCCAAACGACACGAGAACAGCGCGACGATCTGGCACGACGGTTCTTCGCAGCCGTAGAGCACGGCGATCTCGCTGGACTCGAGGCTCTGCTCGCTCACGACGTGGAAATGACTGCCGATGGCGGCGGCAAGGTTCCGGCGCTCGCGCGGTCGCAGCGCGGTCGCAGCCGGGTCGCGGGCATACTGATCAACGGGCTACGACAGTTCGCCCGCCTTCCGGGCGCGTCGTTGCGCCCCGTCGAGGTCAACGGCGGCCCGGGAGGGCTCTTCCTCGACGCACAGGAGAGGCTGATCGGCGTGTTCGCGCTCGATATCGCAGGTGGGCAGATCACGGGAGTCAGCGCGATCTTCAACCCCGACAAGCTGACGCACCTCGGCCCAGTCACCGACTTCGAATCGTTACTGCGCTCTGTCAGATCACAGGGTCGGACTCACTAACAACAACGCCAAAGGCTGTTTCCCCAGTACATCGCGTCCCCGACGGAATTACACGCGTGTTTCATAACAGCAACCCAACTTGGGCCAGTCTTGACGAATGTTCCTTGAGGTGGCTTCAAGAAGTGTAGGTCGGGGCTCCTCCCTAACCGGAACAAGACCACGGATTCGCGGGGGATGAACGGGAAGATGTGATCGCTTCACTCGGCTGAGTAAGAGGAGATCACCCTCCCTTCTTGCTTGGCGGGATGTTGGCGTTCATACGGAAGAAGTTGTCCGGGTCGTACTTGTCCTTGAGCGCGGTCAACCTGGCCAACCGCTCGCCGTAGGCGGTCTCAACGCCGGCGGCTCCCTCGTCGGACAGGAACTGGGAGTAGACCCCCTTACTGCGCGGCTCCAACGCGGCCCAGCCCTCGCGCACCCACGTCTTGTGCTCGTCGACGTTGGGATCCGGCGGAGGCCATGCAGCCATGACGTTGATGTCAAAACCCACACCGCGTTCACCCACCGCGGTCGCATCGGCATCGACCCTGGTGACCGCACCACCCTCAGCCCAACTATTCATCTGCCAGAAAGGTGCCGTCGCGACGGCCGCGCGCGCCATGAGAACGTCGATGACGGTATCGTTGAACTCGGGAAGATGATGCGATTTCCAGTAGTAGTGACGGCCGTGTGGAGCGCCTCCGTCGAGCATCGATTGGATGAATAGATAGGAGATGGGCCGGACCGCGTCGACGAACGGCTTGGCGATCGCGCGGATTGGAGCGATCGCCTTCTCTGCCCCGGCCGGGTCGCCGGACCAGACGAGGATCACCGCCACCATGGGCTTGCCGATCCGGTCCAAGGGGATGAACGGCATCGGAGGTGCCACCGTGATGTTGGGACTGATGCCTAGCTCGTCGGGAGCTTCGGCGGCGATCTCCCCTATCGCCTTCAACACGGTCGGACCGTCCTCCAGTGGCCACGCGATCGGACCTCCCACCACCATCGGTCCTACGGGATGGAGCTGGTACTCGAAAGCAGTGGCGATGCCGAAGTTTCCCCCGCCCCCGCGCAGACCCCAGAACAACTCGGGCTCGGAGTCCGAGTCCACGTGGAGGGTCTCTCCGTCGGCGGTGACGAGGTCGATCGACAAGACGTTATCGACGGTCAAGCCAAGCTTGCGCATCAAGTGGCCGAGGCCCCCGCCGAGCGTCAAACCAGCGATGCCGGTGTGACTGATGATGCCGCCGGTGGTCGCGAGCCCGTGCGGCTGAGTGGCTTTGTCGAGCTCGGACCAGACCAGCCCGCCGGCGGCGCGCGCGTTCCGCGCTTTGGGATCAACCCGCACCGACTTCATCAGCGAGAGATCGATCATGAGACCGTCGTCGCAGACGGCGTGGCCCGCAATGGCGTGGCCGCCGCCCTTTACCGAAACGAGGAGCTCTCGCTCACGCGCGAAACGGACCGCCTCGACGACGTCATCGGCGCCGGCGCAGCGTGCGATTAAGGCGGGACGCCGGTCGATGGCGCCGTTCCAGACGCGCCGTCCCTCCTCGTAACCCTCTTCACCACTCCGCAGCAAGGCTCCGCGGAAATGCTCACGCAGACCATCCATGGCAGCGGATGATTCGACCCCTCTCACCTGGTCGCCTCGGTCTTCTCCATCGCGTAATTCGACAGGGCTTGGCTCAGGAAGTTCTCGAGCCGGGTAGGCGTCGTCGATTCAGGGCCGCGTTGGATGCCCTCGAAGTACGTTCCTTTGTTGAGTGCGAGCTGCATGTCGACGATGAGTCCCGCGACCTGGGCTGACATCCCCGCCCCTTGCAACGCCGCCTTGACGTCGTCGGGCGGAAACGTGATGTACGGAAGGTCCGGCATGCCGAGTCGCTCACCAATCGCCTTAGTTGCTTCGGTCATCGTGATGTCCTCGGGGCCGAGGAGGAACTTAACGGCATGCCCGACGAAATCGCGCTCCAGCAGTCGCTCGGCCGCTTCACGGGCGACGTCCTGGGTCGCGACCATCGGGAATCTCGCGTCTTCCTTGACTGCACTGCCATTGATCTTCTGGGCCTGAATCATCGGTAACGTCGCAAGGAGGTAGTCCATATATGACGCCGACCTCAGCGCGAGCAGATTGCATGTCTCGAGTTCGCGCAGGTCTTCCTCAAAAGCATGGAGTCCTCCCGGCGGGCCCGGCGCATCCGCTCGACCAGCACCGACCGCGCTTAGCACCACGACATGGCCCACCTTCTCGGCGCGGAGAGCGTCGCGGATGGCCCGGCTCATCGCCGTGCGGTTCTCGACGAAGGAGGGGTCTGCCACGTTCTCGGGAAGAAGGACCAGCACGGCAGACGCTCCTGCAAACAAGACCTTGAGGTCCTGCACGTTCGTGGCATCGCCCTTCACCACATCAGCCCCACGTGCGCGTAACTCATTTAATCCACGAGCATGCTGGAGAACACGAACTTCTACGCCGGCTTCAAGGAGCAGGTCGGCGACCTTGCTCCCCACGTTCCCCGCTGCACCCATGATCGAGATCACCATTACCTCCTCTTGTTCCACCCGACTTGACCGACGGTATCGACACCCAACTTCCCTGGCTAGTTCGAATTCCGTACTGGTACACAAAGCGAACCTCTGGCAGCATGTTGGCCATGCCACGGGATGAGTACTGCCCCATCTACAAGTCACTCGACCTATTTGGAGATCGCTGGGGCCTCCTCCTGGTGCGGGAGATCCTCCGTGGAGTCACCCGGTTCAACGAGCTCGAACGAAGCCTCCCCGGGATCTCTCGCTCGACCCTCGCGCAACGACTCCGTCACCTCGAGAAGGAAGCGATCGTCGAGCGCCACGCGAGCGAAGACGGACGCGGAGCGGAGTACGGGCTTTCCGAGAAAGGCAGCGAGCTCGTCAGCGTCCTTCAGGCTGTGAACGACTGGGGTCTCCGCTGGTTAGTGCCGGATTCCCGACCCTCTGGAGTAGATCCGGATGGTCTGATGCAGTGGATCAGCCGTCACGTCGTGCTGCGCGAGCTGCCCGCTAAACAGGTGGTGATCCGGTTCGAACTCCGCGGTCGAAGCCGTCGGCGCTTCTGGTTAGTACTAAGAACCAATGAAGCCTCTCTTTGTCCTGAACATCCCGGCTTCCCCGAGGACGTGTACGTCACGTCGACGCCAGCCGAGCTCTACCAGCTGGTAGTCGGCAAACAGAGCCTGAAACAAGCCATGGACGAAGGCGCCGTGCAAGTCGACGGCCCACCTCGACTGGTTCGCTCACTCCCGCGGTGGTTTCTCCTTCGCGCATCTGGTCCGCCGGTAGTTGCGATGTCTCCGAGCCAATAGCTCGCCTTCAATCAGGCTTCTACCTCGCGATTCATTCGCCGTACTTGAAATTGCGCGTGTGCGACAGAACAACTCACCATGATGCCCAAGAGTGCTCCCTCTCGGCTACTTCTTCCTCCATGGTGATCGCGGAAGATCGAAGCCGGCCTCAATGACCAAGAGCCGCGAAACTGCAGGTGAGCACGACACAGATGTGTTACCAGCGCACGCCCGCTCCGCGCTTCCGAGGATGTTGGATTTTGTTGGATTCCGAGTCGGCGCGGCCGCGATTCCAGGCCAAACTTGCTTCGGATGTTGGATTTTTGTTGGATTTCTTGAGAAAGACCTGGTCAGGCGTTCGTGCCCTGCACGTATGAGAGTAGTGGTCGCGCAACATACCCGCAGGTCAGAAGAGGGCCTCTCACCTGCGGTCTTGGTGGGCGGTGACGGGTTCGAACCGCCGACCCCTGCGTTGTAAGGGCGGCTTGGGCCGATTCCGTTACCAGCGCAAACGCGTATCTTTGCAGTTCAGAGCCCCTTTCCGCGTAGTCTCACTTAGGCTCTCTTGATCCCACTTTGGCGGTGGTCTGTTGGATATTTGTTGGATTTCCTAGACCCTTGACCCCTGCGTTGAGACTCGGGGGTCACGCGTGCCGAATCGCCTCTGACCCGACCAAGCTCGCAATCATCAAGATCATGCACACCGGTAATGAGTCACCGATGATTGCTTGAACGAGAGCGCGATCCTCGGGATGGCAAAAGATGAAGCGCGTCGCCTGTTGCACGATGCGGCGATTAATCTCCTCGACTCGGGTTGCACCGACCTCCTGGATAGTCTCCTCGCCTCTATCGTCCTCCCCTTCAGGATGATTTAGCAGTAGGCATCTCTGCCGATTGATGGGCAGACAGACTTCATCTGCCATCATCACGCTGATGGCGCCGAAGGGCCCCAGTGTCTCGCTCCACAACGCCAGGGGTACATCGGTGGTGATGAAGTGCGCACCATCAGAGCCTTGCAAGACATGGAGTTGCTTCGCGTACACGATCAGGGCCTGTTCGCCGGCCATCTGTAGCATCAAGGTCACGTGGTAATTGCGAGGAATCTCGGTCCGTACCTCCATATGACTCATCGCCTCTTGGAGTTCGTCCAGTTCCTCCTCTGTCGGTACTCGACCGTGTTCATCCGCAAAGGCCTTTGGGAGCCCAGCTCCGGTGGCGGCTATGAGATCACCCGTCTTCTGTCCGACGCGATCGTAGAAATCCTGAATCGAATCCCTAAAGTCGGTGCCTCGGACACTCTGCAACCCGACAAAGTCAGCGATCGCCCGCCGATCCTCCTCATTTGGAGGCCATTCGCCTTGGTCGATAGCTCTCAGCGCGGTGATCATTCGGCCCTCGATATCTCCAAGCGCATTCTCAACCTCATCTGAGGCACCCTCATTGATTAGGTCCACCGTGTAGAAGTCGCTTCGCACCGCCGCATTTGAGGCGTGGGTCTCGATCCACTCTCCGGTCGACTTATCGAACATGGCCAACTCGCCGTCGACCGTCGCGAATCGCTCGAGGTAACTCCGAGGAACTACATGATGATGCTCTGCCCGAGGCACGTCTCAACTACCACCTTGATCAGGGGCCGTCGTTTCTGTTTCCTTTGGCTCTCCTGGTAGAGCTTTCGTCCCTGCTCAATGATCCCCATGAAGACCTCGGAGAACGGATGCTTGCGAGTCACGACGACGCGCAGCTTCAACTGCGCAATGAGCTGGTCGGCATATCCAACCGCAAGCTGCGCGGTCTCCGACTCAGCGTTCATGCGACCATGCACAATGTCACCGCGTGTCCTGACTATCTGCTTGATCCATACGTCTAGAGCATCGTTTCCCACCAAGGTCACCATCTTGTCGAGGGGTCCAAAGACCTCGTCGACCTTCGCAATCGCCTTGTCCCAATTGCTCGAACCGAAGAGCTTGTTCGCTTTGCGCACTGCCCTCGCCCAGTCTCCGTCGTAGTAGTAAGGAGCGAGTAGGAACTCCTTGTAGAAGATCTCAACCGCGCGCACCGCCCACACGAACGCGGGGCTCGGGTAGCCCATCTCGAGCAGCTCTCGTGCCACTTGGATCGAATCCCCTGACCTGCGGCTCGCGACCTTCAAGAATTCTTCTGCAGACACTCCCATCCCACGACCTTGCCATGATGTCCAGTCGAGAACGGTCATTTGGTTCGCGGTCCTGCCCGGCCCCTTCAATCCTCCGACCTCAATAGTTTGCCGCGAAGATCACCAACCGCATGAGCGATGTCCTGTTCGTCTGCGACCTTGTACCCGATGGTAGAGACGCGTTGGCACCCGTTCGGTTCGAAGACGAAGAGCAAAGAGATGATTCTGGACTCGTCTAGCCTCGAACCGATCAGCAACCGGTAGCGCCAAGGAAGCAGGGCATCTGGTCGAAGACCAGACCAACCCACCACCAGGCGATGACGACTAGCAGGGCGACCTTCAGCACAGTAGAAACCGGATTCGCGACGGCGAAGTTACCTGCTCGTATCGTTTGCACCATCGGCATCAGGACGAAAAGGGAAACGACGGCAGCAAGCCACATCAAGATGAATAAGAAGACGGAAAAGTCTGACCTCGGTTGTTCCGACCTTGTTGACCATTCCAGAATCATGAACGGCAGCACCAAGAGAAATCCCACCGTCATGGGGAATCGCGTGCGCCTCTCCATCCTTAGTTTCACCTCCCAAACCATGGGCTAGATTGCCGGTGTCAGCAGAGATCCCAGCTTCGGCGTTCGCGCTACAAGTCCCGCCACCCCCGCAGACAGAAGCGGTGTGACGATCACGACGATCGCGATGGTCATCCACGGAACAACAACTGGACGACCAGCCTGGCTCGCGACTTGCACGACCACGGTCGGTAAGAACCCCGCAGGAACAGCAAGGATCGCGGTTATCAAAGCCAGTAGGGCTGAGGTCGATGCCACAACCCTTCGGTGCGCGAGCGGGCCCGCGCCAATTGCGACAAGGATCTGGTGCGACCGTCGCGACTCTGATGCGACCAACGCAACCGCGACGGCGAGGATCGCTAGGGCAAGCGGAAGGCTGGCGGCTGTTGCCGCTGCGCGACCAGCGGCATATCTAGGAAGGTAGTCATCGTTGCTATTGACGAAGACACCCGGATGCCGCGCGGCGACCCTACGGGCCCGGGCGATGTCATCCGACGACAATGCCGACGGATTCGAGAGCAGGTGACTGGGTATCTGGGTCTGTAAGCCAAGACGGGCAGCCGTGCCAGGCGACACCACGATCTTCGGGATCGACTCGTTGAGGTAGCTCGGAGAGTCGATGGCGGTGGCGGCGAGCTTCCTTTTACCCCCTCCCCGTCCACCTTCGGACACGCGCACGAATCCATTCTTTGTGTCGTAACCGCCGAGGACTACCGCTCGACCGTCCTCGAGCGCCTGAGAACCCTCTTCGGCGCCAACCGCCGCAAGCATCTTCGCGTCGCCCACAAACAACGGCCACCCGACGATCGTCTCTGTACCAGGACTCGTTTCTCCACCCAGCTCTCCCGGCGCGCGCACGCCCACGTATACCGAGACATCCTGGATGTCCGCGCTGCGCGATGAAACCGCCTGCGTTAGTGGTACCACGGAGGCGTCAGGGAAGGCTTCCTCGAAGGCAGCCCCCGCGCCTTGCGGCGAAGTGTCGGGCGCCCCCTGGCTGAACGTTCCGATTAGCAGCTCGTTGTCGAAGAGGCGAGGAGAACGGCGCTCATAGCTCTCTTCGCTCAAGGAGTATGCGGACACGGTTACGGGAACAGCCAGCGCAACCACGGCTGCAGCAACTGCCGCGCCGGTTCTCCTGCCGTGGCGCGCTGCGTCCCTGGCGGCGAGGCGACCACTCATCGGCAGACGATTAGCAAACCGACCGACGCCAGAAACCAACAGAGGTATCCACAACAGGATCCCCACGAGCATCACGACGAGGCCGGCTGAAAGAATCTCGCCCTCGTCTTTCACGGTGCCCCACGCGGTGACGACACCACCGATAAGGAGCACGATCAGCCCGAAGGCGGCGACCCGGCCCGGCGCTCGGGGTGGTGGCGTTCGACCGGCAAGGGCCGCCATGACGCTCAACTTGCCCGCGGCCCGCGCGGGAGCAAGGGCGGAAAGCGTTGCCGCGACTGTGCCCATCAGGATCGCGGCAGCGAGCACGAGCGGGTTGATATCGAGGGGTCCAACTATCCGGCCGACGAGACGATCGAGGAACGGGTGGACCGCGAGCGCGAGACCGACGCCCGCGATGCTTCCGAGCACTCCCCCGAAGAGACCGAGGGTCGTGCCACCGAGCCACACCACAGCTCGCACATGGCGAGGCTCCCCACCGACAGCACCCACCAATCCGAGCTCGCGAAGCTGACGTCGCGCTCCCACAACGAACGCGGCCGCAGCGATCAGACCTGTCGCGAACAGGGCGAGGACACCACCAACCAGGGAAATGGCGTCCCAGATCGTGGCCTCGACCGCGGCTTCTTCAGCGACCTCATCGCGCATCGTGTAACCCTGATGCCAGCGGGCATCCGTCAGGCGCGTCAACGACTCGGTAGATGCACCCTCCGGCAGGTCGATAAAGAGGTTCGAGAATCCGCCCTTCCCGGTCAACGTGCCAGGGCCAACGATGGCGAGGGGGTGGTCGAGGTCACGAGCCTCAACAATCCCCGTGACCGTGAGGCGATGCTCGCCAACCTCGATCTCATCGCCGATCTCTGCGCCGAAGCTGTCGAGCAGCCGTTCATTCACTGCGGCTTCCCCCGGCGCCGTCGGAACCGCATCTGAAGCAAGGCGGTACATGCCAGCCAGGACGCGGTTGTCCAGGCCGGTGTCGGGCTCGACCAAGGTCGAGAACAGGAGTTCTCCCTGTTGAACCAGCCCCACGTCCTCGGTGCGCATGGCGACGACTTCGGACCCCTGCGGCAGCCGATCGTTGAGACGATCCGCATCGAATCCTCGCCCGACAGTGAAGATCGCGTCGGCAGAACCCATCGTCGCAGCGATTGCCTGCTCTGGGGTCCCCACGATGGTCCTGGCGACAGTAGCTGTGGCCGTCACCAGCGCTATTGGGAGGGCCACCATGGCGACCACGAGCAGGCTTCGCCGGACGTTGCGGCGAGCGCTTCGCGACGCGATCCTCGCCATGGCTCTCAGTGGCGCCGTCTTCACGCGCGCACCGACTCGAGCAGATCCTCGGGACCCTTCGGTGCTTGCGTCTGGTCGACGATGCGGCCATCTCGGAGAAAGACAACTGTGTCGGCCCACGCAGCTAGGCGCGCATCGTGAGTGACGAGAACGCCAGCCCCACCGCGTTCACAGTGATCGCGCATCAGGCGAAGCACGCTCTCGCCTGTCACGGTGTCGAGAGCTCCCGTCGGTTCGTCGGCCAATAAGAGAACGCGGTCCCCCACCACGGCGCGCGCGATCGCAACACGCTGCTGTTCACCGCCGGACAACTCATCGGGAAAACGACTTGCGAGTTCGCTTAGCCCGAGACGATCCAAAGCCTCCATCGCGGCGCCTGACGCCTCGCGACGGGCGACGCCGTCGAGTTCTAGCGGGATCGATCAGAGTTCAAACGTTCGGCGATTTCCGCGTACCCAAGCCGATCCACCATTCGCCATTTGAAAATCTGATGCACGACCAGGGCGCGTTCAGGGTCGGTTGCCAACTTGCTCTTGGTTCGGCCTTCAGCCCTTCGGGCCGGCACGGGATGTGGAACCTTGTCGGCAACGTACCCGTAGGGGGGTCTCCCGACGTTCCATCCCGGAAGCCCTCCAGACCGGCGTGCCCTACGACCGCCTTTGGAAGGAGGCTGCGTTCCACCGTCTCTTGGCCCGCCTCCAGCGCGTCGCTCCCCAAGACAGCTGGGCCTTGAAGGGCGCACTAGCGCTCATCGCCCGCATCGGCACGCATGTGCGCGCCACCGGGGACGTCGATGCCAACTGGCGCAGGGTGCAGGCAAAGCTAGAGGAAACCCTCGACGCCGTGATCGACATCGATCTCGGAGATGGCTAATGAGTTCGAGATCGGGGACGCGACGATCTGGAGGGAGAAACCCCGAGGGTGCTCTTCGCTACACGGTCACAGCGCGCCTCGCCGGCAAGATATTCGAGCAGCTCAAACTGGACGTAAACCTCACGATCGAAGATCCGAGGCCGGTCGAGATCGCCGAAGTCAAACGTAATCCCTCGCCTTCATGGGGAGGGTGCGCTGAGACTGCCGATGATCTCGCCTGCCCAACAACTCGCCGAGAAGCTGCACGCCTACTCGCGCCGGTAGGCAGCAGGAGCAGCTCTCGACCGAGAGACCTATTCGACATGCTCGTGATCGGACACGAGGCTGAGATGCCGAACTCCGGCGAAGTTGCAACCGCGTGTCGAATCAGATGTCTAGCTATCGCATCCTCGGAGCTCCTTTGACGCACGAGTTGCGCAGGCTCTCACTTAGCTTACCGAGCGGCCGATAGCCTCACCTCTCCGATGCCGTGATAGACGGCGTGGTAACTCCCGGCCTGCAATGGCACAGGCATGCACAATGTCCCCGACGACACGATCGTCCCCTCTTTGAGGATGCGACCCTCGCGCTCTAGACGGTGCGTGAGCCATTCGAGAGCGACAACTGGATCCCCCATCACGGTGGATGCCACTCCCTCGGCTACGAGGGTGTCATCGTTGTAAAGCTCTCCGATGCCTGCCGACAGATCGCCGACCTCCTGGAGAGGCAGGGCTTCACCCACCACGACATGTCCCGAAAGGCCCAGGTCGCTGACGATGAGGCCCACGGAAAGGTTGCCGAACCATCGACGGAAGCGCGAGTCGGGCACCTCGAGGCCCGGTGCAACCGAGCACTTCGCCTCTATCTCGGATCTCCTCGCGCCGGGGGAGAGGTCTTCGGCGACGATGAGCTGGAGTTCGAGTTCGAGCCGCGGCGCGAAACAGTTGCTCATCGATATCTCTGCAGGGTCTCGGAGGATCATGTCGGAGAGGAGGGTTCCGTACGCGGGTCCGGAGGCCGCGGCGAGAGCCTGGGTCTCAGGGCTCGTCATGCTCAATTTGAAACCTGCTACGCAGCGAGTTCCTCCGGCGCAGAGCGATCGCACGAACCATCGTTGCACCTCGTACGCGGCATCTTCACTCAGCTCGGGGAACTCGTCGATCGCTAGTGATGAATGATCCGTGAAGGCGCGGAGCAAGCGCGCGGCCAGCGCTTCGGGATCTTGTGGCGTCATCGTAGTGACAGGGTCTCTGACGCCGGGCTCGAAGCGTCGAAGCGGCCCGGTCGATACGGAGCGAGATCCAGGTCGGTTCCTGTTCCGCACAGTTCCCGGGCTACATCGAGCGAGAGCCCGGGGGCCAGACAAAGGCCATGGCCGCTGAAGCCGGCAGCCGTGTAGAGATTGTCCGCGCCGGTCCAACCCACGATCGGATTCTCGTCCGGGGTCAACTCGAGCAATCCCGCCCAGCCACCCAGCAGCCGCGCTGATGCGAAAGAGTCGCTGCGGCTCATCAGACGCCCGATCAGTGTCGGAGCGCGCCCTTCGTCGAACGAGACCGGCCATGAAGTGTCGCGCGATCGGCCATCGGCGCTGCCCGCAAGGATCGCATCGCCGTCTCCGTGGAAGTAGGCCTTGCCGTGATCGAAGTCGATCGTCATGGGCAAGCGATCGGGGACGGTGTCGATCCCGATACGGAATACCTGTGAGAGCCAGGGCTCTATCGGGAGGTCGGCGCCTGCCATGCGAGCGATCTCGTTCGCCCATACGCCGGCGGCGTTCACAACGATCTCTGGAGAGACATCCCCCTTGCTCGTTCGAACCGCGACGACTCGATCACGGGCAATATCCAATCCCGTGACGACGCAACCTTGCCGGAAGGTCGCACCTTGCGAGCGGGCCGCGGTCGCGAAGCCGGTGACGAGCGCATGGGGATCGAGGTGGCCGTCCGAAGGGCAAAACCCACCTCCTAAGAGGTCACTCGTTCGCACTATCGGGGCCAGCTCGGCAACCTCGGCCGGATCGATGATGCGGCTGGCCACTCCGCATGCGTTCTGCAGGTCGATCGCCGCTTCAAAGACGCTGCGCGTCTCGGGTCGCGAAAACAGGAAGAGGTACCCCACCTGTTGGAATCCGACATCGACGCCGAACTCTTCCTGGAAGGTCGAGATCCTCTGGATGGAGCGCGTCGCCGCCCTCACGTTGACCTCCGAGGTGAACTGTTGGCGAACGCCGCCCGCGTTCACTCCGCTGGAGCCGGAACAGATGCCCCCTCGGTCGAGCACGAGCACGCGCCGACCCTTCACGGAGAGGTCGTGTGCGAGCGCGGAACCCATTATTCCGGCGCCGATGATGACGACGTCGGCGGTATCCGTCACCGTGGCGCTCCGGGTCCGGTCATCTCGGCTTCCTCGGCAAGCCGGTCGGCCGCCGCCCTGATGTCCTCAAAGTCCTCGTGATCGTCCCCGAGCGCACCTGAGCGGTAGCGCGCGTACACACCCTCGAGGACGATAGCTATCTTCCAGTACGCGAACGAGAGGTAGAGATCGATGGAGGAGACGTCTCTTCCGCTGACCTCCGCGTAATGATCGACCAGCTCGCGCCCGGTTGGGAAGCCCGGGAGCGTCGTCGCGGCGGAGAGGTGGGGGATCGGTTGAGCCCCCGGGTCGACCCAGTACGCAAGCATCACCCCAAGGTCGACGAGCGGATCGCCGAGAGTGCAGAGTTCCCAGTCGAGCACCGCTGCGACGTCTCCTTGCTCGCTCACGATCGTGTTGTCGAGTCGGAAGTCGCCGTGCACGATCGTGACCTCGTCGCGTTCGGGAAGGTTCCTCTGTAACCACCCCTCGACTCGATCCACGGCCTCCAGATCGCGCGTTTTCCACCCATCCCACTGCGATCGCCACCGTCGGAGCTGCCGCTGCAGATAACCGGAACCTTGCCCGAGGTCGCCAATTCCGATCACGGCAGGATCGATCTCGTGGAGTTCGGCAAGGGTTTCGACGAGCCCGAAGGCGAGGCGGCGCCGCGCCGCCTCCGTCACGTTCTGCTCGACCTCAGCGGGCTTCCGCAGGACCGCGCCCTCCACATGATCCATCACGAAGAAGACGGCGCCGGTTACCGTTTCATCGCGGCACTCACCGCGCACGGCGGGAACGGGAACAGCCGTATCCCATAGCGCGCTCATCACCCGGCTCTCGCGTAGGACGTCGTGAGCCGAGGGCATCAGCATCGCCAGTGGCGGGCGGCGCAGGACATAAAGATGTCCTGCGGCATCCTCGGCGCGGTAGCTGAGGTTGGAGTGACCGCCGGAGATCAGCGAGAATCGAAGCGGCAATTCCGCCTCCTGTACGTGCGTCGAGAACCACTCGGATACCCGAGCTGCCTCGATCCCGCGCGGCGCGCTCGCCACGCTCATCGCTGGGAGGCGGCTCTTGTCGTCGCGAGGATGTCGCCACAGAGCTCCGACGCGCTGCCATCGTTCTCGACCGCCCGAAGGACTCTTCGGGCGATCGTCATGCGGTGGACCTCGCTCGGGCCGTCGAAGATACGCGCTGCGCGCGCGTCGCGGTACCACTGCTCGATCGGGAAGTCGGTCGTGTAGCCCCAGCCACCGAACACCTGTAACGCTTTGTCGACGATCTCATCTAGGACCTCCGACACGAACGTCTTGACCATCGATACCTGCAAGTGTGCCGGGAGTCCCTGCTCGATACGCCAGCAAGCGTTGAGGATCATGAGGCGACCCGCGTAGAGGCACATCGCTCCATCGCTCAGCCACCATTGGATCGTTTGACGTGTCGCGAGCGGGGCACCGAACGTCTCGCGTTCTAGCGAGCGAGCGGCCATCATGTCTAGTGCTCGTTGCGCGATCCCAACCCAGCGCATCGAATGCCCGAGGCGCCCCGTCTCGAGGCGCGCCTGTGCCATCTGAAACCCGGCGCCGAGGTCACCCAGCACAGCATCGTCGCCGACGACTACATCTTCGAAGGCGGTCTCGGGATGGCCACCCATCGACGGGAAGCCCATCGTGTGAATGTCGCGCACAATACGGAAACCCGGGTCGTCGGCGGGGACGATGAACATCGAGACGCCCTTGCCCGGCGGGGCATCGGGATCGGATACGGCCATCACGACGCAGAAGGCCGCGCCTTGGGCACCAGTTGTGAACACCTTACGTCCGTTGATGCGCCATCCCCCGTCGACGCGCTCCGCACGCGTGGAAATGCGACGGGGATCGGACCCCGCGTCCGGTTCCGTCATCGCGAAGCACGAACGTGTTTCGCCGCGGGCAAGCGGACCCAACCATCTCTCGCGCTGCTCGTCGTCACCGAACTTCAGCAAGAGATGCATCGTCGCTTCGTCGGGTGCCATCGCATTGAGCGCTGGAGATGCCAGCAGATGAGGCCCGCATCGCTCAGCGACCAACGCCAACGTAGTCACGCCCCGGTCCTGACCCCCATATTCCTTCAGCAACTGTGGGCCGAAGACGCCGGCGGCGCGCGCCTTGTCCCGAAGCGGCGGAAGAACCTCATTCTCGATGCGTCCGCTGCGGAAGTCGTCTTCCGTCACTCCTTGTTCGGCAGAAACGACGTAGTCGTCGATGAAACGCTGCACCCTTTCGACGAACTCGACCGTCTCGGCGGGAACCGTGAAGTCCATGTCTCTCCTTTCAGGAGTGGAGGAAGAGGCGTGCGGGGTGCTCAAGCGAGGCCCCCACGTGTGTGATGAAGCGGGCCGCTGTTCCCCCGTCGAAGATCCGGTGATCGAACGACAGCGTGAGGCGACCGACGCGGCGCACAGCGAGCTCGCCGTCGACCACCCAGGGCCTCTCCTGGATCGCGCCGATACCCAGGATCGCGGCCTCCGGATGATTTATGACCGGAGCGCCATCCTCGGCCCCTAGTGACCCATAGTTGTTGACGGTAAAGGTCCCACCGGTGAGATCGTCAGGGCGTACCGCTCCGGAACGTGCGGCATCGATGAGACGCAAGAGATCCTGTGCCAGGTCGAGCGTCGAGCGGGCATCGGCGCGCTGGATGACCGGCACGATGAGGCCTCGTGTCGTGTCGGACGCGACGCCGAGGTTGACGTCCTCCAGCAGGACGATCTCCTGGGCCTCCACGTCGAGGCGCGAATTGACCTCCGGATAGCGGCGCAGCGCTATCGCGGTCGCCTTCAGGATCAGCGCCAGTGGCGTCACCTTCACTCCGATCCCGTCCGACGCGGCGGCCTGCGTCAGCTCCTTCGCGGTGGCGAGGAGCTCGGTGCAGTCGACGGTGATGGATGTGGACGCTTCCGGGATCTCGGTGCGCGAGGTGACCATCTTCTGAGCGATGCGTCCTCTGATGCCTCGCAACGGGATGCGGTCGCCCGGGCGGAGACCCGCCTCTGCAGGGGGAGGCGCGGCCGGCGCTTCTGCGGCCGGTCCTTCGGTTGCCGCATACACGTCATCGCGTGTGATCGTCCCCTCCGGGCCAGATCCGGGAGCGAGCGCATCGAGATCGACGTTCAGGTCCTTCGCGAGCTTTCGAACGGGCGGCTTGGCCAGCGCCTTCTGACGAGCGGGAGGCTGCTTCGGACGGGTTCCGGCATGTCCGTCTACGGGCGGAGCGACCCGGCGTCGCTGCCGTCGTGCGCCCTGTTCCGCGCCGTACCCGACTAGAACGCTCTCGCGCTTGCTCGTTCCTTCCTCCGTCGACACCATCGCGGTGTTCTCGGGCTCCGCTGCTGCGACGACGGCATCGATGCGCAGTAGCGGTTTCCCCACATCTACGGTCTCGCCGACCTCGCCGAAGCGCTCGACGACCTTGCCTGCGAAGGGACTCGGAATCGCCACGAGGGCTTTGGCAGTCTCGACGTCGCAGACGTCCTGGTTCAGCCGGACCTCGTCGCCCACTTCAACGTGCCAGGCGACTATCTCGGCGTCCTCCAACCCTTCGCCAATGTCGGGAACGCGGAACTCACGGATGTCGGGCACGCGCTACCTCCATCATCACTAGTAAGCCAGGGAGCGCGCGACGAGATCGAGGATCCGATCGGGATCGGGGAGCCAGAACTCCTCGAGCTTCGCGGGGGGATAGGGGGTGTCGAACCCGGTCGCGCGCAGTACCGGCGCCTCGAGCTGATAGAAGGCGAGCTCCTGGATGCGAGCGGCGATCTCGGCCCCCATCCCCAGCGTCATCGGTGCCTCGTGAACGACGATGCAGCGGCCGGTCTTCTTCACGCTCTCGAGGATCGTCTCTTCATCCAGCGGGTTGAGCCACCTGAGATCGATGACCTCAATGCTCCATCCTTCGTCCGCTCCGGCACGCGCCGCTTCGAGAGCAGTCTCGACCTGGGGGCCGTAGGCGATGACGGTCACGTCGGCGCCATCGCTTCGTACCGCAGCACGTCCGACCGGGAGCTCCTCGTCGTCGTCCTCGTACGCGCCCTTCATCCAATAGCGACGCTTCGGTTCCATGAAGATGACGGGATCGTCAAGAGCGATGCACTGCCGCAGTAGCGAATACGCGTCCGCCGGGGAGCCGGGTGATGCGACCAGCAAGCCGGCCGTGTGCGCCCAGTAGGTCTCGGGACTTTCTGAATGATGCTCGACGGCCCCGATCCCGCCGCCGTAGGGGATGCGAATCGTGATCGGCAGCTTGATCGTTCCGCGCGACCGGTTGTGGAACTTCGCGAGGTGGCTGACGATCTGCTCGAAGGCGGGGAACGTGAATGCGTCGAACTGCATCTCGGGCACGGGCCGGTAGCCGTACATCGCAAGGCCTATCGCCGTCCCTACGATCCCGGACTCCGCCAGAGGCGAGTCGAAAACACGCTCTTCGCCGAACCGGCTCTGGAGCCCATCGGTGATCCGAAAAACGCCACCCAGTTTGCCGATGTCCTCGCCGAATATCAGCACGCGATCGTCGGCTTCGAGAGAGCTGAGCAGCGCACTATTCAAAGCCCCGGCCATCGTCGCCTCAGGCATCCTCTCCACCCCTCGCTTCGATCTCGGCGCGCATCTGAGCCCGCTGACGTTCGAACTGTGGGGGTTCGTTGATGTAAACGTGATCGAAGAGCTCGAGTGGATTGGGATGTCCGGCGTCGTAGATCGAGTCGCGCAGCCGAGTCGTACGCTCACGAGCGTCCTCTTCGATCTGCTCCGCGAACCCGTCATCCCAGATCCCGGTTTCCTTCAGATAGAGCTCCAACCTCGTCAGGGGATCTCGCTCCGCCCATTCCTCGAGGTCCTCCTTGGCTCGATAGCGCATCGGGTCGTCCGAGGTCGAGTGGCCCTCGAGCCGGTAGGTAATCGCCTCGATGAATGTGGGGCCTTGACCCGACCTCGCCCGCTCCACGGCCTTCATCGTCGCCGCATAGGAGGCGAGGACGTCGTTCCCATCCACGCGGATGCCGGGCATGTCGTACCCGATCGCGCGGTGAGCCAGCGTTGGGCCGCGCGCCTGCCGGGCGAAGGGTAATGAGATCGCGTAGCCGTTGTTCTGGCAGAAGAAGACGGTAGGAGCGTCGTACACGCTGGAGAAGTTCATCGCTTCGTGGAGATCGCCCTCCGAGGTGGCACCCTCCCCGAAGTAGGCGATGGTGACGATCGGCTTCTTATCGAGCCTCGCTCCCATCGCGTATCCCACCGCATGAAGGGCCTGCGTTGCAATCGGGATCGCCTGCAGGGCGAAGCGCGTCTCGTAGACGTCGTGCATGCCGTGCCAGGTCCCACGCCACACGTGCAACAACTGAGCAGGATCGACGCCGCGGACAATCGCGACACCGTGCTCCCTGTACGTCGGGAACACCCAGTCATCTTCTCCGAGCGCGTAGGCGCTGCCGACCTGGGCCGCCTCTTGTCCCAAGCACGATGCGTAGACGCCGAGCTGTCCCTGTCGTTGGAGATTGATCGATTCGCGGTCCACACGACGTGTGATCACCATCAGCCGGTAGAGGTCGAGCAGGTCTTTCTCTCCGAGGTCGATCGGCAGCTCGTCCAGCGCCGTTAGTTTTCCGGCCGGATCCAAGAGTTGGAGCGGTTCTATGCTCGGCAACTCGGTGGGTATGGAGGCGGCCGCGGCAACTTCCTTCGTCAAGAGATCTCCTCTCCCGGCGGTGAGTACGTTGTTATCGGAGGATCCATGACCACCTTGGGCAGGTCACTGCCCGACGGCGGGCGCAGGCGAGAGATTACGATCGGGACGCTGCGCAGGATGTGTCTGCGCATGAGGATCTCCGCCCGGCGACCGTCCCTGTCCCACAACGCTCCGATGATCGCTTCGTGCTCTACGACCGAGGTATGTAGCTCTTCTTGTGAGTAGAGATCGGCGATCCGGTAGTTGAAGTAGAAATCACGGTTGCGACGGATCAAGTCGATCAGCCTCTCGTTACCGGAGCCTGCATAGATAGCGTTGTGGAAGAGATCGTTGATGTCCACGAGCTCCTCACGAGAGATGCGCAGCAGGCGCTCGCCTTCGGCACCGCGCGTCTGCGCGATCGCGTCGAGTTCCTCCGTGCTGGCGCGGACAGCAGTGAGACGAGACGCGTACCCCTCAAGAGCGGCACGTGTCTCGAAGATCTCTTGGATCTCTCGGGCAGTGTGTTCGCGTACGGACCACCCGGAGCGTCCGCCCATGACGTACCCCGCGGTCGCGAGGCGATGCAAGGCTTCGCGGACCGGAGTCCGGCTGATGTCCAGCTCCTCCGCGACTGCGGTCTCAACGAGCCGCGCATTCGGACGTATGCGTCCCTCAGTGATGCGGGTGCGAAGAACCTCGTAGACCCAAGCTGCTCGAGACGACGCGATATCGCGGTCGAGGTTGTCGCTAGAAGATGCCGTTGACTGAGACGCCTGATTTTCCTGGGTCAAAAGATTCCTTGATATGGAGTTCTCACGACTGCGTGATGAACGTAGTTGATGAACCCGATCCAATCGAACACGGGGAGCCCGGTGGCCCGCTGGACGGCGGCGCTATAAGGCGGCAGATCGCTGCATTCCATCAGGATGGCTCCCGTTTCCGGCTTCTCCCGCTGCATGTCGAGCGCCGTCTCCACCACCTCAGCCTCGACTGCATCGGAGTCGAGGCTGCCGCTCTCTTCAAGGATGGATTTCCGGAAGTACGGCTGCTGCTCGAGCCCTTGGAAGTAGACGCGTGATCTGTCGGTTATCCCGACCTTATCGAGGAAGCGGTCGCTGACAGAAGCGCCATTGGCAACCATGATCCCTAGCCGGCGCTTCGGACCCAGCATCCGTGTGACCATGGGGACCTGCAACAGGCTCGACAGGAACACGGGAACTTCGAGCGCCTCCGCGACGGCGTCCTGGTACTGCCCGATGTAGCCGCAGTCGCTCGTGATCGCCTTGCACCCTTGCTGCACAAGCCAGCGGGCGGCCTCGATGAAGTTCGAGGTGAGCTCCGCGTCCTGCTTCACGATCACTGCGTCGCCGCTGGCGCCTGGGACCTCCTTGAACATGACGGGGAAGTCGTAACTAGAGGCGTTCGCGACATCTCCCGGGATGAAGGGGAGGTGGTACTCGAGACAAAGGATCCCGACCGAGAATCCGTATGCAACCTGTCCTCTATGAGCTTCGTAGATCGGCATCGAAGCCCCCCTTTCCTTCTGCCCGCGCCTGTCCATCGGTTGCTCCATGTGTTGCCGGTACGCCCCCGAGATAGAGGTGACGCACCTCTTCGTTCGCCAGAATCTCTTGAGCGTCTCCCGACATCATCACGCGCCCGATCACGAGGACGTAGGCGCGGTCGGAGATTTCAAGAGCCTGCGCCGCGTTCTGCTCGACGAGGAGGATCGCGACGTTCTCCCGGTGGGCGATCTGGCCGATCGCCTCGAACACCTGAGTGGTTAATGCAGGAGAGAGGCCTGCCGAGGGCTCATCGAGGAGGAGATGTTTCGGGTTGGTCATGAGGGCGCGACCGATGGCGACGATCTGCCTCTCGCCTCCGGACAGCGAATCGGCGCGTGCCTTGATCTTCTTCGCCAGCAGGGGATAGGTGTCCATCAGCTCGGCGATGCGTTCCTTCCGCCGGACCCGGTCGAGATGCTGACCGCCCACCTCGAGGTTTTCTCGCACCGTTAAGGGGCGGAAGACGTTGTCGACCTGGGGGATGTACGCGATGCCGTGATCTATCGACCGTTTGTGCACGCTCAGTCCGGCGACCGACCGCCCGTCCACCTCGATGGAACCGGTGGAAAAGGGAAGATACCCCATCACCGCTTTCAGCAACGTCGACTTGCCCGAGCCATTGGGCCCGATCACCGTTACGACCTCACCCTCCTTCAGGTCCGTATCGATGCCGTTCAGGACATTGACGCCGCGCGTGTACCCGGCTTCGAGTCCACGCACCGTGATCGTCATCGGTTCTCACCTGCCGCATCGGGTGTCAAGGCGACCGGTTCCGTTCGTGTCCTCGTTCCCAGGTAGGCCTCGACCACGCGTGGATTGTCCGCGAGTTCCGAGGGTTTGCACTCGGCGACGACTACGCCTTTGTCGAGAACGAAAACGCGGCTACAGAGGCGTTGTACGAACTCCATGTCGTGCTCGACGATCAACATCGCGATCTCGTTTTCTTCGGTCAGCCCCTTGAGGAGGTCGGCCATCGAGCGTCGCAGCGAGGGGTTAACCCCGGCCGTTGGTTCGTCCAGCATCAGCAACCTCGGGCTGCGCATCAGTACGAGCCCCAAAGACAGCAGCTTCTGCTGGCCACCCGAGAGGTCGGTGGCGGGTTGACCGCCGACCCCAGAGATGTCCAGACGCGTGAGGATCTGAATCGCTCGCTCGACGGCTTCCCGTTCTTCTACACGAACCTTTTGTCGCTTCAGAAAGGCTCCGAGAAGGGACTCCCCCGTCGGCAGCTCAGCTGCGCACAGCATCGTCTCCATCACGGTCATCCGAGAGGGGAGTTGGGGTCGCTGGAAGGTCCGTCCTATACCGCGTTGCATAACCTCCCAGGAAGGAAGACGGTTGGTCTTCATGGCCTCGATCTGGATCTCGCCCGAATCAGCGCGGGTGAAACCGGACAGCACGTTCAACAAGGTCGTCTTACCGGAACCGTTCGGACCGACCAATCCGACGATCTCACCGCGCTGGACGTCGATGCTTGCGCCGTCCAGCGCGTTCAGACCCTTGAAATGCTTACGGATGTCAATTGCGGTCAGCATCGACGGTCCTTAGTCGTTCGGGTACGAGACCATTCGTCCGGAACAGCAGAAAGCCCATCAGGATCAGTCCCACGAGCAAGAGACGAAGGCTCGCTGCGGTATTTGCGTCCAACCCCACGTAATCGTTCGCGAAACGAGAGCCCACGTAGATCAGATTGATCACCACGGCACCGGCGATCACTCCGAGATGGTTACCCAATCCGCCCACGACGATAATGGCCCAGACGAGGAAAGTGTCTGCCGGACGAAGCTGTCCAGGACCGATGAAGGAGATGTAGGTCGTCAGCAGCGCCCCTCCGACGGCGGCGATGGCTGCTCCCACCATCATCACCCGCATCTTGATGCGGACGATGTCGTATCCGAGGGCGGCTGTAAGGTTCGGTTGTTCGCGCATCAGGCGCGCGACGCGTCCGAACTGGACCTTAGTGATGCGCTCCGCCCCGACGTACACGATCACAAGAATCATCACGACGGTTGCTAGGATGGCAGCATCGCGAGTCGTTCCTCGGAGCGCCCCCCAGAGCCCCGGGATACTGCCGATGCCGTCCGCTCCACGCGCCAGCCATTCCTCATTCAGGAACACGAGCCGGACCAGTTCAGCCAGCGCCAGCGTTGCGATCGCCCAGTAGTCGGCGAGAAGTGTGCGACCTAGACGGCCGACGGCCGCTCCGGCGAGCGTAGCTGCGGCGATCCCTCCGAGGAGTCCCACCCACAACGGCAGCCCTCGATGTGAAGCGATCCCCACGCCGTATGCGCCGAGCCCGAAAAAGGCCACCTGTCCGAAGTTCAGAAGCCCGGCGACGCCCGCCTGGAGGTTGAGGCTGACGGCAGCTATGCCGTAGATCGCGGCCACGATACCGACGTGGAGGAGGAAATCAAGCATCTCTCGCCGCCGTTCCGAAGAGACCTTGCGGCCTGATCAAGAGAGTGAGAACCAGGACGATGAATCCGATCGCAACGTCGTAGCTGAGAGGCATATAGAAAGACGAATCGCCGAAGAGCAATCCCCAATCCAGCTGCAGGATCGTGTTCTCGGCGAGAGCGATCAAGATCGCTGCGAGGAGAGCTCCCACCGGGCTGCCGATCCCCCCGAGGATCACGACCGCGAAGACGGGTAGAAGCAGGTTCGATCCGATCTGGATGCTCGCTTGGGTGTTAAGGGCGAGGAACACGCCGCCCAGCGCGGCGAAGCCTGCGCCGAGGAACCAAGCGATATCGATCGACCGATTCACGTTGATTCCACTTGCTGCGGCGAGCTCGGGGTTAGCCGCCACCGCACGTAACGTGCGGCCGAGCTTGGTGCGATACAGGACGATCATGAAGACGGCGATGGTGGCGAGTGTTATCGCGATCAACCACACCTGAAGGGGGGTGATGAACGCTCCGCCGATCTCGATCGCTCGTTCGAGGGGGCGGTCGAAACTCGACGGTCGCGTTCCCATGAACAGTTGCACTACAGCGCGCAAGACGATCGCGAGCGCCAGCGATCCGATCATTGGGATCGCGGATCCCGATCTCAACAGCCGCTTGAAGAAGGTACGGTGCAGCACGATCGCCAGCAGGCCCACCACCATGGCCGACATCGCCCCCGCGAGGGCGATGCTGCCGGTGGACGAGCCCGCGACCGCGAGCGCGATGAACGCACCCACGGTCGCGAACTCGACATGCGCGATGTTTGCGAACTTGACCAGCGAGTACACGATGGTCAGTCCCATCGCCACCAGTCCCAGTTCTGCGGCTCGCAACAGCGAGTCGACCAGCACCTGCGTCATCGACATGACAACAACCCCTTAACCCGTTCGAAGCGTCCCCGTTACTCGTCGACCTCTTCGACCTCACCGTCCACGACCTCGACGAATATGTACGGCTGTTCCGAACGCTGGTTCAGCTCGTCGAACTCGATCGCACCCGTTACCGGCTCGTACTGAGTGTCCACCTCCGGAAGGGCGTCGCGGATGGCGTCCGGCTCGGCACTGCCGGCCTCCTCCATCGCCAGTGCAGAGAGCTGGACCGCGTCGTAGAGGTATCCGTTGAAGGTCGAGGTGAAGTTCTCTCCGAACTCCTCTTCGTACATGCTCTGGTAATCCTCTCCACCGGGCCCGATGTAATTGACCTCGATCCCTCGTTGACCCTCGACAGTTGGGGGCTCGGAATCTGCTGCGCAGAGCGTTAGGTAGACGCAGAAGAACGGGATGTCTTCACTGACGCCGAACTCGAACGCCTGCCGGTTGATCGTCGCCGCCTCGGTCCCATATGCCGTGTAGATCATCACGTCGGGATCGGCGGCTGCGAGGCGCTGCACCTCATTGCGATAGTCGTTCTTGCCTTCGGTGTAGAGGATGCTCTCTTCGATCGTGCCCCCGAGCTCCTCGAATCGATTCTTGGTCTCCTCCAAGATGCCCTGACCGTAGGGGTTGTTGGGGGCGAGGAAGGCCGCAGACCTGTACCCGAGCTCGTACGCCTTGTCTGCCGTGAAGGCACCTGCAACGTCATCCAGCCCGATCACTCCGAACGAGTAATCACCGACCTCCTGGAGATCGGGCGAGGAGCTGCCGACGTTGATGTGAACTACGCCCTCGCGCTGAAGGAACTGCGCCATCGGCAACGTGTTGCCCGAGGAGTACTCGCCCAGAACCACAGGGACACCCTCGGTGTCGACCAACTTACGCGCTGCGTCGATCGCGCCTTCCGGCGTCCCGGCAGAGTCCTCCACAAGGACCTCGAGGTCCATGTCCATGACGCCGCCCTCCGCATTGATCTCGTCGACGGCGAGCTGGACCCCTCGCTCCTGATCCTCGCCGATGGTTGCGTTTGCTCCCGTCAAAGGCAGAACCGCCCCGATCTTGATCGTGTCTCCACTGCCGGCGTCTTCGCCTGTAGATCCGCCACCGTTGTCGCCACTCTGCTCTGCGGTCTCCGAACAAGCCGCTCCGAACAACGCGAGAACGAGCACCAATGCCACCGGCCCAAGCCTCTTTCCCTGCTTCATGATGTCCCCCTTTGTTGCTCCACTGCCTCCATCTGCTTCCGTCGGGCGCGTGTTGCTCAATACCTGAAGTGGTGGCCGGAGATGTTGAAGTCCGGCGTCGCACCTCCCACGATGTCCGCGGTCGATCGGCTCGAGCCGCACGCCATCGTCCAGCCCATGTGGCCATGGCCCGTGTTAAAGAAGAGGTTCGTGTGCCGTCCCCGTCCGATGATGGCCGGTCCGTCTGGCGTCATCGGACGGAGACACGCGCGGTAGTGACCGCGTGTGTAATCGGCCGCGTTCGGGAACAGGATCTGTGCCATCTTGTGGATGTTCGAGTAGTCCTTGGCTTTCCACGAGCGGTCGTAGCCTGTGAATTCAGCGGTGGATGTCATCCTCAGCGAGGTTCCGAGTCGGCACCATGCGACGAGCAGCTCCTCGTCGACCCCCCCCACCACGGGAGCCTCGTTGTCCTCAGAGATCGGGAACGTGACCGAGTAACCCTTCGCGGGATAGATGGGGATCCGCACTCCGATCGTCTTAGCGATCTTCGGGCTGTCGACTCCCAGAGAGAGGACGTACGTGTCGGCGCGCAGGATGCCCTCATCGGTTACGACCCCGGTCACCTTGTCGGCATCGGCATCGAGAGCGCGTACCTGCCGCCCCAGGTGGAACGCAACGCCCATCCTCCGGCACACGTCGGCCACCTTGTTGGTGAAGAGTTGTGAATCGCCGCTGCCGTCTGTAGGGCCGTAGACCGCGCCAACGATTCGATCCTTGACGGGACCGAGCGTGGGCTCGACTTCGACGACACCGTCCGCGTTCAGCGTTTCGATCTTCTGACCGTTTTCGGCGAGCAGCTGCATCTTCTGCGCACCGGTTTCGAGCTCGTGCTCGCTACGGTAGAGGTAGAGGACCCCGCGGCTCGTCTGGCCGTAGTCGATGTTCTCTTCCGCCGCCAGTTCGTTCAGCATCCGCTGGCTGTACTGGCACAGCGCCAGCTTCACGAGTGTATTCGCCCGCGCCCGCTCGGCCGTGCATTCGCGCAGGAAGCGCAGCCCCCATCCGTAAAGGCGCGCATCGGGCTTCAGCTTCATCCTGATAGCGGTCTGCTTGCCGAACAGCGACTTCACCAGCATTCGGGGCGCGTTCGGAGAGGCCCACGCGAAGGAGTGGCCGGGGGCGATCAATCCGGCGTTGCCGCCCGTAGCACCCGTGCCGAGCTCAGGGGCAGCATCGATCACCTCGACCTCGTGCCCATCCTTCGCCAGGTAGTAGGCGGTCGTGACTCCAACCACCCCACCACCGAGGACGATCGTTTTCATCCGATCGCCTGCCTTCCGCTCAGGAGTTGCGGTGGGCGATGCACTGGACCTCGACGAGGATCTCCGAGGTCAGTGCAGAGGCCTCGACGGTTGCGCGGGTGGGCCGATGGTCGCCGAACACCTCCCGCCAAGCTGCATCGAATTCCTTGAAGTCGCTGATGTCGTGGAGGAAGACGGTCGCCTGCACGATGTCCGTCAGCTCGCAGCCGGCCTCTTTCAAAACGGTCTCGACCCTGACGAGCGTCTGGCGAGTCTGCGACGCCACATCGGGGCCCACGAGCTGGTCGTTCTCGTCGAAGCCGACCTGCCCGGCGACGAAGACGAGGTTGCCTGCTACGGCGCCCTGCGAGTAGGCGACGCCTTTCGGTCCCAGGCTCTCCGGATTGATGAACTCAGCAGACATGCCTGCATCCCCCTAAGGACGTCGCGGTGCTCGTGTGCGAGACGGTATACATCCTTGCACACAGGATTGTATGGTGCAACGGGCCGATGGGAGGCCGGAGGCTTTCCATCGCGTTCTCTTCCGTCGGAGGATCGGGGTGCCGTGGATGCAGGGAAGCTCTTCAGTCTCACCGGCCGTCGGGCGCTGGTGACGGGCGGCGGCCGCGGTATCGGCCGGGCGATAGCGGTGGGCTTCGCAGATGCAGGCGCGGATGTCGCCGTCGCTGCCAGGACGCGCTCCGAGATCCATGAGGTCGCATCTCTCATCCGAGAAACCGGCAAAAACTCAACCGGGGTGGCGCTTGACCTTCTTGATGCCTCCGGTCGGGCGGCTGCCGTCGAGCGTGCTCGCGCAGATCTCGGCGGCCTGGACGTGCTCGTCAACAACGCGGGGGCCGCTCCGTTCGATGCTCCGCTCGCAGAGAGTCACATGGAGGGGTGGCAGAAGTATCTGACGCTCCTCATCACCGCCCAAGCCGCGCTCACGCAGCAGGTGATCCGGAACTGGCTGGAAGAGGGGACCCCGGGCGTAGTGATCAACATCGCTTCGATCTACGCGTTCCGCGGAGGTCCGAACCTGTCCTACTACTCGGCCGGCAAGCATGCACTTATCGGGTTGACTCGATCGCTCGCACTCGAGCTCGCAAACAAGAGCGTGCGGGTGAACGCGCTCTGCCCCGGTTGGGTCCGAACGAAGATGAGCCGATCCGGCCGCGATGAGGGGAAAGGTCATCTTGGTGACGTGCCTATGGGGCGATGGGCAGAGCCCGAGGAAATGGTGGGTCCGGCGATCTTTCTAGCGAGTTCCGCTTCCTCGTACATGACCGGCCAGGCTCTGGTGGTTGATGGCGGGGTGCTGGCTTAGCGCTTGGGCGAACGCAAAGACGATCTGACGGTCCTCGTCGTACAGGCCCACCCTTGATGAGAACGCCCAACCAGTCGAGCAACCCTGGCTGCGCTATGAGTTTCTTCGCCTTTCCCTCGAACACGTCGGCTATCCCTCCGAGATAGTTAGTTAGTGGCGTCCCACGGTCTTGCCCGGCCCTGCGTGGACCACCACTTCCAGCCGTTGTCAATGGCCATGTGAAAGTCCCCACTGGTGGCCAACTGAAAGTCTCCACCCTTAGGACTTCGTAGCCGCCTTCTTGCGACCACCTCCTTTCGATCTGGCTTCCTTCATCCGGAACGATTCGC